>JBKOWZ010000298.1:0-18398 GCA_046724665.1 Actinomycetota bacterium
GGCGGTCTGCGGGCTGCTGGCCGCCGCGCTGCCCGGTGCGCTGTCCTTCCTCTCACACCAGTCAACCCGCGGCATCGAGGTGGAGGCCGTCTTCGCCTCGCCCTTCATGATCGCCTCCTGGTTCGGCTACCCGATCCGCACGGTGCACGCCGACGGCAACTTCCAGCTGGCCGGCCCGGGCACGGGCATCGTCGCCTCGGGCGCGATCGTGACGACGCTGATCGGCTGGGGCATCGTGCTGTGGTGGCGGGTGCGCCGGTTCCACCCGGACCGGTGGACCCCGGCGCTCATGTACGACACCGGGTTCACCGTGCTGCTGGTGATGGTGGTCACCAGCCGGGTGCTCAGCCCGCAGTACCTCATCTGGCTGATCGGCCTGGCCGCGCTGTGCCTCGCCGAGAACGGCCCGGCGAAGGACGCGACAGGGCACCGCGGCACGCTGATGGCGGTGCCGGCCCGGCTGGTGCTGGGCTGCACGCTGGTCAGCCAGATCGAGTTCCCGCTGCTGTTCAACCAGATCCTGAAGCACGGCTTCCTGGGCAACGCGATCGTGGCCGGGCGCAACATGGTCCTGCTCGCCGCCACGCTGCTGGCGCTGCGCGCGCTGTGGTCGGCCACGACGGCCGAGGAGCCGCGCAAGGAGCCCGACACGGCGCCGCGACCGAAGGCGGAGGTCCTCGAACCCGCGGGCCGCGCACAATCCGCGGGCGCCGGGGCGGCCTAAGCACTATCATCGCCGCGGATCCCGACGTCCGACCGCAGCTCAGTGAATCTGCCGGGGTCACGGGCACGCGGAGAGGGAGCGATGAGCGATTCGGCCACGCGGCGCGCGGGCGGTGCCACCGCCGCCCCGGTGCCGAGCGTGTCCGCGGCCGGCTCGCTGGACCGGCCCCCCGCGCCCGGCGGACGCTTCCTCGGCCCGCGCCGCCTGCTCGGCGAGCTGATCGAGTTCGTCTACCGGCTGGCCGGCTCAACCCTGGCCACCCCGCGGGTGGCGCTCGGCGTGTCGCTGACCGGGCTGCTGCTGGTGATGGTCGTGGGCGTCCTGTCGCCCAACTTCAACACGCTGCCGCCGAACCACACCGGCGACCCGGCGCTGCTCAAGCCGGTGATCCTGCCGCTGTCCGGGCACCTGTGGGAGCTGCCCTGGTGGGTGTCCTTCCCGCTGACCTACCTGGCGATCGTGCTCCAGTGCCTCGGCCTGTCCGGGCTGCTGTGGGCCAACAGCCGGGGCTGGCGGCCGGATCCGCGGCACCTGTTCCTCGCCGCCTGCGCGATCGTGGCGCTGATCGTGAACATCACGCCGGTCGGCTCGTCCGACACGGCCAGCTACGCGGCCTACGGGCACATGGCCAACAAGGGGTTCGACCCCTACACCAACGGCCCGGACATCCTGCTGCCGGGCAACCCGTACACCCAGTCGGTCGGCCCGATGTGGACGCGCACGCCCTCGGTGTACGGACCGATAGCGACGTGGGTGCAGCAGCTCGCGGCCTGGCTCGGCGGCCTGAGCCCCAGCGCCACCGTGCACTATCTGATGATCTTCAACGGCGCCGTATTCCTCGGCGTCGGCTACTTCCTGCTCAAGACGGCGTCCGACCCGGTGCGCGCCACGCTGATGTGGACGGCCAATCCGGTGCTGATCCAGCAGCTGGTGGCCGGCGGGCACCTGGACACCTACGCGGCGGCGGCCTCCGTGATCGCGGTGCAGGTCATCCGGCGCGGCGGCCGCGGCTGGCGGTACGTCGCGGCGGGCGTCGCGGTCGGCGTCGCCTGCGCGTTCAAGCTGAACGCCGGGCTGGTCGGGGCCGGGCTGGCGTGGACGATCCTGATGCGGCGCGACTGGCGCAACATGGTGCGTTACGCGGTCGGCGGCGTCGGAGCGGTGACGTTCTTCTACTCGTTCTTCGGCGTGCACGCGCTCAAGCAGCTGCTCGCCGCCTCCGGCCTGGTGGCGACGCCGTCGCCGTGGCGGGCGTTCCAGCTGGCGATACAGGGCTGCTTCGCCCTGTTCGGCCTGTCGGACGTGGGGCAGCACATCGGCGCGGTCGCCACCTCGATCGCGTGGCCGATCCTGATGATCGCGCTCGCGGTGTTCATTTACCGCCGCTTCTCCGCGGACCAGCCGACCGCGGTCACCGTGCCGTTCGCGCTGTGTTTCGCCTGGATAGTGGTCGCCCCCTGGTCGCTGCCCTGGTACGCGGCGCTGGCGTGGGTGATCCTGGCGCTGCTGCCGCGCAACCCGATGACCCGGTGGCTGACCCTGGTGACCGTGTTCCTCGCCGTGATGCACTCCTCCGGCGGCGGCCCGGCGCCGTGGGTGAACGCCTGATCCGCGCCCGACCCGGGCCGCGCCCCGAATCAGTACCCGGCGATACTTGACAGCCGGGGGAATCGATAGCATGGTCCGAGCGTTCTCCGGTGTGCCCACGGCCGCCAGCGTGCCAGTGCAGACAACCCAGGAGCAGATTTCATGGCCGTCCAGGTCTCCATTCCGACCATCCTGCGCAGCTACACCGACGGCGCCAAGCGCGTCGAGGCCGAGGGCGGCACGCTGCGCGACGTGATCGCCGACCTCGACCAGCGCCACCCGGGCATCGGCGAGCGGCTGATCGAGAACGGCGAGCTGCGCCGTTTCGTGAACGTGTACCTGAACGACGAAGACGTCCGCTTCACCGGCGGACTGACCACGCCGCTGGCCGACGGGGACGCGGTCACCGTCCTGCCGGCGGTGGCCGGCGGCAGCCGCTGACATGCGTTACGACTCGCTGCTCGACTCGCTCGGCCACACTCCGCTGGTCGGGCTGCCGCGGCTCTCGCCGTCCGCGGACGTGCGGATCTGGGCGAAGCTGGAGGACCGCAACCCCACCGGCTCGGTCAAGGACCGCCCGGCGCTGGCGATGATCGAGGCCGCCGAGGCGGCGGGCAAGCTCGCCCGCGGGGCCACCATCCTGGAGCCGACCAGCGGGAACACCGGCATCGCGCTGGCCATGGCGGCGAAGCTCAAGGGCTACCGGCTGATCTGCGTGATGCCGGAGAACACCAGCGAGGAGCGCCGCCAGCTGCTGCGCATGTGGGGCGCCGAGATCATCCCGTCCCCGGCGGCCGGCGGCTCGAACGAGGCGGTGCGCGTGGCCAAGGGCCTGGCCGCCGAGCACCCCGACTGGGTGATGCTCTACCAGTACGGAAATCCGGCGAACTCCGGCGCGCACTACTCCGGCACCGGCCCGGAGCTGCTGGAGGACCTGCCGACGATCACGCACTTCGTGGCCGGCCTCGGCACGACCGGCACGCTGATGGGCGTCGGGCGGTACCTGCGTGAGAAGGTGCCGGGCATTCAGATCGTCGCGGCCGAGCCACGGTACGACGATCTGATCTACGGACTGCGCAATCTCGACGAGGGTTTCGTCCCGGAGCTCTACGACGCCGACGTGCTGACGACGCGTTACTCGGTCGGCTCAACTGACGCGTTGCGCCGTACCCGCCAGCTGCTGGAGGTCGAGGGCATCTTCGCCGGAATCTCCACCGGCTGCGCCCTGCACGCGGCGCTCGGCATCGCACGCAAGGCCGCAGCGGCGGGCGAGCGGGCCGACATCGCCTTCGTCGTGGCGGACGGTGGCTGGAAGTACCTGTCCACCGGCGCGTACGAAGGCACCCTCGACGAGGCGGGCGACCGGCTCGAAGGGCAGCTGTGGGCCTGAGCGGGCCGTGGTGCCGGTTCCGGTTATTGTTGCCCGGTGCTTGACTACACCGCGTTCGAATCCACCGCGGCTGACGCACCGATCGGCATCTTCGACAGCGGCTACGGCGGCCTGACCGTCGCGCGCGCCGTGCTGGACCAGCTGCCGCACGAGCCGATCCTGTACCTCGGCGACACCGCGCGGCAGCCGTACGGCACCAAGGCGATCGCCGACGTGCGCCGATACTCGCTCGAGTGCCTGGACCTGCTGGTGGACCAGGGGGTGAAGATGCTGGTGATCGCCTGCAACTCGGCCAGCTCCGCGGTGCTGCGCGACGCGCGCGAACGCTACGCCGTCCCGGTGATCGAGGTGATCCACCCGGCCACCCGCCGCGCGGCCGCCGCCACCCGCAACGGCAACGTCGGCGTGATCTGCACGCAGGCGACCAAGACCTCCGAGTCGTACGAGGACGCCTTCGCCGCCGCGCCGCACGTGACCCTCGTCACGCAGGCCTGCCCGCGCTTCGTCGAGTTCGTCGAGGACGGCGTCACCGGCGGCGAGGAGCTGATCAAGGTGGCGCACGAGTACCTCGACCCGGTCACGGCCGCCGGGGTGGACACGCTGATCCTCGGCTGCACCCACTATCCGCTGCTGACCGGCGTCATCGCGTACGTCGTGGGCGAGCGGGTCACCCTGATCTCCAGCGCCGAGGAGACCGCGAAGGACGTCTACCGGCGGCTGGCCAAGCTCGGCCTGATGCGGGACGAGTCGCTGCCGGCGCCGGTGCACGAGTTCCGCACCACCGGCGATCCGGAGCGGTTCAAGGAGATCGGCCGCCGCTTCCTCGGCCCCGAGCTCGGCCGGGTCGCCGCGGCGACTACGCTCGACTCATGACCCAGACCTCGAACCCGGCCGCGCCAAGCACCGTGCGGGCCGACGGCCGTACCTGCGAGCAGCTGCGCGCGGTGACCATCACCCGGGAGTGGCTCGACCACGCCGAGGGCTCGGTGCTGGTGGAGTTCGGCCGCACCCGGGTGCTGTGCGCCGCCTCGGTGACCGAGGGCGTGCCGCGCTGGCGCAAGGGCTCCGGGCTCGGCTGGGTCACCGCCGAGTACGCGATGCTGCCGCGGGCCACGCACGAACGCTCGGACCGCGAGTCGGTCAAGGGCCGCATCGGCGGGCGTACGCACGAGATCTCCCGGCTGGTCGGCCGGGCGATCCGCGCCGTGGTGGACTACAAGGCGCTCGGCGAGAACACGATCGTGCTGGACTGCGACGTGTTGCAGGCCGACGGCGGCACCCGCACGGCGGCCATCACCGGCGCGTACGTGGCGCTGGTGGACGCGGTGGCCTGGCTGCGCAAGCAGGGCGCGCTGCGCGGCGGGAAGGAGCCGCTGACCGGCTCGGTGGCGGCGGTCTCCGTGGGCATCGTCGGCGGCGTCCCGATGCTCGACCTCTGCTACGAGGAGGACGTCAAGGCGCAGACCGACATGAACGTCGTGTGCACCGGCGACGGCCGCTTCGTCGAGGTCCAGGGCACGGCGGAGGGCGCGCCGTTCGACCGCGCCGAACTGAACGCGCTGCTCGACCTGGCCGCGGCCGGGTGCGCCGACCTGACCGCGATTCAGCACAAGGCGCTGGGACGCTGACTGTGGCTGTGGAGGTGGATGCGGCCGTGACACTGGCACCGCGGGTCGTCCTCGCCACCCGCAACCCGCACAAGATCACCGAGCTGCGCGCGATCCTGGCCGAGACCGGCGTCACCGTCGAACTCGTCGGCGTGAACACGTTCCCCGACCTGCCCGACGTGGCCGAGACCGGAGTGACCTTCGCGCAGAACGCGCTGCTCAAGGCGGCGGAAACGGCGCGCCGCACCGGCCTGCCGTCGATCGCGGACGACTCGGGTCTCTGCGTGGACGTGCTCGGCGGCGCCCCCGGCATCTTCTCCGCGCGCTGGGCCGGCAAGCACGGCGACGACGCGGCGAACCTCGACCTGCTGCTGGCCCAGCTCGCCGACATCGCCGACGAGCACCGCGCGGCCCACTTCGCCTGCGCCGCCGCGCTCGCCCTGCCCGACGGCACCCAAACGGTGCGCGAGGGCCGAATCGACGGCCGCCTGCTGCACGAGCGCCGCGGCGAGAACGGCTTCGGCTACGACCCGATCTTCCTGCCCGACGGCTACGACCGGACCACCGCCGAGATGACCGCCGCGCAGAAGAACGCGATCTCGCACCGCACGCGCGCCTTTCAGGCTCTAGCCGAGGATCTCGCCGCCCTGCTCCCAGCTGGGTAAGTCGCCATGTGAGTCGCGGCCCGGCAGACCGATCAGGATTCAAGAAGCGTCGCCATCGGCCCGCGCCTAGTGTTGCGGTCGTGGACATCAACACCGGTCCACAGCCCGGGTCCGCTGGACCCACGACTCTAGGAGTGACCATGACCGATACCGCGCCCCAGGGAATCAAGACCGTGCTGCACCCGGTCTCCGACCTGACGAAGGCCAAGGCCGTGTACGCCGCGCTGCTCGGCGCCGAGCCGACCGCCGACTCGGAGTACTACGTCGGCTTCGACGCCGCGGGCCAGCACATCGGGCTGGTTCCGAGCGGCGGGCCGCAGGGCATGACCGCGCCGGTAGCCTACTGGCACGTGCCGGACATCGAGGCGAAGCTGGCCGAGGTGACCGCCGCGGGCGCCACCGTGAAGGAGCCGGTGCACGAGGTCGGGCCGGGCCGCGTGGTGGCCACGGTCGCCGACCCCGACGGCAACGTCCTCGGGCTGTTGCAGGACAAGTGAGTGCCGAACACCGCTCCCGCGCTCGGTCGTGACGACACGGTCTGAGCGCGGGAGCGGCGGCGGAGCGGAGGGAGACCACGAGCATGGCCACGAACACGAGCACGAACGCTGCCGCGGCCGACAGCCACGAGCTGATCCGCGTGCACGGCGCGCGCGAGAACAACCTCAAGGACGTCAGCGTCGAGATCCCGAAGCGGCGGCTGACGGTGTTCACCGGCGTGTCCGGCTCGGGCAAGAGCTCCCTGGTGTTCGACACGATCGCCGCCGAGTCGCAGCGGCTGATCAACGAGACCTACAGCACCTTCGTGCAGGGCTTCATGCCGAACATCGCACGGCCCGACGTTGACGTGCTCGAGGGCCTGACCACGGCGATCATCGTCGATCAGCAGCGGATGGGCGCCGACCCGCGCTCCACGGTCGGCACGGCCACCGACGCCAACGCGATGCTGCGCATCCTGTTCAGCCGGCTCGGGCAGCCGCACATCGGCTCGCCGAAGGCGTTCTCCTTCAACATCCCCTCGGTCAGCGGCGCCGGCGCGGTCACGATGGAGCGCGGCGGCAAGACGGTGAAGGAGCGCCGCAGCTTCAGCATCACCGGCGGCATGTGCCCGCGCTGCGAGGGCCGCGGCTCGGTCTCCGACATCGACCTGTCCCAGCTCTACGACGAGAACAAGTCGCTCAACGAGGGCGCGATCACCGTGCCCGGCTACACCGGTGGCGGCTGGAACTCGCGGCTCTACGCCGAGTCGGGCTTCTACGACGCGGACAAGCCGATCCGGAAGTTCACCAGGAAGGAGCTGGAGGACTTCCTGTACCGCGAGCCGACCAGGATGAAGATCGCGGGCATCAACATGACCTACGAGGGCCTGGTCCCGCGGATCCAGAAGTCGATGCTGTCCAAGGACAAGGAGGCGATGCAGCCGCACGTGCGGGCCTTCGTGGACCGCGCGGTCACCTTCACGACCTGCCCCGAGTGCGACGGCACGCGGCTGGCCGAGGCTGCCCGGTCGTCGAAGATCAAGGGCGTCAGCATCGCCGACGCGTGCGCGATGCAGATCAGCGACCTGGCCGACTGGGTAGCAGGCCTCGACGAACCGTCGGTCGCCCCACTGCTCGCCAGCCTGCGCCAAACCCTCGAGTCCTTCGTCGAGATCGGCCTCGGCTACCTCTCGCTCGACCGGCCCTCGGGCACGCTGTCCGGCGGCGAGGCGCAGCGCGTCAAGATGATCCGCCAGCTCGGCTCGTCGCTCACCGACGTCACCTACGTCTTCGACGAGCCGACCACCGGCCTGCACCCCCACGACATCCAGCGGATGAACGATCTGCTGCTGCAACTGAGGGACAAGGGCAACACGGTGCTGGTCGTGGAGCACAAGCCGGAGATGATCGCGATCGCCGACCACGTCGTCGATCTCGGCCCCGGAGCAGGCACGGCCGGAGGCACCGTCTGCTTCGAGGGCACCCTCGACGACCTGCGCAAGAGCGGCACCACCACCGGCCGCCACCTGGACGACCGTGCAGCCCTCAAGGCCAACGACAAGCTACGCACCCCCACCGGCAAGCTGCCGATCCGCAACGCAACGACGCACAACCTGCGCGACATCGACGTAGACATCCCGCTCGGCGTGCTCGTCGTCGTCACCGGCGTCGCGGGCTCAGGCAAGAGCTCGCTCGTGCACGGTTCGATCCCCGCCGACGCGGGTGTCGTATCCGTTGACCAGACCACCATCCGCGGCTCGCGCAGGAGCAACCCGGCCACGTACACCGGCCTGCTCGACCCGATCCGCACCGCGTTCGCGAAAGCCAACGGCGTGAAGCCGGCGCTGTTCAGCGCCAACTCCGAGGGCGCGTGCCCCAACTGCAACGGCGCCGGCATCATCTACACCGACCTGGCGGTGATGGCGAGCGTGGCCACCACCTGCGAGGTATGCGAGGGCAAGCGGTTCGAATCGTCGGTGCTGGAATACCGCCTCGGCGGCAAGGACATCAGCGAGGTCCTCGGCATGTCGGTAACCGACGCCCGAGAGTTCTTCGGCGAAGGCGAAGCGCGCACCCCGGCCGCCCGCACGATCCTCGACCGCCTGGCCGACGTCGGCCTCGGCTACCTCGCCATCGGCCAGCCGCTGACCACCCTCTCCGGCGGCGAGCGCCAGCGGCTCAAACTGGCCACCCACATGGCCGACAAGGGCGGCATCTACGTCCTCGACGAGCCCACCGCCGGCCTCCACCTAGCCGACGTCGAGCAACTCCTCGGCCTACTCGACCGCCTGGTGGACTCCGGCAAGTCGGTCATCGTGGTCGAACACCACCAAGCCGTCATGGCCCACGCCGACTGGATCATCGACCTCGGCCCCGGAGCCGGCCACGACGGCGGCCGCATCGTCTTCGAGGGCACCCCCGCCGACCTCATCGCCGCCCGCACCACCCTCACCGGCCAACACCTCGCCGCCTACGTCGGCGCCTGAGCGATGCCTGATTCGCGCCCACAACGCCGCGCCCCTTGGCCTCTTACTCGAACCCGAATGCCCAGTTCACAGAGGTGAGGCGCGGTCCGCTGCCCATCGCCTTGCGGCGTAAGACAAGCCGTCTTACGCTTGGTCCATGGCTGACACCATCACCATCCGTCCCGACGCCGAGACCTCTCACGCCCTCGACATACTCACGCACGACGGCGTGAGCCGCTCCGCCGCGATCCGGCAGGCGATCATCGAGGCCGGGATGCGCGCCGAGCGCGCCGCAGCGATGAAGCGTGCCGTCTTGCGCATGGAGCTAGACGAACCCGACGGCGTCGACGTCGCGCAGCTCATCGCCGCCGAGCGGGCGGACGAACGCTGAGGTGGCGGGTGCGATCTACCTGGACTCGGCCGCAGTCGTCAAGCTGGTCCACGCCGAGAACGAGACTCAGGCGCTGCGTGAATGGCTCGACGAGCGCATCGACTCGCCCTGGACGAGTTCGGCCTTGTCGGAAGTCGAGGCTTTCCGCGCCCTGGCGCGCTACGCCCCGCAATCGGCATCCCGGCTTCACCACGTGCTCGACCTGGTGAACCTCATCGACATCGACGTCAACATCCGCATCCTGGCTCAGAGCGTCAAGCCGGCGACCGTGCGGTCCTTGGACGCGATCCACCTGGCCACCGCGCTGCGGGCCAGTCCCGCATCCTTCATCACCTACGACAAACGCTTGGCCGACGCGGCACGGGAAGCCGGTCTTGCCGTCGAGATGCCCGGAACGTGATCCGCAGCAACATACGGGCAGCGCTCATTACAAGCTGACGATCACCGAACTTGTTGAGCTTGTTCTTGTGGACCGTGGTTCGGATAACAGGATTGTGGTGGAGGTGCCGGGAATCGAACCCGGGTCCATCGGCGACGCAACAGGGCTTCTACGGGCGTAGTCCCAGTGCGCTTTTCTCGGCTCCGGCGATCCCTGGGACGAGTCGCCGACGAGCCCAGCCACGTGAGTTTCCCTCAGTCACCCGTGGCCTGTTCCTGAGGTTGAGCCCCCTAGCGATGCCGGATTCCAGGCCGGGGGCGATCCTGGACCGACAGGGCTATCCGCCCGCTACGTGATCGCTAGATCAGGCAGCGAGGGCGAAGTTCGCCCGGGCCATCTTCTGATTGGCATTTGTTTTTTTGCTGCGTCTGGTTAACGAGATCATCACAGCTTCCTCGGCCCGCTTCCCCTGCTTCGACGTCCAATGTCGAAACCGTTCACCCCCGTGGCGAGAACGCACAGGGCGCACGGACGCGTGATTCGGCCTCTTTCCTTCTTGGCCGGTCGCGCGGCAGTGAGCAGTGTGTGCAGTTCTCAAACAGCGGTGGAACGCGGGGTTCCGCCTTGCCATTCCCAGGATACCCGGACCGGCGAGGCGCGGGAAATCCTTTGATCTTCGGCCTGTCGCCGTCGCCGTCGCCGTCCCTGTCGCCGTCGGTCAGCGGGCACGGCGGCGGAAGGCGGACATGTCCCGCTCGGCCTCGCGCTTCATCTGCTTCTCGAGCAGCGTCTGGCGCTTGTCGTAGTCCTTCTTGCCCCGGGCCAGGCCGAGTTCGACCTTGGCCCGGCCGTCCTTGAAGTACAACGACAGCGGGATCAGGGTAAGTCCCGACTCCTTGGACTTGCCGATCAGCTTCTGGATCTCCTGGCGGTGCAGCAGCAGCTTGCGCAGCCGCCTCGGCGCGTGGTTGTTCCAGGTGCCCTGGTTGTACTCCGGGATGTGCACGTTGTAGAGCCACAGCTCGGCGTCCTTGATCTGCGCGAAGCCGTCGACCAGGGACGCTCGGCCCTCGCGCAGCGACTTCACCTCGGTTCCGGTGAGGACCAGTCCGGCCTCGTAGGTGTCCTCGATGAAGTAGTCGTGCCGCGCCTTCTTGTTCTGGGCGATCGTCTTCTGTCCGCGCTCCTTGACCATGCGCTCTATTGTGGCTCAGACGCGCAAGTACTTTCGCAGCGTGAACGCCGAGGCCAGCACCGCCATCAGCACGCCGACCGCGAGCAGGAACGGCACGATCCACACGAACGGCGACCAGCCGATGAACTGGATCGAGGTCAGGTGCGGCGCCACCACGTGGTTGATGAACAGCGCCTTGACCCCGATCAGGATCACCGAGGCCAGCAGGCCGCCGAACAGGCCGGCCACCGCGCCCTCGAGCAGGAACGGCATCTGGATGTAGAAGTTCGACGCGCCGACCAGCCGCATGATCCCGGTCTCCCGGCGGCGGCTGAACGCGGACAGCCGCACCGTGTTGAAGATCAGCAGGAAGGCGAGCACCAGCATGATGACCGCCACGCTGATCGCGGTGATCTCGGCGATGTGGATGAAGGTGAACAGCGGCTTGAGCAGCTGCTGCTCGTCCTGGACCGACTGCACGCCGGCGAGCCCGGCGACGGCGCCCTCCACGACCTGCGCATTGTTCGGGTCGTCCAGCTTCACCCGGTAGGAGTACTGCATGTCCCGCGGCGTCACGTCCTGCGAGAGCGCCGAGCCGCTTTGCAGCTGCTGGTAGCGCGCGAACGCCTGGGTCGGGGTCTCCTCGGTGATCGTCTGCACGTGCGGGGTGGCTGCCAGCGTGTCGTGGATCGTCTTCATCTCGGGGGGCGTGACCGCGGTCTGGCAGTTCGGGTACTTGTTCACGTCCTCCTCGTTGCACATGAAGACGCTGACCTCGACCTTGCCGTACCAGTAGTCCTGCATGTGCCGGGTCTGCTGCCACATCAGCAGGCCGGACCCGAGCATCACCAGGGCCACAGCGGTCGAGACGATGACCGCGATCACCATCGTGAGGTTGCGTCGCAACCCCTGGCCGATTTCCTGTAGTACGTACTGGACGCGCATCGTGGGTATACCTGCTCTGCCGATTGGTCGGATGCTGCTGGCTTGGGTGGTCCGACGGCCGGTGCGTTAACGCACGTAGCCGTAGACGCCGCGCGCCTGGTCGCGCACGAGGGTGCCCTGGTCGAGCTCCAGCACGCGCTTGCGCATCTGGTTCACGATCGCCTGGTCGTGCGTCACCATCACGACCGTGGTGCCGGTCCGGTTGATCCGGTCCAGCAGCTTCATGATGCCGACGCTGGTCTCCGGGTCGAGGTTACCGGTCGGCTCGTCCGCGATGAGGATCATCGGGCGGTTCACGAAGGCCCGGGCCACCGCCACGCGCTGCTGCTCGCCGCCGGACAGCTCGTTGGGCATCCGGTCCTCCTTGCCGGCCAGGCCGACCAGTTCGAGCACCTCGGGCACCACCTTGACGATCTGGCTCTTGGGCCGGCCGATCACCTCAAGCGCGAAGGCGACGTTCTGGTAAACGGTCTTGTTCGGCAGCAGCCGGAAGTCCTGGAAGACGGTGCCGATCAGCCGGCGGTGGTGCGGCAGCTTCCAGTTGGACAGCCTGCCGAGGTCCTTGCCCGCGACGATCACCCGGCCGGTGCTCGGCCGCTCCTCGCGCAGGATCAGCCGCATGAAGGTGGACTTGCCGGAGCCGGACGAGCCGATGACGAACACGAACTCACCGCGCTCGATGTCCAGCGACATCTCCCGCAGCGCGGGGCGCGTCTGGTTGGGATATGTCTTGCTGACGTTCTCGAAGCGAATCACGGTTGCATCACCATCCGGCGGCAGTCTAGACATTGGGAACCGGTCGCGGCAGCCGGTTCGGGGAGGACGCCGCGCGGCGTTCCCCTGGAGTGTACGAGGCGCGCCGGAGGTGGGAGGGAACGATCGGGCGCCACGGGGCGTTCTCTACTCCAACGAGGAGGATGCGATGAGACGCGACGACCTGGCCTGCGCGAACTGTTCGGGACCGGTGTCCGAGGGACGCTGCGCTGTCTGCCGCGCCTCACGTGACCAGTACAGACGGGGCACCGGGGGGTTCTACACGGCGTTGTGGACGGCGCTGGCTGTTCTCGCCGCGTTGGTGTGCGCGCTCGCGCTGGAGGCCCGGTTCGCCTGAGGGCCAGCGTGAGCTGAGTCACATTCAGGTGAGGTAGGCAGGGCAGCGGATTAGCTGAGGCGCTGCGGTCGTGGGGCGAGTCAGTGGTCAGTGTCACGTGTCAGTAGATCAGCGTCACGACGTTGTGCGGCGCCAGCGGATTCCGGCCTCGATGAAGCCGTCGATCTCCCCGTCGAGGACCGCGGCGGTGTTCCCGGTCTCGAACTCGGTCCGCAGGTCCTTCACCATCTGGTAGGGGTGCAGGACGTACGAGCGCATCTGGTTTCCCCAGGAGCCGGACGAGTCGCCCTTGAGCGCGTCGATCTTCGCCTGCTCCTCCTGGCGCTTGCGGTCGAGCAGCTTGGCCTGGAGCACGGCCATC
Source organism: Actinomycetota bacterium (assembly GCA_046724665.1). Taxonomy (GTDB): domain Bacteria; phylum Actinomycetota; class Actinomycetes; order Streptomycetales; family Catenulisporaceae; genus Actinocrinis. Next base: position 13,276 of record JBKOWZ010000298.1, read on the forward strand.
GCGGAGGCCTTGTTCTGCAACTGTGAGCGCTCGTTCTGGCAGGAGACCACGATGCCCGTGGGCAGGTGGGTCAGGCGTACCGCGGAGTCGGTGGTGTTGACTCCCTGTCCGCCCGGCCCGGAGGAGCGGTAGACGTCCACGCGCAGCTCGTCCTCGGGGATCTCGATGTGGTCGGTCTGCTCGACGACCGGAACGACCTCGACGCCTGCGAACGAGGTCTGGCGGCGGCCCTGGTTGTCGAACGGCGAGATGCGCACGAGGCGGTGCGTGCCCTGCTCGACGGACAGCGTTCCGTACGCGTACGGCACCTTTACGGTGAAGGTCGCCGACTTGATGCCGGCCTCTTCCGCGTACGAGGTGTCGTAGACCTCGGTCGGGTAGCTGTGGCGCTCGGCCCAGCGCAGGTACATGCGCATGAGCATCTCGGCGAAGTCCGCGGCGTCCACGCCGCCGGCTTCGGCACGGATGGTGACCAGCGCCTCGCGTGCGTCGTACTCGCCGGAGAGCAGGGTGCGGACCTCGAGCTCGCTGATCGCCTGCGCCACCCGCGGCAGCTCGGCCTCGACCTCGGCGCGGGTGTCCGCGTCGTCCTCGGCCTCGGCCAGCTCGGCGAGCACCTCGACGTCGTCGAGCCGGCGGCGCAGCGTCTCGACCCGGTTCAGCTCGCCCTGGACGTAGGACAGCCGGCTGGTCACCTTCTGCGCCCTGGCCTGGTCGTCCCAGAGGTCGGGCGCCGCCGCCTCCTCGTTCAGCCGCTTGAGCTCGCCGCGCAGCGCGTCGAGATCGACTACGGCCTCGATCGAGTACATGGTGGACTTCAGGTTCTTCAGCTCTTCAGCTACGTCTACGGCCACAACCCTCAAGGGTACGCGACGGGGAGAGGTGTTCAGGCGTGCTGGTCACCTGCCGCTCTGGTCACACGCCGCTCTGGTCACACACTGCTGCGGTAGAGGCGGACGGTGCCGTCGGGCGCGGTGGCGGTCATGACCAGGCCGAGCCCGGGGATCTGCGTCACACCGGCCGGGTTCTGAGAGGTCACGCCGACCGGAGCCCAGGTCATCGTGCCGTGCAGGTTGGCGCCAGACGGTTCGTATACCTGCACACCTCCGGAAACCGACTGGATGAACAGGTAGGGCTTACCGGTGTTCGTATACGCGGCTTCTGGATGGCCCACCGCGCCGGTGGGATAGGTGTAGCCCCAGGAGCCGTCGTTGATCAGACGCAGCACGGCCAGGTCCGAGGACCGGATGACGTACGCGGCCATGGTTCCGTCCGAGCGGATCGTCAGCGCGACGTCGGGCTTGATGGCGCCCGCGCTCGCGACCGTGTGCCAGGGCTGCCAGGTACCGGTCGCGGCTCCGGATCCGCTGGCGGCCAGCAGGCTGCCCGCTTTCGAGGCGACGAGGACTTCGGTGCGGTCGCCGGAGAGCGCGACGGCTGCGGGCGTGCCGGCGACGCGGGCCGTGCCTGCTCCGGACGACGCGAGTGCGGTCCACGGCGACCACCTACCGCCGGACAGGACCGCGCGGTGCATCCCCTCGTCGCGTGCCGACACGGCGTAGATCTCCACGCTGCCGGAGGTTCGGCCGACGACCGCGGGCTCGGCGGACGTGGTGAGTCCGGGAAGCGTGTGCCAGGTGGTGAAGGATGAGGTGGGTGTGGTCGATGCTGGTTGTGAGGCGTAACGAACGCTGCCGTCCGTGCCGGTCATGACGACGTACGCAACGTCGCCTGCCTTCACGTAGTGCACCGCGCCGATCGGCTTGACCGGAGGCGCCGCCACCTGTCCGAAGGCGACGAGACCTAAGGGGCCGATCGGTCGCGTAGGCATCGGCGACGCGGACAGTGACAGCGACAGTGATGTGCTCGCGGGGTGCGCGGGATTGGACTTGGCGTCGGTCTTGGCGGCACCGACAGGCTGTTGGCCCTCGCTCGCGCGGTGGTCGTGCCACCAGAGGTAGCCACCGACGGAGACGAGCGCGGTCGCGACGACTGCGGCGATGGCTGAGGTGCGGTTGCTGACGCTGGGTGGCTCACCAGTGCCCGGGATGGGCGCCGACGAGGGGCGGAGCGGTTCGCGGATCGGCTGCATGAGGTTCAGGTGTGTCTGCCGCGAGGCGTCGGCTTCGTCGGCCGAGCCGTACACGATCGGTACCGTGCCGACGGTCATCGGCCGCACGGGTCCCGGTCCGGCGGTGAGCGCGGCGGGATCGACGACGGCACGCGGGTCGGCGACGCGCAGCGCGGGCAGTCCGATGAGCTCGGGGGCGAGGACGCGCAGCCGTCCGGCCACTTCGGCGGCCGTCAGCCGGGCGGCCGGGGCCTTGGACAGGCAGTTGGCGAGCAGTTCGATCAGCGGCTCCGGCATGCCGGGCACGTCCGGGACGGTTTCGGTCACGTGCCGGCGCAGCACCGCGCCGGGGTGGCCGCCGCCGAACGGGGTCCAGCCGGTGAGCAGCTCGAAGACGAGGGTGCCGAGGGCGTACACGTCCACCGGAGGGCCCGGCGGGCAGCCCTCGATGACCTCGGGCGCCAGGTAGTCGGGCGTGCCGACGATCCGGGTCGCGCGGGTGCGGCGCGGTCCGTCAACCAGGCGGGCGATGCCGAAGTCGGTCAGCCGCGCGACGCCGGTGGCCGAGTCGAGCAGCACGTTCTCCGGCTTCACGTCGCGGTGCACGACACCCCGGGCGTGCGCGGCGGCGAGGCCCGCGGCCACGTCGGCGGCCAGCGCGACCGCGCCGGCCGGGGGCATCGCCCGCTGCGCGTCGAGCCGCTCACGCAGGTCGGTGCCGCGCACCAGGTCCATCACGAGCGCGAGGTCGGTGCCGTCCACCACCAGGTCCCGCACCGCCACCACGTTCGGGTGCACCAGGCTGGTGAGCACGGTGCGCTCCTGTACGAAGCGGGCGATCAGCGTCTGGTCCGCGGCCAGGTCCTCGTGCAACAGCTTGACCGCGACCGGGCCGTCCGGCCCGACGCCCTCCCAGACGGTGCCGCAGGTCCCCCGGCCGATCACCCTGGTGACCGTGTACCTGCTGCCGATCTTGCGTGTCACCGGTCGCTCCGTGAGGTCCGCGAAGGCTTCGTATCGCTGCAACTGTGCCGTTCTCGGGACATGACGGGCAACTAACGCGCCGCAGCGCCGGGCAAGTCGGCGACAGCGAAGTGCGGAAATTATTCAGTTGTCGTAGAGCGGATTGGCGATCGCCACGGCCGCGGTGTGCCGGTGGAGTCCGCCGACCGGACCGAGGCTGCCGCTGCCCGAGGTGTGCCGCCTGGCGAGCTGCTTGCCGACGGTCACGCCGAGCGCGACGGCGACGGCGAGGACGATCACCAGGATCGCCAGCTTGCTGAGCAGGCTCAGGCCTGACCGCTGGCCGGGCGCGGCCGGCGAGTACGACTGCGGCTGCCGGGGTGCCTGGTTGCGCGGCGCCTGGTACGCCTGCTGCTGGGGATGCTGCTGCGGCGGGCGATACTGCGGCGTCGCCGACACGGGACGCGGCGGGTTCTGGTACGCCATCGGGTACTGGTTCGGCGCCGGACTCGCCTGCGGCGCGGGCGTGGAATACGTCGGGCGCGGCAGCGGGGTGGTGGGCGCGGCCATCTGCGCGGCCTGTGCCGCTTGGGCGGACTGGGCCGCCTGCGCGGCCCGGTTGATCGGGATGACTTGGGCGCTCTTCTGCGCGCGGGCGGGCCAGACCGCGTGCGGGGCGGCGTGCGACCCGGCCGCCATCTTCAGGTCGGCGGGCAGCGCGGGCAGCACGACGGTGCCGTGGTTCGGATTGACCGGCAGCCGGACCGTGGTGCCCTCCTGGTTCACCCGCACCGCCGCGCGCAGCCGCGAGGCCAGCTCGCCGGCCAACGGCCTGGCGTCCGGGTCCTTCGCCAGCGCGACGAGGACCACCGCCCACAGCCGGTCGGACACACCCGCCGGACGCTGCGCGGTCGCCGACTGGTGCGCTCGGAAGACCTCCATCGCGTCCCGGCCGCGAAACGGCGGATGGCCTGTCAGCAGCTCGTAGAGCATGACCCCGGCGGCGTAGATGTCCACCGCGCTGGTGGCCTTGCGCCCCGAGATGACCTCGGGCGACAGGTAGTACGGCGTGCCGACGACCTGGCTGGTCCGGGTGACCGACGGGGCGTCGGCGAGCCGGGCGATGCCGAAGTCGGTCAGCAGCGGCCGGTAGCCGCCGGCATCCGGTTGCAGCAGCACGTTGGCCGGCTTCACGTCCCGGTGGATGATCTTCGCCGCGTGGGCGACCGAGAGCGCGTCGGCCACGTCCGCGACCAGCAGCGCGGCCTCCTCGGGGCCGAGGGTGCCCCGCTCACGCAAGTATGCGCGCAGGTCCGGGCCCTCGACCAGCTGCATCACCAGGGCGAGCACGTCGCCCTCGACGACCAGGTCGCGGATCGCCACCAGCGAGCGATGCCGCAGACCGACCAGCGCGGTGCGTTCGCGCAGAAACCGCGTGACGACGTCCGGATCCGTCGCCAACTCCTCAAGCAGCACCTTGACCGCGACCGCTTCGCCGGTGTCCCTTACGCGCCCCCGCCACACCGACCCGAAGGCCCCGCGCCCTAGTTGCTCACCCAGCTCATATCGGCTGCCGATAGGCTGACCCACGAAACCTCTCCCCCAGTTTTTGTCCAACTCGGGCTGGCGCCGCCGCGGCGCAGCGATCGGCGCAAGGTCACCCTAGTGCCGTTACCGCATCGCGTGGACCACGGCCAGTGGATTCGTACCCAAGCTGCTACAGGAACGCACTCCTTCGAAACTCGGGCCGGGGCCGGGGGCGGCGTCGGACAACGGAGCGTGCGGACTCGGATACCGTGGCGTCGAAGAGAATGTGGCATCGACGAGAATCGAGCCGGACCGGGTTCTCCCGTCATGACGCAGAAGGCAGCCCCACATGCACATCCGACTCTCCGTCACCTCGGCACGCGACGCGGACGCGGTGGTGGATTCGGACGTGGACGCGGCGGTGACGGCGGCGGCAGGCACTGCGTTCGGCGCGGCGGCCGGGGCACTGCGCGCGCTCGCCGGCGTCCCGGACGGCCGCTTCTACGCGGGCGCGGAGCTGGTGCGCGACGAGATGCCGCTGGGCCTGCCTCCGCTGCTGGAC
>JBKOWZ010000171.1:0-6886 GCA_046724665.1 Actinomycetota bacterium
GCTCGCGCTGCCCGGTGCGGATCGACTGCCGCACGTACGCGCTGGAGACCGGCGAGGTCTACGGCATCTGGGGCGGCACGACCGAGCGCGAGCGTTCGCACTCGCACCTGCGCGCGCTCGGGACGGCTTCCGGAGCCGTCAGCGCATAGGCTGCATCTGCCGGCACCGCACGAAGGAGGTCCCGATCCGTGACCGCATCCAAGCCCGAACCGGCCGTCGATCCGAGCGCGGCAGCCGTCAACCTCGGCCTGAACGCGGCGATCCGCGTCTGCCTGTTCGACATGGACGGCGTGCTGACCAAGACGGCGACCGTGCACGCCGCGGCGTGGAAACAGACCTTCGACACCTTGCTGCGCGGGCTCAGCGCCCGGGCGTCGCGGCCGTTCGAACCGTTCGACGAGGTCGTGGACTACGAGCAGTACGTGGACGGCAAGCCGCGCGCCGACGGCGTGCGGTCGTTCCTGATGACCCGTGGCATCGACCTGCCTGAGGGCGATCCGGACGATCCGCCGACGGCCGAGACGATTCAGGGCGTCGGCAACGCGAAGAACGAGGCGTTCAACGAACTGCTGCGTGCTAAGGGCGTCGAGCGCTACGAGGGTTCGGTGCGTTACGTGCGCGCCGCGCGCGCGGCCGGGCTGCGTACCGCGGTGGTGACGTCGAGCGCGAACTGCGACGCGGTGCTGGCCGCGGCCGACATGGCCGACCTGTTCGACACCACCTTCGACGGCAACGACCTCAACACCCGGAAGCTGCTGGGCAAGCCGGCTCCGGACAGCTTCCTGGCCGCCGCCCGCGTGCTGGACGCCGAGGCCGCGCAGGCGGCGGTCTTCGACGACGCGCAGGCGGGAGTGCAGGCGGGGCGCGCCGGGGGCTTCGGCCGCGTCGTCGGGGTGGACCGGCTCGGGCAGGCCGAGGCGCTCTACGCGCACGGCGCCGACATCGTGGTGACAGACCTCGAACAGCTGATGGCGGTGCGATGATCGAGCATCCGGTCTTCCAGACCGAGCAGTGGCAGCTACGCGAGTCCGAGCTCGACCTGAGCCTGCTACCGCACTCGGAGTCGCTGTTCGCGCTGTCCAACGGGCACATCGGCTGGCGCGGCAACCTCGACGAGGGCGAGCCGCACGGGCTGCCCGGCACGTACCTCAACGGCGTCTACGAGCTGCGCCCCCTCCCCTACGCCGAGGCGGGCTACGGCTACCCGGACTCGGGCGAGACGCTGATCAACGTCACCAACGGCAAGCTGATCAGGCTGCTGGTGGACGACGAGCCGTTCGACGTGCGCTACGGGAAGCTGATCTCGCACGAGCGCACGCTCGACCTGCGCGACGGCGTGCTGCGGCGCGAGGTCGAGTGGGAGTCGCCGGCCGGGCAGTCGGTGCGGGTGCGCTCGACCCGGATCGTCTCGCTGACCCAGCGGGCGGTGGCGGCGGTGTGCTTCGAGGTCGAGCCGGTGAACGGACCGGCGCGGATCGTGGTGCAGTCGGAGCTGATCGCCAACGAGGAGCTGCCCCCGGCCAACGACGACCCGCGCGCCGCGGCCGCGCTCTCCTCGCCGCTGGAGGCCGACCTGCACGAGCACTGCGACGAGCGGATCACCATGGTGCACACGGTGCGCCGCAGCAGGCTGCGGGTCGGCGCGGCGATGGAGCACGTGGTGCAGTGCCCGAACGAGTTCAGCGGCAAGGCGCTGTGCACCCCGGACCTCGGCCGGTACACGGTGGCCGCACTGCTCCAACCGGGTGAGACGCTCCGGCTGATCAAGTTCGTCAGCTACGGCTGGTCGGCGGTGCGGTCGCTGCCCGCCGTGCGCGACCAGGTGGACGCGGCGCTCAGCGCGGTGTTGCAGACCGGCTGGGAGGGGCTGCTGGCCGAGCAGCGCGCCTGCCTCGACGAGTTCTGGTCGCGCGCGGACGTGGAGATCGAGGGCGATCCGCAGATCCAGCAGGCGGTGCGCTTCGCGCTGTTCCACCTGTTCCAGGCGGCCGCGCGGTCCGAGCAGCGGGCGATCGCGGCCAAGGGGCTGACCGGCAGCGGCTACGACGGCCACGCCTTCTGGGACACCGAGAGCTTCGTGCTCCAGGTGCTGACGTACATGGCGCCGGACGCGGTCAAGCACGCGCTGGCCTGGCGGCACAGCACGCTGCCGACGGCGCGCGAGCGGGCCGCGCAGCTCGGCCTGGCCGGGGCCGCGTTCCCGTGGCGGACCATCTCGGGCAAGGAGTGCTCGGGCTACTGGCCGGCGGGGACCGCGGCGTTCCACATCAACGCGGACATCGCCGACGCGGCGCTGCGCTACCAGCGGGCGACGAACGACGTGCGCTTCGACCGCGAGGTCGGGATCGAGCTGCTGGTCTCGACGGCGCGGCTGTGGTGCTCGCTCGGCCACTTCGACGGCGCCGGCCAGTTCCGCATCGAGGGCGTCACCGGCCCGGACGAGTACAGCGCGCTGGCGGACAACAACGTCTACACGAACCTGATGGCGCAGCAGAACCTGCAAGCGGCGGCCGACGCGGTGACCCGTGAGCCGGAGCTGGCGCAGGCGTTCTCCGTGACGCCGCAGGAGACTGAGGACTGGCGCGCGGCGGCGAAGGGCATGTTCGTGCCCTACGACGAGACCCGCGGCGTGCACCCGCAGGCGGACGGCTTCACCGACCACGAGTTCTGGGACTTCGAGAACACCGAGGCGGACCAGTATCCGCTGCTGATGCACTTCCCCTACTTCCAGCTGTACCGCAAACAGGTGATCAAACAGGCCGACCTGGTGCTGGCGCTGCACCTGCGCGGCGACGCGTTCGACGCACGGGACAAGGCCCGCGACTTCGAGTACTGCGAGCGGCTCACCGTGCGCGACTCGTCGCTGTCGGCGTGCAGCCAGGCGGTGATCGCGGCGGAGGTCGGGCATCTGCGGCTGGCCTACGACTACCTCGGCGAGGCCGCGCTGATGGACCTGGCGAACCTGGAGAAGAACACCGCGGACGGCCTGCACCTGGCCGCGCTGGCGGGCAGCTGGATCGCGCTGGTGGCCGGGTTCGGCGGCATGCGGCACCGCGAGGACGGCCTGCTGTTCGCGCCGAGGCTGCCGGCCGGCTGGGAGCGGCTGTGCTTCCGGCTGCTGCTCCAGGGCAGGATCCTGACGGTGGACGTCACGAAGGGCCAGGCCACATACACCTTGGACGGCCACCGGACCACCGCCGACCCGGCCACCGGCGTCCAGAACGCCGATGCCCCGGAGCCCGGGGACGGAATATTCGAACTGCGGCACTACGACCGCAAGCTCTCACTCAGGCCGGGCGAATCGGCACGCGCGCCGATCCCCGACCCGGTTGCCCATCCCACGCCGCAGCAACCACGAGGCCGCGCGCCGCGCAGACGGTGACGCCAACACGCAGACGGTAACGCGCGGCGCCAGCGCGTTAGTTCACCAGCGCCGCGCGCACCGATCGCGATCCGGAAACCCTCAGCGGCCTTCACCGTTCGGGCCGGCGCGTCCGCCCGCCCCGGCCGCGTAGACCGCGCGGCCGGCCGAGGCTACCCAGATCCGGTTGGCCAGGGCGACGGTCTCCCGCTCCTCCGCCGCGGCGGCCAGCAACTCCTGCTCCTCGGCGATCGCGCCGAACAGCACGCGCGCCGCCTCGCCGCTGCGCCGCTCCTGCTCCCGTGCCCGCTCCAGCCGCCGCTGCGCGCTCAGCAGAGCGCTGAGGTCGCCGGTCCGCTGATGTTCGCGCACCAGCGTCATCGCGGCCTGACACGCCGCGGCGGCGGTCTCCGCGGCGGCCTGCGTGACCCGCCACACGTGCGCGAGTTCGTCGCTCCACACGCGGCAGACCTCTTCCTCGGCCGCCGCGATGACTTGATCCCGCGCGGCCTGCCCCAGTGCGCGCAGATACTCGTCCAGTGCCTCGGTCGTTCGGTCGCGCCCATTGCGCCTGATCTCACTCACCCGTTCGCCCCTCGATCCGCGACCGGCAGCCCGCCGATCGCCGCCGGCCGACCAGGCGTCCTCCATGCCCGTCCGCGTGCGTTCGAAACAACAGTGCGGCCCCCGTCGCGATACTCCGGTCCTATCACGCGGGGGACGGCGAAGCGGTTCATCTGAGCCATGCAGGTGAGGGAATTGGGTGGTATCGCGGCGAAAGAGACGCGCACAGCGTACTTATCGTTCACGCGGCTGCGGGCCCGCGATAGCCCGTAAGTGGGACTGCGGCGGAAATGTCTGACTAGTCGAGTCATTCGCCCGGGCGTACCGCCCTACCCGGCGGCCTGCCCCTGAGTCCGCACGTTCCCAGAGGCAGGGCTCGGAGCCGTCCTGGATCAGCCGGTCATCCGTCGCGCTCGATCAGCCGGAGCCGCCGGATCTCCTGCCACGACGGCGCACCGCCGCCACGATGCCGACCAGCGCCGATCCGGCGAAGACCTTGCGGGAGTTCTTGCGCACGGCGTCCACCGCGCGCGATCCCTTCTCGCGCACCGGCGGGGGCGTGGAGCGGCGGACCCGCTTGGCCAGACCCGAGGCCTGCTCGGCGATCCGCTGCCTGGCGTGCTCCGCGCGGGTCTGCGCTTCGGCCACCGTGCCCTCGGCGGCCTCGCTGGCGAGGATGACCTTCTGTCCGGCGGCTTCTCCGGCGTGCGCGACCCGCTCCCCCGCCACCTCGCCAGCGTGCGCGACCTTGTCTCCGGCCGCCTCGCCGACGTGCGCGACACGCTGGCCGAGCCGCTCGCCGATTGCCGCGATCGAGCCGTGCGCCATGCCGTTGGACTTGGCGTCCGCCTCGGCCTCGGCCTGCGCCGAAGCGGCCTGCGCCGCGGGGTCCGGGTCCGCGACCGGCGCGCCGGCCTCGCCAGGCTGCTGAGTCTCGGCGTCCTGAGTCGCCCGCGCCGCCGCCTCGGTTTGTGCCTGCGGGGGCGCCGTCCCGGCGTCCTCGCCACCCGCGGCCTCTTCGGGTGGGGGCGACTGTACCGACTGCTCGTCTTCCATTTCGGCCACTCCTCCCTCATTTTCAGGCGAGGGGCGTTACGCCCCTTTCGCCATGCCCTATCCCAATAACCGCGTCCGCGCAAGTCATGCGCGACCCGCACATGGCCGCGGCGAGCACGGGTATTTGAGGAACCGATCTGACGGTCGGTCCGATCCGGCCCCGCTGAGCCGCGGGCCGCGGATCGGGCCCGGAAGGAGATGGCGACCGATGAGGCGCACCAGTTTCTTCGGAGCCCTGGCCGTGATCGCGGTCGGCGCAGTGCTCGCCTTCGCGATCCAGTCGAGCCCGAGGCAGCTCGACCTGCACGTCACCGGGCTGATCATCCTGCTGGCGGGCAGCGCGGACCTGGCGATCCGCTTCATCCTCGGCGACAGCCCGCTGCTCTCGCCGGACACCGCGGACGTGGCCGCGGTCGTCGAGCCGCTCGGCGAGCCGGTGCTCGACGTCTTCGGCAAACCGATCACACCGACGCCGGTTCGCGTGCTCCAGCCCCCGCCGCCGGAGTCGCTCGAGCTCGTCGGTCCGGCCGTGGTCGTGCCGGATGACACGCAGGAGATGGAAGTCGTCGAAGAGCGTCCGCTCGACGCCGACAAGCAGGAAGGCCCGCAGGCACCGACGCCGCCCGAGCAGGCCTGGCCGTACGAGAACCCCGGCACGCCAGACCAGGTCGTGCGCCGTCCCGGCGAGTACGAGCCGCCCGAGTCGCTCAGGCCGGTCTCGATATTGACGGGGCGTCCAGTGCGGACCCGCCGATCCCGGCGGCACGGCCGCTGAGAAGGAGCGCGCACGCGCCCGGGCAAGTTGATGGCCCACCGGGGGAGGGGGGAGGGCACCCGGTAGGCCTGCTCCCGGTTAACCGGAATCCGGCAGCGCAAACGTACTGTTCGGAATCGGCCGAAGCCGGTCGCCGCTGCTCAGGAGCGATGGCGACCGCGGCCGTCACCTGTGCGGCAGCGCGGGACCGCCGTTCAGGACCGGCTCGGCGACGTCGCCGCGCTCGGCGATCCGGTCGAGCGCCTCGGCCGGCTCGAAGCCCGGCTCAAGCGCCGCGGCGTCCTCGATCTCGTTCCAGGCCAGCGGCAGCGCGACGGTCGGCCGCGACCTGCCGCGCAGCGAGTAGGGCACGACCGTGGTCTTCTGGCCGTTGTTCTGGCTCCAGTCGATCAGGACCCGGCCCGGCCGCAGCGCCTTCGTCATCTGACTCACCACCAGCTCGGGGTGCTGCCGCTCCAGCGTGGTGGCGGCCCGGTGCGCGTATTCGGCGGCCCGCTTCGGCGGCGTCTCGCGGATCGGCGCGTACAGGTGCATCCCCTTGCCGCCGGAGAGTCCGGGATAGGCCGTCAAGCCGTCGTCGGCCAGCATCTCGGCCAGCAGCGCGGCGACGCGCGCGCATTCGGCCAGCCCCGCCGGGGCGCCCGGATCGAGGTCGAAGACGAGCCGGTCCGCGCCGCGGCGGGCGCCCTGCGGGCCGATCCGCCACTGCGGCACGTGCAGTTCGATCGCGGCGAGGTTCGCGGTCCAGACCAGCGCGGCGGGCTCCTCGAGCACCAGGTAGCGCACCGTCTCGCGGCCCTTCGTGCTGTGCGGGGAGTCGAGTGTCACGGTTCTGAGCCACGACGGGGTGCCGGCCGGGGCGTTCTTGTTGAAGAAGCCCGGCTCGCCGGTGCCGTCCGGGAACCGTTTGAGCGAGACCGGCCGGCCCTCCAGGTGCGGGAGCAGCGTCGGCGCGACGCGGTGGTAGTACTCGATGACCTCGCTCTTGCTGAACCCGCTCTCCGGGAACAGGACCTTGTCGAGGTTCGACAGCCGCAACTGCCGGTCGCCCACGCGCACGAGCGCGCCCGGCGACGGCGTCGTCACGGATCCGCCAAGCCGTCGGACCACGGCGCCGGGTCGGGCAGCGG
>JBKOWZ010000153.1:0-15167 GCA_046724665.1 Actinomycetota bacterium
GAGAACTTGACGGCGACGCCGGGGTGCGCGGCCTCGAACTGCTTGCCGAGCTCGGTGAACGTCTTGCTCAGCGATGCGGCCGCGAAGACGGTCACCGTCCCGGACAGCGCCGGGTCCGAGCCCGGCGCCGTCGCGGTGGCGGTAGATCCGTTCGCTGCCGGGCTCGTGCCCGCACCCGCGGTCGAACTGCACCCCGCGGCGGTCGCGGCGGCGAGCAGCCCCGCCGCCACGACCGCCGCCGTACGCATCGCCCCCAGCGCACGCACACCCCGCAAGATCGCCATGACCCGCACCGCCCCTCACCCCTGTGCGTGCGGCATCGCAGCCGCGCGCTCGACGACGACATTGGTCGATTTGACGACGGCGACGGTCACCACGCCGGGTTCGAGCCCGAGTTCGTCCGCGGCCTCGCGGCTCATCAGCGACACGATCCGGTGCGGCCCGGCCTGGATCTCGACCTGCGCCATCACCGAGTCGCGCACGACCCGGGTCACGATGCCGCGGAACCGGTTGCGCGCGGAGGACAGCGCGCCGAAGCGTTCGCGTTCCTCCGTGTCGGCCATCGTCAGGGCGAAGGCGGCCAGGTCGCTGCCGGTGACCGTGCGATGGCCGTGCTCGTCGCGCGCCGCCGGGAGCCGTCCGGCGTCGATCCACCGGCGCGCCGTGTCCGGGCTGACGCCCAGCAGCTCGGCCGCCTCACCGATCCGGAAAGTCGTCACGCGTCCAGGCTACCTCGGCACCTGCCAGGCAGCCACCCACTATTCCCTTGCAGATGCAAGGTACAACGAGCCTGAATCCCGCCTCCGGCCGGCGGAAACCTCGATATGACGATCCATCGGGAAAGTTATGCGAACGTAATATTTTCAGAGAAAGCCTGTCGCCCCGAACGTTTGAACTGGCAGGGTTGGGACGCCAAAGCGGCCGCAACGGTTGCAGTGCCCTGAGAGTTCTGCGCCGTGCGGTGCGGAATTCGCGAGGGGTCACATCATGCCTGGGCATACACGAAGACCGGCGGGGCATCGGGAAGCCCCCGGCCGTGGGAAACGGCCAGACGACAAGGCGCCACCGCATCGAGGCAGGCGTCGGGCACCCGCCGACGACGCCGGACGTCCCCACCTGTTCAGCCGCCTGGCGAAAGCCGGCGCGCTCGCGCTGGCGATGGCGGTCGGCGGCGCCGTCGCCGCGTTCGCCGCACCGTCGAACGCTCCTGCGACGCAACCCCAACCCGCACCGCAGCCGACCTGCACACTGCGGCTGCCCGACCAGCCACTGACGGCTCAGGGCCTTGCCACGCCCTTTGTGCTGTCCGGCGCCGGCGGCAATGCGTGCCACGAGTCGGATGCCGACACCGCCGCGTTCGTACAAGGGCTCGTACTCGACCCCGCGACCGGCCGGCTCGGCGTCTACGACCCGCTGGTCATCGACGCGGGCACACAGCCCGCCGTCGCGCCGACCGTGCCGAAGCTGCCTGCCAACGCGGTCGTCGCGCTCTGGTTCGGGTTCAACGGCGACATCCTGGCGCTGCGCGGCGGCGGGGTGAAGGCAGGGTCCTGCGTCAACGGCAGCGGCAACTCGCTGTTCGGGCAGTTCTCGTACTGCAACGCCGCCGCGTTCTTCACCGCGGCCGACGCCGCGATCGCGCAGGGCAGGCTGACGATCCCCCCGCTCGGCACCGCGGCCGACGGCGAGGCGTGCCCGACGACGCGTGACTTCGGCATCGTCGATCAGGACCAGAGCGACAACGTGACCACGACGTACCTGGTGCTCCCCGACGGACGCACCGCGCAGAACACGCAGAGCGCGGCGAGGAAGCTGGCCGGGAAGAAGCCCGGCGTACTCGCGAACGGCAGCGACAACCTGCTGCTCGACCACTTCGTTGACCCGGCGCTGAACTGCACGCCGTTCACCGCTGCCGACCTGGCGAACCCCGGTTTCACCGCCACCGCGCTCGGCCTCAACGAGTTGCAGGCGGCGGCGGAACAGGCGGCCCCCGTCGCGCTGGTCCCGGTCAACGACCCGATGGCCCTGGACAACGACGGCGCCGTCAGCGACGCCAAGACCGACCTCTACCGCGCCGGAGTGAATCAGCCTCCGTTGTCGCAGGTCGCCGGTCCGGGCAAGGAGTACTGCGCGAACATGCGCACGATCGGGGTCGCCCGCACCAAGCTGGACCGCAGCCTGACCGACACGACGGCGTCCCCGGATCCCGGCGCCGCGTCGAACCTCTTCACCTTCCTGGCCCAGCGGTTGCAGCAGTCGTACGTCAACCTCGGCTGCGAGAAACTGCTGAACCAGCGCAATCCGGTGCATCTGAAGACTGATGCGAACGGGCTCGTCGTAGACGCGACCTTCGATCGAGTGGGCACCGTCCCGACGCCGAAGCCAAGTGCGACACCGCCGACCCCGAAGCCCAGCGCCAGCCCGAGCGCCAAGGCCGGCACGAGCCCGCCAAGCGTACCCGCCGCTAGCCCAAGCGCCACGATGAGCGCCACGAAGAAGGCAGGCTCCCCACCGGTCGCGCACTCACTGGCCCCGCATGCGAGCACGAGCCCTCAGGGCACGCCGAACCACTCCACACAACCGGCGGCGCCCACATCCCCGTACACGCCTACGCCGACACCCGCAGCCGCCGACTCCGGTAGCGGTAGTCCGACAGCCAAGGCGGGCCACGACGCCGACGACGGTACGAACAACACCTCAGCCGGCGGCACCACGGCCGGAAACCGGCCGCCCCCTCCCCCGGCCGTGACCAGTACGCCGATCATCGTCGCAGGGTTCTCACACACGCACGCCGCCTCGGCGGGCAACCCGAAGAGCGCCCTGTCCGGACCGGACCCGATGGCCGACAGCGACTTCGGCATCATGAGCGCGCGCACGTTCTACGCGCTGGGCGGCGCTCTCGTCGTCCTGGCCGTCTCAATGCTCTACCGGCGCCGCCCCGGCCAACGCGACTGACGCCGACACGCGCCCCCGTCGGACGATATCAACCAGCTTAGCCTTATTACCCGACCGAGGAATACGCCACGACGCCGCGCCGCAGCAGATCCACCGCCGCGCGCGCGGTGTCGCGTATCCTCGCCGAGTCCGAGTTCTGCGACGCCAGGGTGCCCGCCGCGTCGGCGAGCTGGCCGAGCAGGTCGATCAGCTGCTTGCACCAGCGCACGAAGTCGCCCGCGGGCAGTGCGGCCTCTTCGAGCACGGTGTCCAGCCGGTGGCCGGTCGCCCACTGGTACGCCGCCCACGCGAACCCGGCGTCCGGCTCGCGCTGGAAGTCCACCGCGTGGTCGCCCTCCAGCTGATGCACGGTCAGCCACAGCCGCAGCGTGCGCTCGATCGCCTCGCGCGCGTTGCCCTTGGGCAGCCGGGGCGGGCCATAGTCCTCCGGGTTGCGCGACTCGTAGACCAGCAGCGAGACCGCGGAGGCCAGCTCCGCCGGGGACAGGCCGTCCCACACCCCCTCGCGCAGGCACTCGGCGGCCAGCAGGTCGAGCTCGGAGTAGATGCGGGCCAGCCGGCGGCCCTCGGCGGTCACCCGCTCGCCGTCGAGGTAGCCGAGCACGACGAGCACCGAGCAGACCCGGTCGAAGGTGCGCGCGATCGAGTGAGTACGGCCCTTGACCCGCTTGTCCAGGCCCTCGGTCTCCCGCTCGAGCCGGTGGTAGCGCTCGGCCCAGCGGGCGTGGTTCTCCCGGTCCTCGCAGCCGTGGCAGGGGTGGGCGCGCAGAGCCCGGCGCAGCCGCGCGATCTCCTCGTCGTCCGCGGCGGCCGAGCGCTCACGGCGCGGCCGCACCGGCCTGTCCCCGTCGGCGAGTCCCGCCTTGGTGCGCAGCGTGGCGGCCAGGTCGCGGCGGGACTGCGCGGACTTGTGGTTGAAGGTCTTCGGGATGCGCATCCAGCCGGTCGGCTCGACCGGCACCGGGAAGTCCAGCAGCGAGAGCGTGACGACCTGCCGCTCGGCGGTGAGCACCCGCGGCCGCGGGCCGTCGCTCCCGGCGGCCAGGCCCGGGTCGAGGATCACGGCCAGCCCCGCCTTGCGACCGGACGGCACGACGATGATGTCGCCGGTCTTGAGCGCCTCGAGCGCCGAGGCCGCCGCGGCGCGGCGCTGGTTCGCGCCCTGCCTGGACAGCTCTACCTCGCGGTCGGCCAGCGACCGGCGCAGGCCCATGTACTCGTCGATGTCGCCGAGATGGCAGGTCATCGACTCGCGGTAGCCCTCGAGCGCCTCACGGTTGCGGCGCAGCTGCCGGGTGAGGCCGACCACCCCCTTGTCGGCCTGGAACTGCGCGAAGGAGCTCTCCAGCAGCGCCCGCGCGCGCACCTTGCCGACCTGGCCGACCAGGTTGACCGCCATGTTGTACGAGGGCTTGAACGAGGAGCGCAGCGGATAGGTGCGCGTGGACGCCAGGCCGGCCAGCGCGCGTGGATCGAGACCGGGCCGCCAGACCACCACCGCATGGCCCTCGATGTCGATGCCGCGCCGCCCGGCCCGGCCGGTCAGCTGGGTGTACTCGCCGGGCGTGATGTCGGCGTGCACCTCGCCGTTCCACTTGACCAGCGACTCGAGCACCACGCTGCGCGCCGGCATGTTGATGCCCAGGGCGAGGGTCTCGGTGGCGAACACCGCCTTGACCAGCCCGGCCGCGAACAGCTCCTCGACGATCTCCTTGAACGTGGGCAGCATCCCGGCGTGGTGCGCGGCGACCCCGCGCTCCAGGCCGTCCGCGAAGTCGTGGTAGCCCAGGACGTTGAGATCCTCGGCGGGCAGGTCGGCGCAGCGCTCCAGGACGTGCGCACGCACCCGCGTGCGCTGCTCGTCGGTCAGCAGCCGCACCCCGGAGCGCAGGAACTGCTGCACGGCGGCGTCGCAGCCGGCCCGGGAGAAGATGAAGGTGATCGCGGGCAGCAGCCCGGCGGCGTCGAGCCGCTCGACGACATCGACCCGGCTCGGCGGCGGAGGAATCCGGCGCGGCCGCCCGCCCCGGCCCCCGGCCCGCCCGCCGCCGCGTGACGCGAGGCCGAAGCGCTCCTCCTCGCGGGAGAAGCGCACCAGCTCCGGATTGACCCGGGCGACGTCCGCCTCGTGCGGGTCGGCGCCGGCGTACAGGTCGTAGAGCTTGCCCCCGGCCAGCACGTGCTGCCACAGCGGCACCGGCCGGTGCTCGGAGACGATGATCTTCGTCTCGCCGCGCACGGTCTCCAGCCACTCGCCGAACTCCTCGGCGTTTGAGACGGTCGCGGACAGGGACACCAGCTGCACCGACTCGGGCAGGTGGATGATCACCTCCTCCCAGACCGCGCCGCGGAAGCGGTCGGCGAGGTAGTGCACCTCGTCCATCACCACGTAGCCGAGCCCGTCGAGCGCCTCGGAGCCCGCATAGAGCATGTTGCGCAGCACCTCGGTGGTCATCACCACCACCGGCGCGTCCCCGTTGATCGAGTTGTCCCCGGTCAGCAGGCCGACGCTGCCCGGGCCGTGCCGCCTGACCAGATCGCCGTACTTCTGGTTCGACAAGGCCTTGATGGGCGTGGTGTAGAAGCACTTGCGCCCCCGGGCCAGCGCCAGATGCACCGCGAACTCGCCGACCACGGTCTTGCCCGCCCCGGTGGGCGCGGCGACCAGCACCCCGTGCCCCTCCTCGAGGGCGGTGCACCCGTCGATCTGAAACTGGTCGAGGCCGAAGCTGTACAGCTCGGCGAACCCGTGGAACTCGGTCCGCTCTTCGGCCTGACGACGGCGGGCGGCGGCGTACCGCTCGGCGGGCGAGGTCATACGCCAATCGTAGGCGACGCGTCAGACAACCCGCTGATCGCTCCGCCGCCCCCGCTTCACACCGGAACGACAGTCAGCTGCGATTCCAGCTGCCGCCGCCCCCGGGACGTCAAGCGGTGATCGGCTCCGGGACGTAGGCGAGCAGGGCTCCCGGTACGGTCTCGACGCGCGCGGGCAGCGCTCCGGCCCACTCGCCGTCGGCCCAGATCGAGACGGAAGGGCCGCCTGGGCAGGACAGGTCCACCGCGGCGGCGTGGCGGACCAGGACCTTCGGGTGCGCGATGTGCCGGCCGGAGTAGACGCTGGGGAAGATGCGCAGCAGCGTCGGCTTGGCGACCTGGTCGACCAGGGTGATCTGGAAGCGACCGTCGTGCACGTCGGCCTGCGGGCAGATGCGCATGCCACCGCCGTAGGACGGGCCGTTGCCGACCGCGATCAGCATGCCGTTCAGCTCGGTGCGGGCGCCGTCCGCGTCCAGGGCGAACGGGATCGCCCGGAAACGCCCGATTTCGGCCAGCAGCGCCAGGACGTAGCGGGACGAGCCGCGGGGCCGGCGCATGCGGTTCGCCCGCTCGTTGACCTTGGAGTCGAGGCCGCAGGCCAGGACCGTGCCGAACCAGCGCGGCTCGAGCGAGCCCGGGCCGCTGATCCGGCCGAGGTCGAAGGCTCCGGTACGTCCTCGGGCCACGATCCGGGCGGCTTCCTCCGGGTCACGCAGCGGCAGGCCGAGGAAGCGAGCCACGTCGTTGCCGGTGCCGGCGGGGATGACGCCGAGCGGGACGCCGGTGCCGGCGACCAGTTGCAGGCCGAGGTTGACCATCCCGTCGCCGCCCGCGACGACGAGCGCGCCGACGTTGTGCTCGAGCGCGGCGCGGGCGTTCTTCGCCGCCTCGTCGGCGTCGCGCCCGACGATGAAGTGCACGTCGCGGCCCTCGGCCTCGAAGACGGCGCGCGCCCGGTCGCCGAATGCGCGCCCGCGGCCCTTGCCCGAGGTGGGGTTGACTACGAGGGCGAGCGCCGCCGGGGCGCTCACCGATCACCGGCCGTCACGAGATGTCTTCGAAGGTGCTCGCGCGCTCGACCGGGGCGGGGCTCAGATCCAGCGGGGAGGCCTCGTCCGGGGAGAGCTGGTGGACCGGGTCGGCGGCCCGGCGCGCGGCCCGGCGCCTGTCGTTGATCAGCGCGACGCCGATCGCGGCGAAGTACAGGATGCAGATCGGGATCGCCAGCACGCTCATGCCGATCGGGTCGCCGGTGGGCACCGCGATGGCCGCGAAGACGAAGATCACCAGCACCACGACCCGCCAGTGCTTGCGCATCCGGTCGGCGCTGAGGATGCCGATGAAGTTGAACAGCACCAGGATCAGCGGCAGCACGAACGAGGCGCCGAAGACCACCATCATCCGCAGGAAGAAGACCAGGGTCTGGTCGAGCGGCAGCTGCGAGGCCACGCCCGCCGGGACGAAGCCCATCAGCACGCGCAGGATGGTCGGGAAGAACACGTAGCACAGCGCGGCGCCCGCGGCGAACAGCGGTATCGCCGCCGCGACGAACGTCAGGCTGTACTTCTTCTCCTTCTTGTACAGCCCGGGGGCCAGGAACGCCCACAGCTGATACAGCCACACCGGCGCGGCCAGCACCAGGCCGGAGAACATGGCGATCTTGAAGGCGAGGGTGATGCCCGCGCTCGGCCCGATCAGCACCAGCACGCCGTTGCCGCAGTCCGGCGAGGGCCGTCCGACGCCGTGGATGGACTTGATGTTGCAGATCGGGTTTTCCAGGACGTGCACGATGTCGCGGTAGAAGACGAAGCCGACGATCCCGGCCACCAGCATCGCGAGCGCCGACTTGATCAGCCGCGTACGCAGCTCACGGATGTGCTCCATGAGCGGCATCCGCGCCGCGTCGTCGGCGGAGCGTCCGGCCTTGACAGCCACTTCTCGTCTACCCGTCCCGTCGTCGTGTGCCTGTTGCCCCTGCGTCAGCCCCGCTCGCTCGGCGTGTGTTCGACCACGTCCTGCGGGTCCGCCACGATCGTGCGCTTGGGCGGCAGCGGGACGTCGTCGCGCAGCGCCTGGGCCTCCGCCTTGAGGATACGGCGCGACTTGCCCAGGTTCCGCATCGCGTCGGGCAGCCGCTTCCACCCGAAGATGACGAGTCCGAGGGCGATGATCAGGAACAGTCCCTCAGCACGGAGCAACATCGTGACGCGCCCTTTCGACGGCTGGTCAGCGGGCGCGGCAGAGCGGACCCACCACGCCGCCTTAAGGTTTCAGCCGATTGTGGATGTTGTCAACGGTCGGCCGGCGCGGAGCCGGGCCGCGCGCCGTTGCCGGCCGCCTGCACACCGGACATCCCGGCCTGCATCGGGGCGGCGGCGTCGCCCAGCACCCTGCTCGCCTTGCCGACCTCCTTCGACAGATCCTTCACGGCGCGGAACACGCCCCACGCGAAGTAGCCGATCGCGGCGAGCGACACGGCCGCGAGGCTCACCCCGACAATCACCCAAAGCATCACGGCCACGACCCTACCCGCCGTCCTGCGCGTCCTGGCGCGCTGTGTTCTCGGGGTTCGCGGCGCTTTCGGACACGTGCACGGTCAACTCGGCTGCGCCGGCGTCACGTAGGACCGCTTGCAGCGCCGCGTCGGCGGTGCGCCGGACCCGCGAGCCGCAGTCGGTGCACGTGAACGCGTACTCCCAGCGGTCGCCGCGCCCGAGCAGCCGCACGGAGGAGAGCGCGACGAGGCGTGGACCGCACTGCCCGCAGCGCACCCTGACCGCCGCGGGCGCCGCGCCGCTCACGCCGCGGCGTCCGCTCCGTACGCCGCGAGCGCCGCCACGGCCGTGTCACGCACCTGGTCGGCGAACTGCTGCGGGGCGAGCACCCGCGCCGCGCCGCCGAGACGCAGCACCAGCCTCCTGATCCGGTCCGGATCGGCGGCGCGCAACGTCACCAGCAGCCTCCCGTCGCCGTCCCCGACCTCCCGCACGCTTTCGCAGGGGTAGTACTCGGGCACCCAATGCGCTTCCGGCGCCAGTTCGAGCGCGACCAGCGGATCGTCGTCGTCCACGCGCAGCGCCGAGGCGGGCGCCTGCTCGGTCAGGTCGAGGCCCTTGGCGTCGGCCGGCGGCTCGGCCGGCAGGTCCAGCACCTCGATCCCGACCACCCGGTCGAGCCGGAAATGCCGCACGCCCTTCGACAGCCGGCACCAGCCCTCCAGATAGGCGCGCCCGGCCAGCAGCGCGACCCGCATCGGGTCCACGTCCCGCTCGGTGACCTCGTCGCGCGAGGGCACGTAGTAGCGCAGGTGCACCAGCCGCTTCTCGGCCAGCGCCCGCTGCGCCGCCTCGAACACGACGTCGCGCGCCTCGAACGCCACCGACAGTCGCTCGGCTACCCGGGCCGCCTCGCCGGTGGCGCTCTCCAGCTTGGCCACCGCGCGGTCCAGGGCGTCGCGGTCCGCGATGCCCGGCACCTGCGCCAGCGCCCGCAGCGCCACCAGCAGCGCCACCGCCTCGCGGGTGGACAGCCGCAGCGGCCGCACGATCGGCTCCGCGGCGTTCTCCAGGTGGATCGCGCCGCCCTCCTCGACGTGCGCCTCCATCAGGTCGTCCGCGAAGCCGCCTGGCAGCCCGCAGAACCACAGCACGTTGAGATCCTTGGCGACCTGCTTCGCGGTGACGCCGAACTCCTCGGCGACCTCGTCCACCGTGGCGCCGGGGTGGCTGCGCAGGTACGGCACCAGGTTCAGCAGCCGCTCGACCTGCGACGCCGCGGTGCTCACGAGGCGGCCTCCAGCTGCTTGTTGCCCTTGCGCTGTCCGCCGCCGTGCGCGACCGCGGGCGCGGGGGCCTCGACCGTCGGCGCCTCGCGGAGCGCCGATCCCGCGCCGGGCAGCGCGACGGCGCGCAGCTTGGCGATCACGCTGGAACGCAGCGACGACGGCTCGAGCACGACGACGTCGGGCCCGTATTCGGCCAGCCATCCGGCCGTGTCCGCGTAAGCGGTGATCACGATGGTGTCCCAGCCGTCGTCGCCCTCGACGATCGAGGTCGCGCCGCGGCGCAGCGGGAAGCAGGTGCCCTCGCGTACTCGCAGCCTCGCCGGGCCTATGTCGCCGCTGCTGCTCATCGCGAAGGCGTCCACCTGCGCGCGCACGTCGAGCCGGTCGGGCACCTTGTGCTCCGGCGGCCGGCCGGTCAGCAGCACCGGGCCGTTGATCCGGTCGAGCCGGAAGACCCGCGCGGCGTCGCGGACGAGGTCGAACCCGGCCAGGTACCAGCGGCCGCGCCAGGAGTCGATGGTCCACGGCTCGACCTCGCGCACCCGCACCTCCCCGTCCGAGCGGCGGTAGGAGAAGCGCACCACCTGCCGGTCGTAGACCGCCTCGAGCAGCGGCTCGAAGGCCGGGGCCTCGACCCGCACCCGCGGCTCGATCCCGGAGGGCGCCGCCTCCCCGATGTCCAGGCCCGCCGCCTTGAGCTTGAGCAGCGCGGAGGACGCCGCCTGGGCGAGGGTCGCCTGCTGCCAGAACCGGGCCGCGACCCCGATCGCCGCCGCCTCGTCCGGCTCGAGCCGCAGTTCCGGCAGCGCGTACTCCCCCGGCGCGATCCGGTAGCCGACCTCGTCCTCGAACAGCGCGCTGACCGTGCCCACCTCGAGCGGGATGCCGAGCTCGCGCAGCTCCTCCTTGTCCCGCTCGAACATTCGCTCGAAAGCCTCATCGGTCGGGCAGTTGCGGTACGGCTCAAGGGTGGCGCGCAACCGCTCCTTCGTCACGAAGGTCCGCGACGCGAGCAGGCAGATCACCAGGTTGACCAGCCGCTCGGTCTTGCTCGCTGGCATACGCCGACTCCCTCCTCGCCGCCGATGCGCCCCGTGCCATCGGTGCGCCTCCGACGCTACTGCCTCCGCGCGGGCTTCTGCACCAAAGGACGCACATTACCGAAGCAGGCCGGCCACCGATTACGCTGCCCACCGTGATCAGCTGGCGTGCGGGGCGGGTGACGGCGCTCGGCCGCGCCTGGCGGGGTGCCCGCGAACTGACCGCCGACGTGGACGGCATTGCCGTCAAGGCGCTGGCCTATCCGCTGCTGACCGGCGAGCCCGATATCGGCGACCGGGTGCTGCTCAACACGACCGCGCAGACGATGGGCCTGGGCACCGGCGGCTACGCGATGGTCGTCGCGCTGCCGGACCGGCTACCACAGGATCCGCCTCCAGGGCCTGGACGCCTGGTGAAGGCGCGTTACACGCCGCTGCAAGCGGTCGTGCTCGGGGTGGAGGAGCAGGGCTCGCCGTATCACGAGTTGCTGCGCGACGCCGATTCCCTCGATGGGATGCCCGTCGTGACGGCCGATCTGCATTCTGCGCTGCCAGCCGTGTGCGCCGCGATCCTCGCCGACCGGCCTGGCACGCGCATCGCGTACGTGATGAGCGACGGCGGCACGCTGCCACTGTGGTTCTCACGCACCGTCGCCGGGTTGCGCGACGCGGACTGGCTGGTCGGGTCGGTCACCGTGGGGCAGGCGCTCGGCGGCGACCTGGAGGCGGTGACGATGCACAGCGGCCTGCTCGCGGCGCGCCTGGTCCTGCGTGCGGACGTCGCGGTGATCGCGCAGGGGCCGGGGAACCTCGGCACCGGCACGCGCTGGGGCTTCTCGGGCGTGGCCTGCGGCGAGGCGGTCAACGCGGCGGGCGTGCTCGGCGGTCTGCCGGTCGGTGTGCTGCGGGTTTCCGAGGCCGACGCACGCGAGCGGCACCGCGGTCTGAGCCACCACAGCGTGACCGCGTACGGCCGGGTCGCCCTCTGCCCCGCGCAGTTGGCCGTGCCGGATGAGGCCGGTCCGTTCTGGGATCGGGTACGTGGGCAGGCCACTGTTCTGACGCCGCGTCACACGCTGCGCGAGGTCGAGTGCGGCGGATTGGACGCGGCGCTGGCCGCGAGCCCGGTCGGCCTGTCCACGATGGGCCGCGGGCTCCAGGCCGATCGGGCGAACTTTCTGGCCGCCGCGGCGGCCGGGCGCCTGGCCGCGGGCCTGCTTGCCGAGCCGATATGAACGATATGAAAGGGTAGGGCGCGAAAGGACGACCGAGAGGAAAAACCCAGATGGCACTGCAAAAGCCGGAGATCGACTTCCCGGAGGGCCCGGCGCCCGCGGACCTGGAAATCAAGGACCTGTGGGAGGGCGATGGCGCGCAGGCCGCGCCCGGGCACAACGTGACGGTGCACTACGTCGGCGTCTCGCACTCCACCGGCGAGGAGTTCGACGCCTCCTGGAACCGCAACGCCCCGTTCCAGTTCCCGCTCGGCAAGGGCCGGGTCATCAAGGGCTGGGACCAGGGCGTGGCCGGGATGAAGGTCGGCGGGCGGCGGCAGCTGACCATCCCGGCGCACCTGGCCTACGGCGACCGTGGCGCCCCGCCGGTCATCAAGCCGGGCGAGACGCTCATCTTCGTCGTGGATCTGCTCGGCGTCAGCTGACACCGGCGTCCGGGGACGCGTCCTCGCGCGGCCGGTTCCGGTCGGCCGCGCGAGGGGGACGTCAGAGCGCGTCTACGATGTCCACGACGAACACGAGGGTGTCGTCCTTGCCGATTCCGGCGCTGGACTGCCCGCCGCTCGGTCCGTAGCCGAGGGCCGGCGGGATGACCAGCAGCACGCGGTCGCCGACGTGCTTGCCGACCAGGCCCTGATCCCAGCCCTTGATCACCTTGCCGGCCCCGATGACCGTGCTGAACGCCTGCTTGGTGAACGAGAAGTCGAAGTTCTTCCCGGTGTTCCAGTCCACGCCGGTGTACTGCATCACCAGCGTGCGGCCGCTCTCGACGACCTCGCCGGAGCCGTGGATCAGCACGTCGGCCACCAGCGCCGTCGGCGGCTTGGCGCCCGCCGGGATCGTCAACTTCGGGTTGCCGCTGCCCGGATCCCCGGCCACCGTCGGCAGTCCCGCGCCCGCCTGGGCGCTCTGCTTGCCGGTGATGTCGGCGGTGGCGGGGTACCCGGCCACCACGTCGAGTACGAAGATCAGATCATCGTTCGGTCCGACCCCGGCCTGGGCGTTGCCCTGGCTGCCGAAGGCCTGCGACGGCGGGGCGACGACCTCGATCCGGCTGCCGACCCGCGCGCCGACCAGCGCGGTGTTCCACGCGGGCAGCAGTCCAGTGGAGCCGAGCGCGACCACCTGCGGCTGGTTCGGCGTCTTGCCGCCGTCGGTCGAGTAGGTGTCGCCGAGCTGCTTGGCGCCGGTCCAGTTCATCACCGTGTAGTTGACCGCCGCCAGCTCGCCGCTGGTCAGCGCGGCGCCGCTGCCCTGCACCAGCACCTTCTTCTCCAGCGAGGTCGGCGCGGCGGCGCCGGAGGGCAGCGTGATGGTGGCTTTCTGCCCGACCGCGCCGGTCACCTGCGGCAGTGCGCCGCCCGCGCTCTGGCCGGAGCCGGAGGACGAACTGCACCCCGCAACCGCCAGCGCCAATCCGAGCGGGATCGCCGCCACCGCGGCGACCCTCGTCGTCCTCGATCCGGCCCGCCGGCTGATCATCAGTCCATCTCTCAGCAGCACGGGCCAACCCTACAGGCCGCGCGCCGCTACATGGACGCGATGAGCTTCTCCACCCGCTCGTCCACCGAGCGGAACGGGTCCTTGCACAGCACGGTGCGCTGCGCCTGGTCGTTCAGCTTGAGGTGCACCCAGTCCACGGTGAAGTCGCGGCGCTGTTCCTGGGCCCGCTTGATGAACTCGCCGCGCAGCTTGGCCCGGGTGTTCTGCGGCGGCACCGACTTGGCCGCGAAGATGTCCAGGTCCCGCGCGGTGCGATCGACCATCCCGCGCCGCTCCAGCAGGTAGTACAGCCCGCGGCGGCGGCTGATGTCGTGGTAGGCCAGATCCAGCTGCGCTACCCGCGGGTGCGAGATCGGCAGGTCGTACTTCTCCTGGTAGCGCTGGATCAGCCGGTACTTGATCACCCAGTCGATCTCGCGCTCGATCTTGCTCAGGTCGCCGAGCTCGATCGCGTCCAGGGTGCGCTCCCACAGGTCGAGCACCCGGGCCACCGAGGCGGTGCGCAGGTCGCGCCGCTCGGCGAAGTCGGCCGCCTTGCTCAGGTACTCGCGCTGGATCTCCAGCGCCGAGACCTCGCGGCCGTTGGCCAGCCGGATCTTGCGCTGCCCGGTCAGGTCGTGCGAGACCTCCCGGATGGCCCGGATCGGGTTCTCCAGGGTCAGGTCGCGCATCACGAGACCGGCCTCGACCATCCTCAGCACCAGGTCGGTCGCGCCGACCTTGAGCATCATCGTGGTCTCGCTCATGTTCGAGTCGCCCACGATCACGTGCAGCCGCCGGTAGCGCTCGGCGTCGGCGTGCGGCTCGTCCCGGGTGTTGATGATCGGCCGGGAGCGGGTCGTCGCGGAGCTGACGCCCTCCCAGATGTGCTCGGCGCGCTGGCTGACGCAGTACACCGCGCCGCGCGGGGTCGGCAGCACCTTTCCGGCGCCGCAGATCAGCTGACGGGTCACCAGGAACGGGATGAGCACGTCGGCCAGCCGGGAGAACTCGCCGTGCCGGGTCACCAGGTAGTTCTCGTGGCAGCCGTAGGAGTTGCCGGCCGAGTCCGTGTTGTTCTTGAACAGGTACACGTCGCCGGCGATGCCCTCCTCGTGCAGCCGCCGCTCGGCGTCCACGAGCAGGCCCTCGAGGATCCGCTCGCCCGCCTTGTCGTGCACCACGAGCTCCTCGATGGAGTCGCACTCCGGGGTGGCGTACTCCGGGTGCGAGCCGACGTCCAGGTACAGCCGGGCGCCGTTGCGCAGGAAGACGTTCGAGGAACGCCCCCAGGAGACCACGCGGCGGAACAGGTACCGGGCCACCTCGTCCGGCGACAGCCGCCGCTGGCCTCGGAAGGTGCAGGTGACACCGTATTCGTTCTCTAGTCCGAAGATCCGACGGTCCATCGGTTCCCCACCGCCTTAGTCCTAGGGGAGTATGTGGACTCTTACAAGTACCTATCCACCGCCGCGCGGTCCCAACCGGAGGCCGCCCGGCGCCTCATTCCTTCGGACCCTCGCCGCCCTCCTCCTCGTCGAGCACGCCGTCGATCTCGTCCAGAACGTCGCCCTGATCGCCCGGCGCGTCGGGGGCCGCCGCAGCGGGACCCTTCCCGCCCTTGCCGCCGCTCCCGTTGCCGTTCTCGGCGATCGCCGCCTCGTCGGCGCCCGGCTCGTCGGCCAGCAGCCGGGCCAGCTGAGCGCCGACCAGGCGGCGGAACTTGCGGCGATGGGTGCGGGTTCGATCGAGCACGCCCGCCTCGATCTGATCCGCCGCGATCTCACGGGCCTCGGGGGTGGTTCCCAGCACCTGGACCGCCGTGCGAACCGCCGTCGGCAGGTCCCATCC
>JBKOWZ010000119.1:0-14104 GCA_046724665.1 Actinomycetota bacterium
CCCCTAAGCCGGGGGTGGTGGCGCGGCCGGTTTAGGAGGTGCCCCACCACCACCGCCTGAGCGCGGTTGCACGAGGAAACAGAGACGGGAACGCGAGTCATGACACGCCGCAGTGGATCGACGGGCGCGCAGCCGGCGCCGAATCCGAACCCGAATGCGGACACGACCCAGTCCGTCCCCGGATACCGGGATCTGGCGCGGATCGGGCACGGCGGATTCAGCGTGGTCTACCGGGCCGTGCAGGAGTCCTTCGAACGCGCGGTCGCCCTCAAGGTGCTCAACGTCGGGCCGGACGAGGACGCACGCCGCCGCTTCCTGCGCGAGGTCCGGCTGGCCAGCCGGCTGAGCGGGCACCCGCACGTGGTGACCGTGCTGGACACCGGGACGACCGCGTCGGGCAGCCCGTATCTCGCGATGGACCTGTACGACGGCGGCTCGATGAAGGACCGGCTGCGGCGTCAAGGCCCGCTCTCTCCGGCCGAGACCGCCATGGTCGGCGCCAAGATCGCCGACGCGCTGGCCGCGGCGCACTCCCTCGGCGTGGTGCACCGCGACGTGACGCCGAACAACATCCTGATCTCACGGTTCGGTGAACCCGCGCTGGCCGATTTCGGCGTCTCGTGGCTGCTGGACTCGAACGCGTCCGCCTCGGTGCTCGACGTCTTCTCGCCGCAGCACGCGGCGCCGGAGCTGATCACCCGCGGCGTGCCGACCGCGGCCTCCGACGTCTACGCCCTCGGCTCGACGCTCTACCAGCTGCTCACCGGGCGGCCGCCGTTCGGCGCTGAGGGCCGGGACGTGCGCTCGGTCATGTGGCGGGTGGTGAGCGAGCCGCCGCCGCGGCCGCAGTGCCCTGATCTGCCGGAGCTGGCCGACGCGATCGTGCGGGCGATGGCCAAGGAGCCGCAGGCGCGTTTCGCGGACGCCGCCGAGTTCGCCCGCACGCTGCGTGCCCTGATACCGGACGGGACGCCGTCCACGCTTCCGATGCCCGAGATCTCGCATACCGCGCGGACGGCGCACGCGGCCGACACACCGGCGGCCACCTCGGTCGTCGCGGCCTCCGCGCTCGAGGACGGCGCCGACGCCGATGTGACGCCGCGAAAGGCCGCCGACCACGACCAGACCGGCTCGTACCGAACCGGTCCGTATCAGGCCGGCTTCGACCAGACCATGCTGCGCCCGGACCGGGCGGATCCCGAGCACCACGCCAAGCCCGACCGTGGCAGGCACGACGGTGCGGAGCCCGGCCGTGTCCGACGTGCGCGCAAGCCGTTGATCCTCGCCGCGATCCTGGCCCTCCTCGGCGCCGGGACGTGGGCGGTCGTCGCGCTGACCGGCTCTCCATCAGGGGCGCGCGATACCGCGTCCACGCAGCGCTCGCCGGTCACCGCGGCGGCTTACGCCGGCCCGACGCTGTCGTCGGCGCACCCGACCGCCAGCGTCACGCCGACCCCGAAGCGCAGCACCGCACCCGCGGCCGTGATCGACACCGCGAAGCCGACCACCGCGTCGGCCGGCCGGACGGCGGGCGCCGCGCCTACGGACTCGAACACGTCGGGCCCGCTGCTCTCGCTGCCCGGCACCTACCACCGCCTGCGCAGCGTGCGCAGCGGCACCTGCCTCGTCCAGTCCGGCGGCTCGGCGGCGGCCGCGGCCTGTGCGCCGAGCAAGTCAGAGGGCTGGGAGTACTCGCTGTCGCTCGCGCGGCTGCTGTCGCCCGGGGACTACGCGCTCGTCAACAAGCAGAGCGGTTCGTGCCTCGCCGCGGGTTCGAACGGGCAGGTCATCGTGCAAACGTGCGATGGCGGCTCAGCACAGGTGTGGTCTAAGGTCAGCGGGCCGGACTCGAGTGAGGAGTTCCAGAACGTGGGCGACGGAAAGTGCCTTCAGGCATCCACGGCCGCTGTCTCGCTCGGCTCCTGCGGCACCGGCGACCGGGCGAACCTGTGGACCGAGGACGGCACCGTGTGACCGGTTGAGCAGCGTGGCATTGCAGACCGACGGCAAGGGGGGCTGTACGGGAGAAGGGAACGGCGACGTTCATGGTCAAGGTTCTGATCGCCGATGATCAGGTGCTGATCCGCGCCGGGATCGCCGCGATCCTGCGCGCCGCGCCGGGCTACGAGGTGGTCGGCGAGGCCCGCGACGGTGACGAGGCCGTCACCATGGCGGAGCTGACCGAGCCGGACGTGGTGCTGATGGACATCCGGATGCCGGAGACCGACGGCATCGCCGCCACTCGGCGGATTCTGGCCTCGGGCCGGGAGAATCCGCCGCGCATCCTCATCCTGACGACGTTCGACCTCGACGAATACGTCTACAAGGCGCTGCGCGCCGGTGCGAGCGGCTTCGTCCTGAAGGACACCCCGCCCGAACGGCTGCTCGCGGCGCTCAAGGCCGTCGGGGACGGCGACACACTGTTCTCGCCGACCGTCACACAGCGCCTGGTCCAGGCCTACTTCGCGATCGAGGGCGGCGCCGGCGCGCCGGCGGCCGAGCGTCCCGCCACGGCCCGCGAGTCGGGCGCGCTGGCCACGCTCACCACCCGGGAGACCGACGTGCTGCGCCTGGTCGCGACCGGCCTGTCGAACGGCGAGATAGCCGAGCGGCTCGTCGTCAGCGAAGGCACGGTGAAGACCCACCTGAACCGGTCGATGGCCAAGCTGAACCTCTCAAGCCGCGCTCAGGTGGTCGTGCTCGCCTACGAATCCGGCCTTGTCGTACCCGGCCGGATGCAGGCCGCTTAGACAGTATGAGCTAATTCATATGAGTTAGACCATATGGACGAGCAGGCTGCGGTACGCGCGGGCGAACGCCGAATCGGCCGACGCGTCCGCGCCGGGCGGCAGCACCACCTCGCGGCCGTTGGGCAGCACGAGCAGGTTCGTGGCACCGCGCCGGCCCTGTCCGGGCTCGGCCAGCCACGGCGCCATCGTGGCGCGGGTCGCCCCGGCCTCCTCGCGGTACTGCCGCCGCACCTCGCACTGCATGTCGTCCAGGCTGGTCAGGTTGTTCGGCTGGCCGAACGAGATGCGCACCTCGGCCGGCACGGCGAGGGTGACCCGCGGCCGTCCGTCCGCCCCCGCCGCGTCGCCGGCCGGCGGGACGAGCCCGCTGCCGTAACGCGCGAAGTACAGCAGCGAGTGGCTCGAGTCGATGCCGCCGAGGAACGGCCGGGGGAACGGCCCCTTGTTGATCCAGGTGCGGGCGACCTCGGGGATCCGCTCGTCCGCCCCGCCGGGCAGATGGCGTATCGCGCGGTCGCGGTCCGCCCACGGCAGGTAGCGGGCGATGTCCATCGACGCGGGCGAGGGCAGCAGCTCGACGCCGAACCGCTCGGGCTGCTTGGCCACGATCGAGCCCGGGGTCAGGCCGAAGCGCCCGATCCCGGCCAGGGTCCACAGCTCCTCGTGCTCGCGCAGGAACTCGTAGGTGGCCAGCGCCTGGTCCACGGTCTCGCTGGGGAAGTCGGTGAACCCCATCATCTGGGCCGCGATGCCGTTCCTCGCCAGCTCGCGCAGCACCGCCGGGACGTGCTCGATCGCCACGCCCTTGTCGATGAGGTCGAGGATGCTCTGGGTCGCGGACTCGTAGCCGAAGGAGACGGCGACGCAGCCGGAGTCCGCCAGCGTGCGGCCCACCGAGCGCTGCGGGAAGGTGCGCTCGAGCCGCAGTTCCGCGCTCCACTTCAGGTCCAGCGCGGACTCGGCCATCGCGGAGGTCAGCCTGCGCAGATAGCGCGGCGACATGGCGTCCACCGCGAAGTACAGCACCCGGCCGTAGCGCTTGGCCTCGCCGAGGTCGGCCAGCACCTTGTCCAGCGGACGCTCGCGCGAGGGGGAGGTCGGCCGGTCGTCGTTGAGCCCGTAGTCGCAGAAGGTGCACTTGTTCCAGTAGCAGCCGCGGGTCGGGCTGTAGAGGATCACCGGCTCCGGCGACCAGTAGCGCGCCCAGTCCCAGACGTCGAACGCCGGAGTGGGCAGGGCGCCGACGTTCTCGTAGTTGATCCGCTCGTGCGGGGCGGCGACCGCGGACGGGGTCAGCACGCCGGGGATGCCCGCCAGCGGGCTGCCGGTGCGGACCGCGTCGAGCAGCGCGACGAGCGGCGACTCGCCCTCGCCGGGCACGATCACGTCCGCGTCCCGCATGACCCGCCACACTGCGGCGCGGTCCGCGGTGTACTTGACCACGTCGCACACCTCGGTCCCGCCGAAGACGAGCACGGCCTGCGGGACGTGCCGCCGGATCAGCCGCGCCATCTTCAGGGCGATCGGCAGCTGCGCCGCGTAGTTCACGGACAGGCCGACCAGCCGCCACGGCCGCTCGTCGAGCAGCTGCGTGAACTCGGTCTCCAGGTACTCGGCGAACGGACTGGCGATCGCGTCGATCACCTCGGGATCGGCCAGGTCCCCGGTGCTGCACAGGTTCGCCCCGGCCTGGAGGCGCAGCGAGAAGGAGTCGAGCAGCCCGGCCGGCATGTCGAGGGAGAACAGCTCGCACCAGCGGTAGAGCACGGACACGGCGTGCTTGTAGGTCGGCAGGTGGTAGAAGAGCTCGGGGTCGCGCAGCACCGCGATCGCGCCCTGCACCGACTGCGCCGTCAGCCCCTCCGCGGCGAGCGTCTGCCGATAGCGCAGCTCGTCGCCGCGCGTGCGCACCGCCGCCGAGTCCAGGCGCCGGCGCAGCCGCCGGGCCCGCTCGAGCAGGCGGGCGCACTGCTGCGGCCGGGCCATGAACTCGAAGGCGTCCAGATTGGCGTCTACGCAGCGCTCACCGCGGTATCCGGCCTCCCGCGCCGCCGCGACCAGGTAGGGGATCGAGTGGTACGGAGTCGTCGGATCGGTGATCGGCGGGTTGATCAACAGATATGGAAGATCATGGATATCCGAGTCATGCCCGCGCTGCACTGAAGGCAGAGGCAGAAAGACATCTGTCATGCAACGCCTCATGAAGTCTCGGTGAGTCCGGATGGTGTGAGATCCCCAGAGGTATTCGTAGCACCGGATCCGGGTGGACGACAGATGGCGGGCATATGTTCTGGGCATCATTCGGGCGTGACCGACTTGCTGCTCGTCAACGCGTCCAATTATCCGGCACTGCCGGTGTATCCGTATGCGTTCATTCAGGTCTCTGCGATCGCGGCGCGGCACGGCCTGACCGTCAGCCGCCTCGACCTGCTCGGTCACGACCGCGCCGACTGGCCGCGGCTGATCGGCGCGGCGGTGGCGCGCTCGCGGCCGCGGTCGGTCGGCCTGCACCTGCGGCAGGCGGATTCGCTGTTCGTCTGGGACTACGTCGAACGCGCGGCAGGCGGCGCGCCCGCGCCCGGCCGGTACTTCCCGGTCGAGGACACCACGCACGCCGCCGAAATCATCAGAACCCTGACTGACGCGCCACTGCTGCTCGGCGGCTTCGGCTTCACCACCCACGCCCGCGCGCTGCTGGGACAGATCGGCCCCGACCTCGGCGTGATCGGCGAGCCCGACCAGCTCTTCGAGCGCTTCGACGAGGTGCTCGGCGGCGTCGGCCTCGACAAGGTCGCCAACCTCGCGTTCCGCGACGCCGGCGGGTACCGGATCAACCCCCGGGTTCACTTCGGGCCGGCGGACCGCCCCGAGTACACCGAGGCGCTGCTCGCGGACCTGGTCGCGTTCTACGGCGAGGAGGCGCTCGGCGCCCCGGACGGTCCGTACGTGCCGGTCGAGATCATGCGCGGCTGCCCCTACCGCTGCTACTTCTGCACCGAGCCCATGGTCAAGGGCAGGCAGCACCGGGTCCGCGACCTGGACACCGTGATGGCGGATGTCAGGTTCCTGGCCGACCGCGGGATCGGCCGGGTCTGGCTGGTCTGCTCCGAGATCAACATCGGCGGCAACGAGCTGCTGTTCGAGATGGCGCGGCGGATGCGGGAGCTGAACCGCGGCCGCGCCCGGCCGGTCTCCTGGTCCTCGTACCTGCTGCCCAATCCGCAGCTCGACCCGGCGCGGATCCGCGGGCTGCTCGAGTCTCGGTTCGTGCCCGGATGGAACCAGTTCATGTCGTACGACGACCGCAACCTCAAGGCCGCGCGGGTGCCCTACCGCTCCCGGCACGCGGTCGCGTCCCAGCTGGACTGGGCGCGCGAGGAAGAGCTCTTCAACCGGGAGCACGGGATCGCGGGCCGCGCCCGCAGGCTGGAGATGTTCCTGGGCAACTCGTACGCGGACGGTGAAACGATCGCCACGACCCTGGCGCGCGCCGCCGAGGCCGGTGTTCCCGACCACTTCGAGAGGGCACTTGTCACCAGGGCGACCCGGGTCTTCGACCTCGGCGAGGGGCCGATCGGCGAACCCGGCGACCGCGCGTTCTCGATCGCTCCGGGTGGCGTGCTGCCGCAGGTGGACCTGCTCCACCCGACGTTCGCCTATCCGCGCCGGATCGCGGACGCCCTCGGCGGCGACGAGGCCGTTGACGAGTTCTTCTCCTACGTCGAAGACACGTTCCTGTCGCTGGCGGCGCGCGCCCGGCTCGACTGGTGCGCGTTCCTCGCCGACGCGGCGGATCAGGCCACTGTCGAGCGCTGGTGCGTGGAACTCGCGCGCGCCGGCGCCGAGGACGCCGCGCTGGCCGCTCAAAGCGCCCCGGTGCTGCGCCTGCTCGGCGGCCCGGCCGGCGGCGGGCCGATGCTGCGCAAGATCTTCGAACCCGTGCAGCAGCACTCTGCCGCGCTGCGGATGCTGGCCGGGATGCTCGTGGAGGTCCTGGTCCGGATGCGCGCGGCCGAGGTGGCGCAGGTGTTCGAGCTGCTCGGCCTGCCCGAGTACTGGGACGAGGGCGTCCGGATCCCGGCCTACCGGGTTGGCAGAACCCTGACCGCCCGGTACCGCAGCGCGGACGAACTCCTGCGGGATGTGACCGCGGCGACCGGATACCCGCCGGGCTCGATTGCGGTGCTCGCGGTGCGGGCATGTCTGTTCGCGAACGATGTTACGTTCGACCCGCGCTATGTGCGGCTCTTATACGCTCATTGATTCACGAATCAGCTTACTGCGGACTCAGAGGCCTTGCGGAGGCATGAACGCGGTGCTACAGAAAGAGCAACGGCACAGAACCTCAGTTCGGTTCGACAGGGGCCGCGCCAGCTCGACCTCACCGCGATGACGGCCTTTCGCTGCCGGCCGGCGTCCGACGACGGCCGTGATTCAGGGGTGGGTATACGTGCACTTATCTGAGATTGTCGCGCTGCGCACGGTGCCCGCCGCCGCCCTGTGCCTCGGGCTGACCCAGCGCTGCCCGCTGAACTGCCGGCACTGCTCGACGAGCTCGACGCTGGGCTCCGCCGACTTCTCCGAGGCGCCCTTCCGCCGGATCGTGGCCGGCTTCACCGAGGACTGCCGTCCCGACCTGGTGGTGATGTCGGGCGGCGAGGCGCTGCTCAAGGCCGAACTCGTGCGCTGGATCGGCGAGGCCTCGCGGCGCGTCGGCACCAGCACCCAGCTGATGTCGGGGATGTACTTCGCCCGCGAGCCCAGGATCCCGCCGGCGGTGCGCCGGGCGATCGACGCGGTGGACCACCTCTCCGCCAGCATCGACGTCTTCCACGAGGAGGAGGTGCCGCGCGCCAACGTGCTGCGGATCCTGCGCGAACTGGCGGACGAGGGCAAGGACCTGAGCATCCACCTGGTCGGCCTGGATGACGACGACCCGTACCTTGCCGAGGCGATCGCGGACATCCGGGAGCAGCTCGGCGACCGGGTGCCGATCGCGGTGAACCACGTCGGACCGATGGGCCGCGCCGCCGAGTGGTTCGACGCCGCCGGCCCCGAGCCGCCCTGGCGTCCGGGCCCTGAGCCGTGCATGCTCGCCTCCTGGCCGCTGGTGCGCTACGACGGCGCCGTACTGGCCTGCTGCAAGCAGGCGGTCATCGACATGCCGGTGGTGCCGCAGCACCTGCTGCTCGGGCACGCCGGGGTGGACAGCTGGGAGACCATCAGGAGCCGCACTCTCGCGCGCGACCTGCTGCGCGCCATCCGGGTGGTCGGGCCCCGCTCGGTGCGCCCGGAGGCCGCGGGCTCCGCGTGCGGGTACTGCGAGACCTGCTACGGGCTCGGCGCCGACCCCGAGGCCGGCCGCAGCGCCGAGCGGCTGATGGCCCGGCCGACGATGGCGTTGGTCGAGCGGACCGCCGCGCGGATGATCCGGGAGGCTGGGCCGGAGCAGTTCGTCCGCACGTACGCCTCGCCCCGGTTCGCCGACCTGATCGCCATCGGCAGCCAGGCAGCCGGGGGCGGCGATGGCTAGCCCGGCCGTGCCCCGGCTCGGCCTGGCCGAGGTGGAGGAGTCGCGCTGGGTGCACGGCGACTCGGCGCTGCTGTTCATCACCGACCGCTGCCCCGTCGGCTGCAAGCACTGCTCGGTGGACTCGCGGCCGGACAGCCCGCGGATCACCGACTTCGAGCTCTTCGAACAGGTCGTCGCCGGCCTCGCCGGGTCGTCGCTGCGCATCGTCGGCATCTCAGGCGGCGAGCCCTTCGTGGAGCGCAGGGGGCTGCCATACGCGGTCGGGGAGCTGACCCGCGCGGGCAAGGGCGTGGTCGTCTACACCAGCGGATTCTGGGCCCGCACCGCGAAGGCGCCGGCCTGGATCGAGTCGGTGATCGACCAGTGCGGCTGCGTCTTCCTCAGCACCGACGCCTTCCACCAGGCGGGCATGGGCGAGGAGCGGTTCCGCAACGCGGCCAGGGCGATCATGCGGCGCGGCACGGCGCTGGTCGTTCAGGTGCTCGACCTCGACACCGAGGTGGACCGGGCTCGGCGGCTGCTGACCGAGGCGCTCGGACCGCAGTGGCCGGACACGGTCGAGCTGAACAAGGTCCCGCTGCTGCCGTACGGCCGGGCCGGTGAGCTGTACTCGGTCACCCGGCGCCAGCCGATCGGCTCCTTCGGCAGCTGCCGGGTCGCCCGCGCGCGGGTGGTCCGCTACGACGGCGTCATCTCAGCCTGCTGCAACGAGGCGGTGCTGATGGGCGCGGGCCCCGCCTGGTTCCGGCGCCGCGCGGGCACCGCCGGGCAGGTGCTCGACGTCATCAACCGCTTCGCGGACGACGACCTGCTGAAGGTGATCGGCTGGGAGGGGGTCGGCCGACTGGCCGGCCACCCGCTGGCCGGGGACCTGGCCACCCGGGAGGCGGCCGGCATCTGCGGCGCCTGCTGGGCGCTGGTCGGCCGCATCTCCCGCGGCGAGCGGCACGCGCAGCCCCTGGAGGCGGTATGAGCGGCTCGGCGGCGACCGGGACGGCGGCGCTCGCGGCCCCGCCGGGTTCGAACGCGCGGATCCTGCGGTCGAAGATCGAGTTCGCGCTGCCGGCGCTGCGCGCGGTCATCGCCCGGGTGTGGTCGGCCCCCGACCTCGACCGGCGCTACGTCGACTACCTCCAGACGATGCACCAGATGATCCGGGCCACCGTCCCGCTGATGGCGGCCGCGATCGCCCGCTGCGAGCAGCTGCCCGGCGATCCGGTGGCCGAGGGCGTGGCGGCCTACTTCCGCAAGCACATCCACGAGGAGCACGGCCACGACGACTGGGTCCGCCAGGACCTCGAGCTGATCTGCGAGGACGCCGGCGAGCTGCTGGAGGCCATGCCCGGCCCGGCGGTCGCCGCCGCCGTCGGCGCGCAGTACTACTGGCTGGCGCACCACCACCCTCTGTGCCTGCTCGGCCACATCGCGGTGCTCGAAGGGTATCCGGGCTCCGCCGAGCTGCCGAAGCGGCTGGCGCGGCGCACCGGCCACCCGGACAGGGCGTTTCGCACCATGCACGTGCACGCGGTGCTCGACCAGCGGCACCGGGACGAGCTGTTCGAGGCGATCGACGCGCTACCGCTGACCGCGCGGCACCACTCCATGCTCGGCGTCAGCGCGATGCACACCATCGGCTCGCTCGCCGCGGTGTTCGAGGAGCTCGCCGACCGCCGGGTGGCCGCGCACCGGCTCAGGATCAGCACCGCGACGGCTGGGGGAGGGTGACCATGGCGGCGCCGAAGATGTTCCAGGCCTTACACAACCGGCGGTTCCGGCGGATCCTGGCCGGCCAGACGGTCTCCATGCTCGGCGACTGGCTCGACTTCGTCGCCGTGCTCTCCCTGGTCGCCTACACCTGGCACGACGGCGCCGCCGGGCTCGCCGCAGTGGCGATCGCCGGCGCGCTGCCGTGGGTGCTGATCTCCCCGCTGTCCGGGACGCTGGCCGACCGACTGCCGACCCGGGCCGTGCTGGTCGGCTGCGACCTGGCCCGCGCCGCGATCGTGCTGGGCTACCTGCTGGCCGGCAACATCGTCGTGCTGCTGGCGCTGGTGGTGCTCAAGGTGAGCTTCAGCACCCTGTTCAATCCGACTCAGGCCTCTGCGGTGCGGCGGATGGTGCCCAAGGAGGACCTGCTGTCCGCCAACACGCTGACCACCTTCGCGGCCCAGGCCACCAAGATCATCGGCCCCGGTCTCAGTGGCCTGCTGCTGGCCACGGTCGGCGCCCGCGGCGCCTTCGTCGCGGACAGCGCGTCCTTCCTGTGCTCGGCGGCGATCCTGGCCGGCCTGCCGATCGCGCGGCCCGAGGCAGACGCCGGCCGCTCCGGCGGGAAGGCGGGGGTACGCGCCGAGATGATCGCCGGGCTGCGATTCATCCTCGGCCAGCGGGTGCTGCTCACCGCGGTGCTCGGCATGGCCGCGACCGTGTTCCTGGTCTTCACCTTCGACACGCTCACCCCGCTCGCCCTCTCCAGCCTCGGCTACGAGTCCGCGCTGCTGGGGGAGTGGCTGGCCTGCGTCGGGGTCGGCGCCGTCGTCGGCACGATCCTGGTCGGCCAGTGGGGCGGGAAGGTCAGGCCGCTGCGGCTGATGGGGATCTCCCAGGCGCTGGCCGGCCTGTGCGTGGCCGTGATCGGCCTGACCGTGGACCACGCGCACCATCCGCCGGTCGCCGCCGTCCTGCCGATCCCGCTCGCGGTCGGCTTCGCCGCCTCGGGCCTGCTGATCGCGTATCCGGTCATCCTCCAGACCTCGACCCCGGTGGAGCTGATGGGCCGGGTGATGGCCTTCGCCGGGATTCTGCCGACGGTGCTGCAACTGGCCGCCCCGGCGGTCGGCGCGGCGCTGGCCAGCGCCTTCCATGTGGGGCCGGTGTTCACCGCCTCCGGGCTGTGCATCGTGGCCGTCGGCCTCGCGATCGTCGCGCAGCGGGCCCCCGCCGAACCGCGGCCGCAGCCGGTCGAGGTGGCGGACACCGCCGAACTGTTCACCGAGGACGCCGAGGACGACGTGATGGCGCACTGGGATCCGACAGCGGACGTGGACACGGACACGGCCGTGGAACCGATCCCGGCCGCCGAGCCGGAGCCGCGCTATCCGCGCCGGATCCCGAACGGCGCCGCGGGATTCACCGGACTCTGAGACGGCTGGGAGAACACCGCCTTCCGCGCGGAAGGCCACGAAGCCCGGCGGCGGGATGTCCTGAGCTGCGCCGCCGAAGGTAACGGATTCGAGTATGGAGATAGGAGGTGTAAGCAATGTCTGAATTCGACGCCATCGAGGCTCTGGCGCAGGCCGGTATCCCGGTCCAGGATGCCAGTGAGGACGAGCGCGCCGTCTACGCGTCCCTGTCCGAGGACGAGGTAGCGGTGCTGACCGGACTCAAGGCCCGGCTCACGGCGGCCAACAGCGACGTGGAGGCCCACCTGGACGACAACGGCGGCAACTTCTGGTAAACCGCCCACGCCCAGCACCGGCACGACGCGCCGGTCCGCTGCCCGGGACGCTCGCGTCCCGGGGAGTTCGGGCCGGCGCGAACTGCGTCGCCGACGGCTCACAGAGCCCCCAATCCAATACAGCGCCCTCAATCCAATACAGCGCTCTGAGCCGATACCGCCGAGCCGACACCGTCCGAGCACCTGGAGGACCGTTGCCACGCCGCTGCCCGACCTGTTCCGCGGAACAGGCTGACAGCGCGCGGTTCTGTAGCGCGTGCGGGACCGACCTCAGCGCCGCGCCCGCGGCCGGGCGTTCGGGCATCCGCAAGATCGTCACGGTCCTGTTCTGCGACCTGGTCAACTCGACTGCCCTCGGCGGGCAGCTCGACGCCGAGACCATGCGATCCCTGATGATGCGGTACTACGCGGCGATGCGTCAGTGCGTGGAACGGCACGGCGGCCGGGTGGAGAAGTTCGTCGGCGACGCGGTGATGGCGGTCTTCGGCATACCGGCCGTACACGAGGACGACGCCCTGCGCGCCGTGCGCGCGGCGCTGGAGATGCACCGCGAGATCGCCGCCCTGAACGCGCGGCTGCGCGACCGGCTCACCCTGCCGCTCGGCGTGCGGATCGGCATCAACGCCGGCGAGGTGCTCGCCACGGTCGATGACCTCGACAACGCCGACAACCTCGTCGCGGGCGACGTGGTGAACATCGCCGCGCGCCTCGAGCAGGCGGCTGCGACCGGCGAGACCGTCATCGGGGAGAGCGTGCACCGGCTCACCCGCGAGACCGTGGTGGTCGAGGCGATCGGCCCGATCGCGGCCAAGGGCGTGACCCGGCCGCTGGCCGCCTGGCAGGTCGTCTCGCTGGCGGTCGCGGCCGCCCCGGCGCGGCGGGCCGGATTCCACGGCCGCGGCCTGGAACTGGCCGCGCTGCGCAACTGCCTGGCCAGGGCGGCGAGCCACCGCACCTTCCAGCTGTGCACCGTGTACGGCGAGGCGGGGATGGGCAAGACGCGGCTGGCCGAGCAACTGCTGGCCACCGTCTCCACCGTCGAGGCGCGGGCCGCGATGGCGGCCTGTCCAGCGTACGGGACCGGCGGCACGCTGCTGCCGATGGTCACCGCGATCCGCCGGGCCGCCGCGGACCTGGGCCGCGACGTCGGCGAACTGCTGCCCGGGCACCTGGTCGAGGGCGCCGTCGGCGACCTGCCCGCGGAGACCTTCGCGGCCATCCGGCGCGGCCTCGACTCGCTGTGCCGGGACACCCCCGTGCTGCTCGTGCTCGACGACCTGCACTGGGCCGACGACTCGCTGCTCGACCTGCTGGACTCGCTGGCCCGGCGGATGAAGAACAGCCCGCTGACGGTGCTCTGCCTGGCCCGGATCGACCTGCTGGAGCGGCGCCCCGACTGGGGTGGCGGCAAGCTGTCCGCGCTGAGCCTGACCCTGACGCCGTTCGCCCCGGACGAGTGCGAGTCGCTCGGCCGGGAACTGGCCCGCAACACCCCGCTCGACCAGCGGGTGCTGCGCCGCTGCGTCGAGGCGAGCATGGGCAACCCGTTCTTCCTCGAGCAGTTCCTCCAGATGGAGTCCGAGCACCAGCAGCCCGACGAGTTCCCGCTGACCGTGCAGTCGGCGGTGGCCGCGCGGCTCGACCGGCTCTCCGCGCGCCAGCGCGACGTGCTGGAGTGGGCCTGCGTGATCGGGCACGAATTCAGCACCGCCGCGCTTGAGCGGTGCTGCGGCGAGACGGCCGACCTCGCCGCGACCCTCGACGCACTCGACGACAAGCTGCTGATACGCCACAGCGCCGACGGCGGCTACGAGTTCTGCGGCAAGCAGGTGTACGACATCTGCTACGCCGCGATGCCCAAGGCCGAGCGCGCCCGCCGCCACCGCGTCCTCGGCGAGGTCTACGCCG
Organism: Actinomycetota bacterium; assembly: GCA_046724665.1. Taxonomy (GTDB): domain Bacteria; phylum Actinomycetota; class Actinomycetes; order Streptomycetales; family Catenulisporaceae; genus Actinocrinis. The sequence continues at coordinate 13,649 of JBKOWZ010000119.1, forward strand.
GGCAGGACGGCCGCCCCGGGCTGGCCGGCCATCACTACCACGCGGCGATGCTCTACTGGAACGAGGTCTTCTACGACGGCGACGAGGTTGACGACGTGCGCCGGAAGGCCGGGACGAGCTTTCTGCGCTCCGGCCGCGCGGCCCTGGCCGCCGAAGACCTGCCGCGCGCCGAGACCGCGCTGCGCGCGGCGGTGGAGCTGCTGCGGCCGGACGACGCCGCAGCGGGCGAGTCGGGCGGATCCGCGCTGGAGGCGAAGTCTCTGCTGATGGACACGGCGGGCGCCCTCGGCGACAGCAGCGCCGCGCTCGCCCTCGCCGACGAGCTGGTCGCCGAGGCCGAGAGCGCCGGGGACGAGCGGTACGCCGCCTACGGCCGGATGGAACGCGTGGCGCTGTCCCCGGGAGCCGACCCGGCGCGGCTGGAGGAGCTGGCGCGGCGGGCCGAGCGGGTCTGCG
>JBKOWZ010000149.1:0-16147 GCA_046724665.1 Actinomycetota bacterium
CATACGCGATAGAACCGCGGGTCTCGTGGGCTCGGAGATGTGTATAAGAGACAGGACGATCACGGCGAGCCGGCCGTCGCCGACGAGCGCGGCCTCCCGGCGCGCGACCTCGCCGAGGCGCGCGCCGAGCTCGGCCGCGGCGACCGTCTCCTCCCACGGTTCGACCCCCGACTCGCGCACCGAGCGCGGAGGTTCGAGCGCCGGGTCGATGCGCGCGAGCACCTTCGCCGCCAGCGCCATGACCTCGGCCGGCGTGCGGTAGTTGACGGTCAGCCCGGCCATCCGCCAGCGCCTGCCGACGAACGGCTCAAGCACCGTGCCCCACGACGCGGCCCCCGCGACGCTGCCGGTCTGCGCCAGGTCGCCGACGATCGTCATCGACCGGCTCGGGCAGCGGCGCATCAGCGCCCGCCAGGCCATCGCCGAGAGCTCCTGCGCCTCGTCCACGATGACGTGCCCGAACGTCCAGGTGCGGTCCCCGGCCGCGCGCTCGGCGACCGAGCGGTGCCGCCGGACGGCCTGCTGGTCGGCGATCTGCTCGACGGTGAGCAGGTCGGTGGCGGTCAGGATCTGCTCGTACTCGCGCGCGTCCTCGCGCTCGATCGGGGTCGATCCGGTGAGGATCTCCAGCACGCCCTCGGCGTAGCTGAGCGCTTCCCGGCGCTCGCGCTCGGCCTCGGCGGCGTCGGTGTCCGGCGCGCCGAGCAGTTCGGCGGCCTCGTCCAGCAGCGGCACGTCGGTGACGCTCCAGCCCTCGTCGTCCGGGTCGCGCCGCAGCGCCGCCCGCTCGGCCTCGGTCAGCCCTGGCGCCGCCTCGTCGAGCAGGTCGGGTGAGGCGTACAGCTCGGTGAGCAGCTGTTGCGGCGTCAGTTCCGGCCACAGCCAGTCGGCGGCCTCCTGCACGGCGGGCTCCTCGGCCAGCCCGCGGCGGATCTCGTCGCGGTCGCGCCGGTTCAGCAGTTCCTCCTCCAGCGGAGGGTCGCCCGGGTCGCCGAGCTCCCGCAGATCCCGGGAGATCTGCTCCAGCACCTCGCGGGACACCTCGGCGAACGGGTCGTCGTTCAACCGACGCATCGCCTGGTCGGTCAACGCGTCGAGGATGTGCCCGACGACCGCGGGGCGGGCGAGGTTGTGCGGCTCGTTCAGCGCGCGTGCCCGCTCGCGGGCTTCGAGGCAGGTCTCGCGGTCGAGCCGGTAGATGTAGTGGTCGATGACGACCTTGAGCGTGTCTTCGGGCACGCGCTGCTGCGCGCGCACCGCAGCGGCCACCACGTCGGCCATCATCGGCCTGCCTTTGATCTCGGCGGCCTCGGCTGTCTCCGCACGCCGCGCCGTGACGCCCGGGTAAAGCTCCCCGAGCGTGCGTAGCACCGCGCCGGTCTCGCCGAGTGCGGGCAGCACGTGCGAGATGTACCGCAGGAAGGTCGGGTTCGGCCCCACGATCAGCACGCCGCGCCGGGCAAGCCGTTCACGGTGCGTGTAAAGCAGATAGGCGGCGCGGTGCAGCGCGACTGCGGTCTTGCCGGTGCCGGGGCCGCCCTGGACGACGAGAACACCCGCGAGGTCGGCGCGGATCGCATGGTCCTGCTCAACCTGGATCGTCTCGACGACGTCACGCATCCGTCCGGTGCGTTTCGCGGTCACCGCCGCGAGTAGCGCGCCCTCGCCGACCAGGCCTGTGGAGTCGTTGTCCTCGTTGAGGTCGAGTACGTCGTCGTCGAGGCCGGTGACTTTACGCAGCCGGGTCTTGATGTGGCGGCGTCGCCGCACGCCGAGGGGAGAGGCCGCCGTCGCGATGTAGAACGGCCGCGCGGCCGGGGCGCGCCAGTCGATCAGCAGCGGCTCGTACTCCGAGTGCTCGTCGCGGAGCCCGATCCGGCCGATGTAGCGGTACTCGCCGTTTCCGTCGCCCTCGCTCGTGGCATCGTCGCCGGCGAGGTCGAGCCGGCCGAAGCACAGCCCGTTCTCGGCGGCGGTGAGCTGGCCGAGCCGGTCGGCGTGCTCGGCCGCCGCGGTGTCGCGCTCGGTGCGCTGCTGCGGTGTGCCGCCCGACTCGCGCAGGACGCGGGTGAACCGCACCGAAGTCTGCTCCCGCAACGTGTCGAGCCGGTCGTAGAGCATGGTCACGTACTGCTGCTCGCGGGCGATTTCCTCGGTTTCACTTGACAACGCGACTCCCGGGTCTCTACTCTTTAAAGTAGCCGAATTTGACGGCTTCTTTGGCGTGCGCAGACATAGCCCAGCGAGTCTAGCGTGGCTTCCAGGTTTGCGGCAATCCCGTGTGCGAGCTGTCCGGCAGTGCGCCGGTAGCGAATGCGTCGGTCCCTGGGCCGGTCGCCGCATCGCGACCGGCCCAGGGACCGTTAGGGTTACGCGGTTCTTCGGGTCATGACACGGACACTTATCTGGGCTAAGGCATCGTGCTGAGCTAAGGCACTGTTCTGAGTTAAGACACCGTTCTGAGCTAAGACACCGTCCACACGAAGGTGATGGAGGTGCTGGCGCCCGAGCTCGCCCGTCCGGTCACCGTGATGGTGCTGGTGCCGTGCGTCGTGCCGGTGCCGCTGATCACCCCGGAGGGGCTGATCGAGAAGCCCGCCGGCAGGCCGGTCGCCGTGTAGGTCAGACCCGCGGTCCCGCTCAGCGGCAGGCTGGCCGGCACGCCGACCCGGCTCGACATCCCGTACGGGTTCGCGATCGCCGCCTGCGGGCTGCCGAGGCCCTCGGCCGTCGCGGCGTTGGCCGTGATGGTGCTCGGCACGGACAGGCTGCCGGTCAGCGGCAGGTTGCGCGACGAGTCGCCGACGAGGATCTGGTACGTGCCCGCGGTGACCTGCCAGGTGCCGGACGTGGTGTCCCAGTGCGCGAGGTCGTGCGCCTTCACCGTGAAGGAGACCGTCGCCGAGGCGCCGGGGTTCAGCGTCACCCGCTGGAAGCCCTTGAGCTGGTGCGGCGGCTCGCCGACCGACGCCGGAGCGCCGACGTACAGCTGCGCCACCTCGGTCCCGGCCCGGCTGCCGGTGTTGGTCACCGTCGCCGTCACCGTGGCCTGATTGTTCGTCAGCGCCCCGACCTGCAAGTTGCTGAACGAGAAGGTGGTGTACGACAGGCCGTAGCCGAACGGGAACAGCGGCGTGAGGTTCTGCGCGTCGTACCAGCGGTAGCCGACCTTGAGGCCTTCGGAGTACTGGACCTGGTTGTTCGCGCCGGGCCACTGCGCGGTGGTGTTCGCCGGGACCTGCGAGAGCGAGGCCGGGAAGGTCACCGGCAGCTTGCCGGAGGGGTTGACGTCGCCGAACAGCAGCGCGGCGATGGCCTTGCCCCAGTTCTGGCCGTCGTAGAAGCCCTCGAACACCGCCTTGACCGAGCCGAGCCACGGCATCAGGATCGCGACGTTGTCGTTGAGCACCACGATGGTGTTCGGGTTGGCCGCCGCGACCGCGGAGATCAGCGCGTCCTGGTTGTTCGGCAGGCTGATCGTCGTGGTGTCGCTGCCCTCGTTGCCGTAGTTGTCGCTGGCGAACACGATCGCCACCGATGAACCGGCCGCGAGCGAGGCGGCCGACGACTGGTTCGAACCGTCGTTGTAGGCCACCGTGACCCCGGTGCCGGCGACGCGGCTCTGAATGCCCGTCAGCGGCCAGACGGTGCCGGGGCTGGTGACCGTCGCGCTGCCGCCGCCGATGGTCTGCGTGCCGGCGCCGCCGTCCACGCCGATCACCGCGATCGAGGAGAGCGACGAGGTGGACAGCGGCAGGATCCCGCTGTTCTTGAGCAGGACGGTGCCCTCCTCGGCGCCTTGCAGCGCGACCTGCGCGTGCGCCGGCGTGGTGACGGTCGCGGTCGGCGAGCCGATCGGCGCGTGGTCGAACAGGCCGAAGGCGAACATCTGCGTCAGCACCCGGGTGACCATGGTGTCGATCTGCGCGGTGGTGACCTGGCCGCTGGAGACCGCCTGGTTCAGGAAGTCCGCGTAGAAGTAGCCGTTCGGCATCTCCACCGTCATGCCGCCGTTCACCGACGGCACGGTCGAGTGCGCGGCGCCCCAGTCGGAGGTGACGAAGCCGCCGAAGTTCGACTGCTGGTACAGCGGCACGTTGAGCACCGACGGGTTCTGGCAGGCGAAGGTGCCGTTGATCGTCGAGTAGCCGCACATGATCGACGCGGTGGCGCCCTGGGTGATCGAGGTCTGGAACGCGGGCAGGTAGATCTCGTTGAGCGTGCGCGCGTCCACGATCGCGTTGTCGGCCGGGCCGTTGCGGTTGGTCTCCTGGTTGTAGACCGCGGCGTGCTTCACCTGCGCCATGACGCCCTGGCTCTGGATGCCCTTGACGTCCGCGACCGCCATCTGCGAGGTGAGGTACGGGTCCTCGCTGAAGGTCTCGAAGGAGCGGCCCCAGCGCGGGTCGCGGATGATGTTGACGGTCGGGCCGAGGTCCACGTTCGCGCCCTTGGCGGCGAACTCGGCGCCGATCGCCGCGCCGTACTGCTGCTCGAGCGCCGTGTCGAAGGTGGCCGCCTGGGTGATCGGCGCGGGCATCTGCGTCACGCCGCCCATGCCGTCGCCGACGCCGGCCGGGCCGTCCTGGAAGCCCATCGCCGGGATGCACAGCGCCGCGATCGCGGCCATGTCGCCGATGTACGGCGAGGACGCCCCGGTGCCGTGCAGCATCTGGATCTTCTGCGCGAGGGTCATCTGGGCGAGCAGTTGGGCGACGCGGGTGGCGACCGGCGCGGTGGAGTTGATCCAGGGGCAGTTGCCGGGCGCCGGGCTGGTGGACGGCGGCGGGGGAGGCGGCGGGCTGGCGTCGCCGATGGTGTTGACGGTCACTTCCCACAGCGAGTAGCCGTAGACGGTGGCGCGGGCGGTGCCGTAGACGCGCAGGTAGCGCGCGGTGCTCGACACGTTGAGCGTTTGGACGCCACCGACGCCGGCCGTCGTCGAGTAGACGCCGCTCCAGGCGGCCGCGTCGTTCGAGGTCTGCACCTGGAACGCGGTGGCGTAGGCGGCCTCCCAGTTCAGGATCACCCGGCAGATCGGCAGCGCGGTGCCGAGGTCGATCTGAAGCGACTGCGGGTCGCTGAACGCGCTGGACCAGCGGGTGGTCGTGTTGCCATCGACGGCGTTGGCGGCCGGGGTGCCGGCGTTCTCGGTGGAGGACGCGGTGACGGGTCTGCCGAGGGCCTCGTCTGCGGTGCCGCAGGAGCCGGTCGGGCTGGCCGACGGGCTCGGGCTGGTCGTACCGCCGATCGTGCCGTAGACCTGGAACTCCCAGAGCGAGTAGCCCCACTGCGTCGCCCGCGCGGCGCCGTACACCCGCACGTACCGGCCGGAACCGGTGACGTTGAGAGTCTGGGTGCCGCCGGCGGCGGTCGTGGTCGAGTAGATCGACGTCCAGGTCGTGTTGTCGGTGGAGGTCTGAACCTGGAACGCGGTGGCGTATGCGGTCTCCCAGTTCAACACCACCTGGCTGATCGTCGCCGTGGCGCCGAGATCCACCTCGAGCCACTGCGGGTCGCTGAAGGCGGAGGACCAGCGGGTGCCGGTGTTGCCGTCGGTGGCGTTCGCGGCGGCGGTGCCCGCGTTCTCGGTCGAGGATGCGGTGGTCGGCTTGCCCTGGGAGAGCAGGGCGGGAGCGGCGTGGGCGGGCGTGCCCGCGGCCGCCAGGGCGTAGGCGGCCAGGCCGAGGGCCGCGGTGGCGGCGGTGACGGCCCGGATCCAGCGTTGTAGGGGTCTCCGATGCGTGAACGCGGCGGAGGAGCGTGCCTTCATTGGCTACTCCAGCATTACCGGGAAAGGGGTGGGCATCGCATTGGAGAGCGCTCTCCCGGGTGCGATGGTCGCGTCGGGCGCCAGAGGTGTCAAGGGCCCTCGAGAGACATCGCGTTGCGGAACCGTGCTGGCCAGACCCTTTGTTCAGAACTCGAATCCGCGCCGCGGCGGATTTTCCCGGTAGCCGTCCCACGATGCGGGACGGCTGCTCACGAACGGCCGCTCAGGCTCCGCGCTTGACCGCCTCCGACAGCCGTGTCGCGGCCTCCACCACGGCCTCGCCGTGCAGCCTGCCGGGCTGGCGGGTCAGCCGCTCGATCGGGCCGGAGACGGAGACCGCCGCGATCACCCGGTTGTTCGGCCCGCGCACCGGCGCCGAGACGGACGCGACGCCCATCTCCCGCTCCGCCACCGACTGCGCCCACCCGCGCCTGCGCACCCCGGCCAGCGTCGTCGCCGTGTAGCGCGCGCCCTGAAGGCCGCGGTGCATCCGGTCCGGGTCCTCCCAGGCCAGCAGGACCTGCGCGCCGGATCCGGCCGCCATCGGCAGCGCGGTGCCGACCGGGACGGTGTCGCGCAGCCCGGAGAGGCGCTCCGCGGCGGCCACGCACACGCGCATGTCGCCCTGCCGCCGGTAGAGCTGAGCCGACTCCCCGGTGACGTCGCGCAGCTGCGTCAGCACCGGCCCGGCGGCGGCCAGCAGCCGGTCCTCGCCGGCCGCGACCGCGAGCTCGGACAGCCGCGGTCCCAGGATGAAGCGCCCCTGCATGTCCCGGGAGACCAGCCGGTGGTGCTCGAGCGCCACGGCGAGGCGGTGCGCGGTCGGCCGGGCGAGGCCGGTGGCCGAGACCAGCGAGGCCAGCGTCGCCGGGCCGGCCTCGAGCGCGGAGAGCACGGCGGCGGCCTTGTCCAGCACGCCGACCCCGCTGGACGCGGAGTCGAGCATCCGGCCGGCCTCCAGCGGCCTGGCCGCTTCCGGCGGACGGGCGTGATCCAGTGAACGCGTGGTGTCCATGGAGCGGGCTGTGTCCATGGAACGATATTGCCATCTCAAATCACGAGACACAAATGCGATGGCCAGTGAGACGGTGACAGGCTCGGGGAACCGAGTTCGCCAAAGCGGGCCGAGCGCGTAGCCGATCGGGTCCGGCCGAGGAAATCCCGATCGCCGGGGTACCCCAAAGGCGGGGCCGGCGAGTCCGAAGGAGAGAAAGCCGATGGCAGCGAAAGCCGCGGGAACGGCGGCCGAACGGGGCCGCACCCTGGCGGAGAAGGTATGGGACGCGCATCTGGTGCGCCGCGCCGAAGGCGAGCCCGACCTGCTCTACATCGACATGCACTTCGTGCACGAGGTCACCAGCGCCCAGGCCTTCGAGGGGCTGCGGCTGGCCGGGCGCCCGGTGCGCCGCCCCGATCTGACGATCGCCACCGAGGACCACAACACTCCGACGCTTGAGATCGACAAGCCGATCGCCGACCCCGTCTCGCGCATCCAGATCGAGACGCTGCGGCGCAACTGCGCCGAGTTCGGCGTGCGCCTGCACTCGCTCGGCGACGCGGAGCAGGGCGTCGTGCACGTCATCGGCCCGCAGCTCGGCCTGACCCAGCCCGGGATGACGATCGTGTGCGGCGACTCGCACACCTCCACCCACGGCGCGTTCGGCGCGCTGGCGTTCGGCATCGGCACCAGCGAGGTCGAGCACGTGCTGGCCACCCAGACGCTGCCGCTCAAGCCGTTCAAGACGATGGCGGTCAACGTCGCCGGGCACCTGAAGCCCGGCGTGACCGCGAAGGACGTCATCCTGGCCGTGATCGCGAAGATCGGCACCGGCGGCGGGCAGGGCTACGTGCTCGAATACCGCGGCGAGGCGATCCGCGAGCTGTCCATGGAAGGCCGGATGACGATCTGCAACATGTCGATCGAGGCCGGCGCCCGCGCCGGCATGATCGCCCCCGACGACACCACCTTCGGCTACCTCAAGGACCGTCCGCACGCCCCGCAGGGCGCGGACTGGGAGGCCGCCCTCGGCTACTGGTCCACGCTGCGGACCGACGAGGACGCGGTCTTCGACGCCGAGATCGAGATCGACGCCGACGCGCTGACCCCGTTCGTCACCTGGGGCACCAACCCCGGCCAGGGCGCGCCGCTCGACAGCCGGGTGCCCGAGCCCGCCTCGTTCGCGGACCCGAACGAGCGCGCGGCCGCCGAGCGGGCACTGGAGTACATGGGCCTGGCCGCGGGCACGCCGCTGCGCGAGATCGCCGTGGACACCGTGTTCGTGGGCTCCTGCACCAACGGCCGGATCGAGGACCTGCGCGCCGCCGCCGCGGTGATCCGGGGCCGCAAGGTCGCCGACGGCGTGCGCATGCTGGTCGTGCCCGGCTCCGCGCGGGTGCGGCTCGAGGCCGAGGCCGAGGGGCTGGACAAGGTGTTCACCGACGCGGGCGCGGAATGGCGCTTTGCCGGGTGCTCCATGTGCCTCGGGATGAATCCGGACCAGCTCTCCCCGGGCGAGCGCGCCGCCTCCACCTCGAACCGCAACTTCGAGGGGCGGCAGGGCAAGGGCGGGCGCACGCACCTGGTCTCCCCGCTCGTCGCCGCCGCCACCGCGGTCACCGGCCGGCTGACCGCCCCGTCCGACCTGCTGGAGGTCTGAGCGAGCATGGAGAAGTTCATCAGCCACACCGGCACCGCGGTCCCGCTGCGCCGCTCCAACGTGGACACCGACCAGATCATCCCCGCGGTGTACCTGAAGCGGGTCACCCGCACGGGTTTCGAGGACGGCCTGTTCGCCGCCTGGCGCGGCGACCCGCAGTTCATCCTCAACCGGCCGGAGCGCGCCGGGGCCTCGGTCCTGGTGGCCGGGCCCGACTTCGGCACCGGCTCGTCGCGCGAGCACGCCGTGTGGGCGTTGCAGGACTACGGATTCAAGGCGGTCATCTCCCCGCGGTTCGCCGACATCTTCCGCGGCAACTCGCTCAAGGGCGGCCTGCTGACCGTGGTGCTGCCGCAGGAGACCGTCGAGCGGATCTGGCAGCTGACCGAGGCGGACCCGGCGGCCGAGGTGACCGTGGACCTGGCGGCGCGCGAGGTGCGCGTCGGCGGCGGTGACGGCGGCGACGCCGAACTGGCCGCACCCTTCGAGATCGACGACTACACTCGCTGGCGGCTGATGGAAGGGCTCGACGACATCGGCCTCACCCTGCGGCACGCGGACGCGATCGACACGTTCGAGGCGGACCGTCCGGCGCACAAGCCGACCACGCTGCCCGTGGCGGTGTGACGCACCACAACACAATCAGCCGGGGCGTTACGTCGGGGGGCGTACCGCCCCGGTGTTCGTTTGTACGGACCACTCTTCATCACAAGGCACAATGGATGCGTGCGGGTGGACCGAAGCGGTACGGATCAGGATGGTGACGATACCGTCACGGAGCGTGCTCCGTCTCCCGTGAACCGTGTCTCTTCAGCGCACTACGGCGAACTTTTCGATTCCGAGGAACTGCGCCAGCTTTCCGGCTACGCGCGGCTGGCGGAACTGCTGAAGGAAGCGCACGGCGTGTTGCGCGGAATGGATCTGGAACTGCCGGACCGCGCTGATTTCGTGAGGCGCCTGCTCGTCATCACCGCAGCTTCCCGACACGATCAGGATGACGCGATGCGCCGGCTCGAGCGATTTCTGCGCGCCGTGGACGAGAAGCGCGGCGCAATCAGTCCGGCGGATTGTCCGGCGCCGGACCATGACGGCGCCGCCGCGGGCCCGGATTCCGCCGCGCAGCAGCCGACTTCGATGCGCAGGGCCGGATAGCCGCGCGCCGCCTGCCCGGGCGGAAAAGACTGCGACACAAGGGTGATTAGGGCGCTTGGTGATTGATTCGTCCGATTCGTCCCTCTACGGTGCGGAAAAGGCAAGCAGTGTCCGGAACCAGAATCCGGGCGCGGCACGGCAGGTTTCCCACCCGCGCGGCGCGCATGGTGCGCCGCACTCACCCCAAAGGGGCGCAACGTGAACAAGGCGCAGCTCATCGACGCGGTGGCGGAGAGGCTCGAGGTTTCCCGGCGGGCGGCCGGCGAGGCGGTTGACGCGGTACTGGACGGGATCACCGGCGCCGTCGTATCCGGCGACAAGGTCTCGCTGACCGGTTTCGGCACCTTCGAGTCGGCCAGGCGGCCGGCCCGCATCGCGCGCAACCCGCGCACCGGCGAGCAGGTCAGGGTGGCGGCGGCGACGGTGCCGAAGTTCCGCGCAGGGCAGGCTTTCAAGGACGAGGTCAACGGCACCCGCCCGACGCCCGCGCGCGCCGCGGCCAAGAAGACCACCACGGCCCGGCGTGTGACGACGACCACCGCCACCGCGGCGAAGCGGACCACCGCCACCAGGACCGCTCCCGCCAAGAAGGCCGCTCCCGCGAAGAAGGCCGCGGTGCGCAAGACCACCGCGACCAAGTCAGCGGCGAGCACCCGCGGCGCCGCGAAGAAGGCCGCGGTGACCAAGGCGGCGGCCAAGAGCACCGCGAAGAAGTCCACCGGCAAGAAGGCCGCGCCTCGGCCGATGGCCCGCAAGACGGCGGCGGTCGCGCCCGCCACCAAGATGGCGGCGAAGAAGACCTCGGACAAGAAGTCGGGGTCCAAGAAATCCGGTTCGAAGAAGCGCTGACCCGAATCGCGTCGGCGCGGCCGTTCAGGGGGCGGGACGCACGGCCGGCGCACGGGTGAGGCAACAACTCGGATATGAGCGGTCAGTGGCCCGGGTATCGCGCGATACCCGGGCCACTGACCGCTCTGGTTCTTCTTCGGCCGCGGCGGATTTTCCGCACCGCGGCGCGATTTAAAATTTTCGATTCGGCGGCGGCCCGCTCAGCCGGGCAGCGGAAACGTGGACAGAGTCAGCGCCGTGATGCGCCCCTCGGGATCGACGCGCAGCGCGACGCGCTGGCCGGGCCGGGCGAAACGCAGCCCGCCGGAGTCGAAGGCCTTGGCGTCGTAGGCCATTTCCGTCCCGTCGTCGAGCAGCACGGAACCGGACCTGGTCACCGGGTCGAAGATGCGCACGGTCGCCTGCATGGCACCAGGGTAGTGCGCGGGAGTCCAGCGCAGCCGGGCCAGCGCCGCGGCGGTGTGCTCGCCGACGCCGAGCCGGACCGCGTCCGCCAGGTCCTCGACCGTGTCCACGTCCCGGCGCAGCGACTGCCCCGCGTCGGAGAGCAGCACCGCGCCGCTGCGCTCGTGCGCGTGGCGGGAATTCGGGCCGAAGCGCGCCGCGAGCGTCCCGCCGGAGTCGGACAGCAGCAGCGTCGTGCCGCTGCCCGGCGCGTCGGCCACGAACGCACGGCCCTGCGGAACCGTGGCCAGCGCCTCGGTGAGATCCGCCGTGCGCAGGCCGGGCAGATCCGCGGTCAGCGCCGCGACTCGGCGGCGCGGATCGTCGGCCAGCGCGTGCAGCCGGCCCGACTCGACCGCCGCGTTGAGGCCGCCGGGCGCGTCATCGGGCAGGATGCGCGCGCCCAACGCGTTCAATCGCTGCGAGACCGCCTCGTCCGCGGTCACCGCGAACACGGCGGCCACCAACGGCGAGGCCGCCGCAGCGGCGACCGTGTCGCTGGCGAAGGCCAGCGCGAGCGCGGCGCGGCTCTCCCGGGACAGCGCGAGCCGGGACTTGGCCTCCGGCAACCGCTTGACCGGAATCACCACGGACCACACCGGTAGATCATCGCACGGTCTCCGCGCGCTCCTCGCAGCGGACCTGGGCTGGATTTCACCTCGCGGTACCGAAGCCGAGCTTGGCACTCGGGCGCCGGGCGCGGGAGACTGGACCGCCCCCTGCTCCGGCCGGTCCCTCTGATCAACCGCCGAGCACCGACCGAGCACCACGGAAGAAGGATTGACGTTGGTCCGCCGCGCATCGCGCCGCAATCCCCGCCCCGGGGCGGCGTTCATCCTCATCGAGCTGATCTGCCGGCCGCTGCTGGCGACCCTGGTCAAGCGGGACTGGCGCGGACGGCGCAACGTGCCACGCGAAGGCGGCGTCGTGGTGGTGGCGAACCACTACTCCTTCTTCGACCCGATCTCGGTCGCCCACTTCCTGGTGATGGCGGGCCGCACGCCGCGCTTCCTGGCCAAGGCCGGGGTGTTCAAGAACCCGACCCTCGGCCGCTGGTTCCGCGCGGCCGGCCAGATCCCGGTGTACCGCGAGTCCCGGGACGCGGCGCTGGCGTTCCGCGACGCCGTCGCCGCGGTCGAGCGCGGCGAGACGATCATCGTGTACCCCGAGGGCACGATGACCAAGGACCCGAACCTGTGGCCGATGGCCGGCAAGACCGGCGCGGCGCGCATCGCGCTGCGCACCGGGGCGCCGGTGCTGCCGATCGCGCAGTGGGGCGCGCAGGACGTGCTTGCGCCGTACTCGAAGAAGCCGACCATCTTCCCGCGCAAGACGCTGCGGGTGACCGCGGGCGAGCCGATCGACCTGCGGGCGAAGTTCGGCAAGGAGATCAACAGCGACACGCTGCGGCTGGCCACCGAGTACCTCATGGACGTGATCACCGGCATGCTGGCCGAGATCCGCGGCGAGCAGCCGCCCGCCGAGCGCTTCGACCCGGACAACCTGAAGCAGGACGGTCTGAAGCCGGACACAGTGAAACAGGACACCGCGCAGCAGGACGGCGTGAAACAGGAGACTGCCGAGCCGGGGGCGCAGGCGTGACCCGAGCCGCCGTGTTCGGCGCCGGAAACTGGGGTACCGCCTTCGCGCTGGTGCTGGCCGACGCGGGCACCGAGGCCGTGCTGTGCGGGCGCCGCGCCGAGTTGGCCGAGCGGATCAACCGCGAGCACGAGAACGCCGAGTACCTGCCCGGGATCACGCTGCCGGACGCCGTGCGCGCCACCGCCGATCCGGCCGAGGCGCTCGACGGCGCGGACTTCCTGGTGCTGACCGTCCCCGCGCAGAGCCTGCGGGAGAACCTCTCCCGCTGGGCGCCGCTGATCGGCCCGCAGACCGTGCTGGTCTCGCTGATGAAGGGCATCGAGCTTGGCACCTGCATGCGGATGAGCGAGGTCATCGCCGAGACCACCGGGGCCGGTCCCGAGCGGATCGCGGTGGTGTCCGGGCCGAACCTGGCCCAGGAGATCGCCGAGCGGCACCCGGCCGCGTCCGTGGTCGCCTGCGCCGACGGCGCGGTCGCCGAGCGGCTCCAGAAGGCCTGCCACAGCCCGTACTTCCGGCCGTACACCAACACCGACGTCATCGGCTGCGAACTCGGCGGCGCGGTGAAGAACGTGATCGGCCTGGCCGCCGGGATCGCCGAGGGCATGGGCCTTGGCGACAACACCAAGGCCTCGCTGATCACCCGCGGCCTGGCCGAGACCGCGCGGCTCGGCGTGGCGCTCGGCGCGGATCCGTACACCTTCTCCGGGCTGGCCGGGCTCGGCGACCTCGTCGCCACCTGCGCCTCGCCGCTCTCGCGCAACCACCGCTTCGGCAAGCTGCTCGGCTCGGGCCACACCATGGCCGAGGCGCGGGCCCAGGTGCGCCAGACCACCGAGGGCATCGTGACCTGCGAGTCCGTGCTCGAACTCGCCCGGCGGCACGCGGTGGAGATGCCGCTGGTCGAGACGGTGGTCGCGGTGGTGCACCAGGGCCGCTCGCCGCGCGAGATGCTGGCCGCGCTGATGGCCAGGTCGGCGAAGTCCGAGTCGCTCTATTGAGAACCGGCGAAGGCTGCGCGGCCGAGCGAGGGCCCGCATGCCGCGAGACGATTCGAGACGATATGGTCACGTGTCTATGAGCGAGTCAACGGCCTCCCAGCAGCGCAGGATCCGGATCGCGGTCGTCTTCGGCGGCCGCTCGTCCGAGCACGCGATCTCGTGCGTCACCGCTGGCAGCGTGCTGAGCGTCCTGGACCCCGAACGCTACGAGGTGCTGCCGATCGGCATCTCCACCGACGGTCGCTGGGTGCTGATGGCGGGGGAGGAGACCGCGCAGCTGGCGATCACCGACGGCCGGCTGCCCGCGCGCATCGACGAGACCAGCGGCGCGCTGGTGACCATGGCCGCCGACCCCACGGCGCGCGAGCTGACTGTGCATGAGCCTGGCTCGGTGCCCAAGGCGCTCGGCGAGGTGGACGTCGTCTTCCCGCTGCTGCACGGCCCCTACGGCGAGGACGGCACGCTCCAGGGCCTGCTGGACCTGGCCGGGGTGGCGTACGTCGGCTCCGGCGTGCTGTCCTCGGCCGTCTCGATGGACAAGGAGTTCATGAAGCGCCTGCTGGTCTCCGCGGGCCTGCCGGTCGGCCGGTACGTCACCGTGCGCCGCGGCGAGTGGCTGCGCGACCGCTCCGGCGTGGCGGCGGCGGTGGCGGCGCTCGGCTACCCGGTCTTCGTGAAGCCGGCCCGCGCGGGCTCCTCGATGGGCATCTCGAAGGTCTCGGGCCCCGAGAGCCTCGCCGACGCGATCGAGGAGGCGCAGCGGCACGACCCGAAGGTGGTCGTCGAGGCGATGGTGCCCGGCCGGGAGATCGAGATCGGCGTGCTGGCCGGCCCGCACGAGCGGCCGCGCGTGTCCGCCCCCGCCGAGATCAAGGTCCGCGGCGGGCACGAGTTCTACGACTTCCAGGCCAAGTACCTCGACGGCTCGACCGACATCGACCTGCCGGCCGAGCTGACCGAGGATCAACTCGCCGAACTGCGCGCGCTCGCGCTGGCCGCGTTCGAGGCGCTGGACTGCGAGGGCTTGGCCCGCGTCGATTTCTTCCTGGCCCAGGACGACCCCGCCGCGCCGCCGCGCTGGCTGGTCAACGAGGTCAACACGATGCCCGGCTTCACCCCGACCTCGATGTACCCGCAGATGTGGGCCGCGTCAGGAGTCTCCTACGCGCAGCTGGTTGACACCCTCATCGCCGAGGCGCTCTCCCGGCCCACCGGACTGCGTTAACGCGTAGGGGTTGGCGTTACCGTCGCGGAGGGCTTAGCGGACGGCTCGTCGGTGGGAAGCGGCGCGACGTCCACGCCCGGCTTGCCGTTGTCGCGCGGAATCGCCTTGATCACCGACGCGGACAAATCGACGAGCGGATTCGTCTCCGGGCTGTAGGCGCTGGGAACGTCCACCTCGACGTACACGGCGCGTTGCACAGCCGTGAATCGGTAACCGTGCCCGTCGCCGCCCTTCTCGATGAGCCATGCGACGCCGTTGATGTACGCCTCGTCCGCTGTGGGGTTGTACGTCTTCGATCCCGGACGCAGCACGTCGGGCTTCGGGACGCCGCAGCGCAAGGTGATCGGCGGGTCGCCCCAGGCCGCCGTCAGCGGCGAGTCCGGGTCGGTGCCGCGGCGTTTGACGTCGTCCACGGTCTGCGGCGCTGCCGCGGTGAGCGCGGCGCACTGGCTCTGCGCGCTCTTCGACGGCGGCTGTGGCACGTCCACGCCCACCGCGTTGCCGGAGCTGAACAGGAGCCAGACGACGGCCGCGGTGAGCGCCGTGACGCCCAGCGCGGCCGCCGTCTGAAGGAGGGTCGAGTACCGTCCGTGCCGCACTCTTGCGCCGCTCCCGTCGAACAGTCTGGTCAGGGTCTACAGCCGCACCACCGGGCAGGTGAGGGTGCGGGTGATGCCGTCGATGGTCTGGATCCGGGCGACGACCAGCTTGCCGAGGTCGTCCATGGTCTCCGCCTCGGCGCGCACGATGACATCGTACGGACCGGTCACGTCCTCGGAATTGGTGACCCCCGCCAGGCCCGCGATCTTCTCGGCGACCGCGGCCGCCCGGCCGACCTCGGTCTGGATGAGGATGTACGCCTGCACCATGCGGTCCTCCCTGTCCGTCCTGTCCGGTTGGACTAGTGAGAGTAGTCAATGAGAACTATGCGACGGCGAAACGTTACCCGGCTGATACCTGTGCGGCGCAAGGGGCGGCCAGCAGGTGTCCACCTGCGAGTGTCCCTGGAACGAGCGCGACGCCGCGACCCGATCCGGCATCGGCGGTCCGGCGCGGTCGGGGCACTACGCTTGGCGGGTGAGCGAACGGAGCGGCGGCGAGACCTTGGGCGAGGTCGGCGAGTTCGGGCTGATCGACCGGCTCGCCCGGCAGGTGGCGCAGGGTGGCGCGGTGCTTCTCGGCCCCGGCGACGACGCGGCCGTGCTCGCCGCGCCGGACGGCCGGGTGGTGGCGTCCACGGACCTGCTGCTGGAGGGGCGGCACTTCCGCACCGACTGGTCCACCGGCTATGACGTGGGCCGCAAGGCCGCGGCGCAGAACCTCGCCGACATCGCCGCGATGGGCGCCGTGCCGACGGCGCTGCTGGTGGGCCTGGCCGCGCCCGCCGAGCTGCCGCTGGCCTGGGCGCGGCGGTTCGCGCAGGGGCTGGCCGACGAGGGCGCGC
>JBKOWZ010000044.1:0-9765 GCA_046724665.1 Actinomycetota bacterium
GGGGTGGGCGTGCGGGTGTGGGTGGGCGTGGGTGTAGGCCTGGGGGTAAGGGTGGGCGTGGGCGTCGGCGTGAGGGCGGAACATGGCGGCGATTTCGTGTACTTCGGGCACGCCGCGCTCGTTTCGCGGGCCGGCGACGGCGAGGACGCGCGTGTCGCCGTCCGGCTGGGTCAGCATTCGTGCACGCGCGGCGTGCCAGCTGCTCGCGGAGGGCGCCACGGTCACCGGCCGGCCGGCGGCGCCCGGCAGTACCGCCCACGGCACCGTGATCAGCGAGCCGGTGGGTACCACGACGAGCTCACGGTCGGCGATCTGTGGCAGCAGCGGCGCGAGGATCGCCTTGGCGAGCACGGCCGCGTCGTGGCGGGTCGCCGTGTGCACCGCGCGTGCGAGGCGGTCCGGCAGCACGCGTCCGGCCTGCGCGTCGAGGTCGGCGCGCAGGCGTAGCAGCGCCTCTTCGGCCGCGCTGAACCGGCCGAGGCGGACGAGGCTGGTTCGACCGCCCGCCACGACCAGCGCGTGCAGCGCACGTCCGGCACGCAGGTAGACCACCAGCGCGGCGTCGCCCAACTGCGCGCGCACTCGGGTTAGCGTGATCGGGCTGGCGGCGGTTCCCGGGCCTGCCTCGAACCATGACTGCTCGCGCAGGGTGCGTTGCAGCTCGTCGCGACGCAGACGCAGGGATTTGACCTGCTGTGCCCGCTGCGCTTGTGGTCCGGCGCCGGTGCCCTCGCCGGCGAGCTGCGCGCGCACGAGCGCCGTCTGCACACCGCGCAACTCCTCGAGCGCGGCGGCTGTGTCCGGGTCCTGTGACGGGCAGACCGGCGGCAGCAGCAGGGCCTGCGCGCGGGCGAGCTCGGCCCACCGGAAGATCTGCGCGACCTCGCCGTCGGCGACCGCCGCGCGCAGGCCGGCCTCGGCCAGTTCACGGCCGTGTACGGCGGCGCCGGTCTGGAGGTCCAGGTTGCCGAACTGCGCCCGCGCCCGGCGCAGCGCCGAGAGCCCGGCGGTCAGTTGGCGCGCTGCCTCGGTGTGACGGCCGGACGCCGTGGCGGTCTCTGCGGCCGCCAGGCGCCACAGCAGCCTGGTGTTGAGCCGGTCGGCGGATCGGGCCGCGCACGCGCGCACCTCCAGCGCTGCTCGCTCGGCCTCGCCGCTCGCTGCTAGAGCACGTGCCGCGAACAGCCCGGCGACCCGCGCGTCCTCGGCCAGGCCGAGCGATCGCAGCGTGTCGCGCAACTCGGCGGCGCGCTCGGCCACCGACTGCGCACGCGCGCCACCTGCGGCGTAGTCTGCACGCACCGCGACCAGCCGCGCTCGGGCCGCCCAGCGCGGGTTGCCGCGTCGCAGGAACAGCTCGTGCGCCCGATCGGCGTAACGCCGCGCCGCGCCCGGGCGGCCGGCGAGCATCGCGGCCTCGGCCCGCGAGAGCTGCGCCTCGGCCAGGTCCTGACCCGCGCGCTGCTTTCCGAGCTGGTCGAGCGCCTGAGCCAGCCCCCTGTCAGCCTCGGTGAACAAGCCGGCGACCAGCAGCACCCGGGCACGATCGAGTGCGAGCACAGGCAGCATGCCAGGCATCTGCTGCGCGTAGAGTCGGGCGGTTTCCGCATAGCGGCGCAGCGCCGACGGGATGTCGCCGGCGAGGTAGTCGAGGTACCCGAGGTTGTGGCCTGCCTTCGCGGCGAGCCAACCGAAGCCGTGAGTCGTTGCGATGCGCAGACACCGGTTCAGGTCGGCCCGCGCCTGCCGGGGCCGGAATGTCGTCATGTACAGCACGGCGCGATTGAGCAGCACCCGCGCCAGCGCCTCCGGGTCGGTTCGCTCGTCGAGGAGTCGCAGCGCGCCGGCGTACTCGTGCAGCGCCAGGTCATCGTGCCCGGTCCGGCGCAGCAGCATTCCACGCTGGCCGTGCACCACCCCAAGCTGTTCGCGCGGTAGCAGCCGCTGGGCGTCGTCGAGCAAGCGGAGCCCTGATTCGGTTCGTCCCTGCTCTGATTCGGCCAACGCCAGGGTGATCAGCGTACGTCCACGCAGTGCTCGCCTCGGGTCGTCGTCGTCCGCCGGATCGCCGAGTACGCGCAGCGCGGCACGCAACCGCCGCGCCCCGAGAACCGGATGCATGTTGGAGTTGGCCGCGATCCCGTCGGCGTGCAGGCGCGACGCACGCTCCAGCAATCGGTCGGCGTCGCCGTCGGATGGCGCGGCGGTACGGGAATCGGCCGCGTGAGTCACAGCGAGACGGTCGGGGTGACTACGGTCGATCCGTCTGAGCCGTCGGCTCCGTCACGGTGCACCACCAGCCAGGCCAGTCCGCGCGGCACGGCCGGGAAGACGAAGCGCCCGCTCTCGTCGGCCCTGGTGGTCAGCGAGGAGCGCCCGCCGCCGGTCTGTGGCAGTCGCAACTCCACGCGCAGCGGGGCGGACGGGGCGAGCCAGCCGTCGAGGCGCAGCCGGCCGTCGGCCAGCTCGACCACGGTCACCATGATGGTCAGGCTCGCCGCCTCGAAGCTGATCGAGCGGGTACGCTCGGTCGCCCGCGCGCCCGACCCGACGAGCCGGTCCTCCGCGAGGCCCGCCATCTCGGAGTCGAGGCCGGCGACGGCCATCGCCGCGATCATCTGCTCGGCCATCCCCGGCGGCGGCGCATCGAGCTGGGTGTGCAGCCTGCGCAGCCCGGTGAGGATCTCGGCGTCCAACGCGTCCGGCCAGCCGGCGCCCGGGTCGGTGGTCGGATCCGTCATTGCGCACTCCAGATCGGGTCGGCGATCAGCAGGCCGCGCAGCTTCGCCAGGCACCGGCCGCGGGTCGGGCCGATGCTGCCGTGCGGCATGCCCAGCGCCTCGGACACCACGGTGTAATCGGGCCGCTCGACCAGGGCGACGACACGCAGCAGTTCCTGGCAACGCTGGGAAAGCCGGCGGAAGTGGCCCCACAGCACGCGGTCGCGCTCGCTCTTGATGAGGCCGTCGTCGAGTTCTGGCGCGCCGTCGGGCACGTCGATCGGTTCGACGTCGTCAGCGACCTGATGGCGCTGCCGCAGCCGATTGGTCCGCCAGGCCTCCCGCTTGGTGGTGCTGATCAGCCAGCCGGTGAGGCTGGACGGCGAGCGGATCTCGCCGAGCCGGCGCAACAGCTCCAGCCATGTCGTCTGCACGACGTCGTACGCCTCGGCCTGGTCCAGGCCCTGCGCCCGCGCGACGTGCCAGAGCAGCGGGTTGAGTTCGCGCACGACGTCGTCCAGCGCGGCGATCTCGCCGCCGCGGGCCCGCTCCAGGCAGCGTGCCAGCCGCTCGGCACGCTGCTCCCCGGCCTCGTCGAGCGTAGACGCGTCGGACGCCACGTTCATCCCCCGAACACTCTGCGTAGTGCCTGTTGTGCCCGCCGGCAGGCGGCCGCGGGCGAGATGTCCAGCAGGTCCCGATCGCCGGTCGCGCCGTCGGACAGCGCCCGCGCCAGCCGCGCGCTGGTGATGCCCGCCGCGAACGAGGTTCCGCTCCATCGGGCGAAGCCGCCGGCCAGGTTGTCCGGAGTGTATTCCTCCGTGACGTCGAGCGAGTCCGTCGGCAGGCTGCCGTAGCCGTACGGCGGCGTCGTGCTGACGACTGCGGTACCTGGTGCCCAGTGCTGCGGCCACGTCGGATCGACGTTGCTGTAGTTGGCCCGCGTGCCGTTGGGGTTCAGCGCGCCGACGCTGACCAGCGGGACGGCGGGCCTGTCGCCGTAAGCGGGGTCGGCGAAGGCGGCCGGAAACACCGGCTGCGTGCTGGCGTCGTTACCGGCGGACGCGACCACCTGCACACCCAGCGACCCCAGCTCGCCGAGAATCTGTGCCAACTGTTGCGTGTAACGAGTATCGGCGTTGACGCGCTCGTAGTAGCCGAACGACAGGTTGATCACATCGACGAAGCCTGTGGGATCGCCGTTGGCGGATGCGGTGCGAACGCGTGTCAGCAGCCAGTCCAGGGCATCGAGCACCACGGCCTCGTCGAGCACACCGTCGCCGTACATCGCGTAGATCGACAGCACTCGCGCGTCCGGCGCGTATTGGCGGATCAGGCCCGTGATGAAGGTGCCGTGACCGAAGTGCGTGTCGATGCGGCTGTCGGGTGGCGTGACGTCGCCGGTGTCCTTGTCCGTAGACAGACCGTCGGGGGAACCGGTCCAGCCGAGGGTTTCGGTGGCGTCGATCCAGAACGGATCGCCGTCCGGTGCGGCGAACCACGGGTGGGAGTGGACCCCCGAGTCGATGATCGCGACGACCGGTCGGCGTCCACCGGGGACGTGGTGCAGGTCGGTTCGGGCTGGTGGCGGCACGGCGAGCGCCCCGACCGCCTCGCGGGTGCTGGCGGCGTGCCCGTCCTGCGCGGGCATCCCGAGGATGAGGGCCGGGGTGGGCATGCCGACGAAGTGCATGCGCCGCAGTTCGAGCCCGGCTACCAGGGTGGACGCGGCCGGGCTCAAGGCCGGCCTGACGTTCGGGGCGCGCAGATGATTCAGCGCCTGCCATGCGTCAGGTTCGCCGTCCGCCGCGCTGATCAGGAGGTCGGTGTCCGAGCCGCCTCTCAGGGTGCGGCCGCGCGTGACGGTCAGGTTCAGCGTGCTCAGCGCGTGGTTGAGCTCGAGGAGTACGTCATCGTTGATCGCGCTGGTCGGCGCGGACAACGCGTCGGGGTAGTAGAGCGTCGGTGCGTCATCCTGGGCGGGATTCCACTGCGCCGGAGCACTCCCCGGCTCGTCGCCGGTCAATGCCCTCCTGTTCAGCACGAAGGGCGACAGAAGCGGCCAGCTCGGTGCCTGCGGCGGGTGCGGCGGATGCGGGGTGTGCGACGGCTGATACCAACGCCTCGGGTGCGGGCTGTCGGCGGTCACGTGCGATCTCCTGTCTTCCCGGGACTCGCGTTGCTACTCAGGAAGTGGCGTCATCCGGTTCGCAGATACTGTCGGCGCGCATGAGGGCGAAAGCTACGGACACGGTAGCGCGTGCGCGTGGCCGCGCTCTGGATATTCAGTATGTCGGACCGGGCGAATGTGGGCGCGACGTTGTGTATCGTCCATGGCGCACGCCGCCGTTGGTGGCTGAGATTCAGGGGTGGGTCACATGTTCAACGCGCTGTTGAGCGCAATAAGCGGCAGAACGCGCAGGATCCTCGGCGTGATCGTCATCGCGGCCGCGGTCGCGATGTTCGCCGGTGCGATCCTTGCCACGGTCATGAACCTCAACCTGCACATCAACGGGGTGAAGACCGATGCCACGATCCTGAAAGTCCAGTCACGGCTGACCCGATCGCATACGTTCACCTACACGGACGTCATCGAGTTCACGACGCCCGACGGCGTCCGGCACCAGGACTCGATACCCGGGTCGAGCGGCCATCGCGCCGGCGGCACGCTCACCGTCGTGTACGACCCGAGCCATCCGGACACCGTGCAGGACGCGAGCAGCGTCGGGGGCCTGTGGTGGCTGACGTCGGCCGTGCTGCTGCTGTTCGCGCTCATCTTCGGGTGGTTGGGCAGGCGCCTCTGGCGTAGCGGCCGCCGGGACTCGTGACCGCGGGGTGCGGCGGCGTGCGCGGTATGGCGTTGACTCGGCGTGCCGATTGCTGACAGAGTTGGCCCATGGCCAGCCGGGAGTCACGCATCGCCCGCCTGCACGTCGAACTGCGACGGCAGGCCAGCGCGCTGTGTGCGGGCTGTCCCGGGTGTATCTGCCGCTGACGGCACGGCGGCGTTGCCGCACCCTTTCTTTTCGCTTTCCTCGGCGGAGTGTCCGAGTGGCTTAGGACGTGGCCTGCAAAGCCACGCACGCGGGTTCGATTCCCGTCTCCGCCTCAGCTGTCGATGAAAGTTTCCTGCTCCGGGCCCGTATCGCCACGGCGTGCGTACTGTTGTTCGCGTGGACGCTGAGGGCTCTGAGAGGCGGGGGAGAACGGCGCCGCGCGCCGCGATTCCCGCCCCAGCAGCGGGCCTGGCCGCCGATCCGGCGCTCACGCCCGCACAGCGCGTGCCGGTGTCCTTCGCCGGGGAGGGCTCCGGGCACGGCGAGCTGAGCTGGGGGCAGCGCGAGATCTGGTCGGCGATGATGCGCCAGGGGTGGCTCAGCCTCGGCGGCGTGATGCCGCTCCCGCCGGGCTACACGGTCCAGGCCCTGGCCGACAACCTGAGCCGGGTGATGAGCTACTACCCCTCGACCCGCACTCGGCTGCGATTCGACGACGCGGGTCGGCCGAGCCAGGTGCTGTTCGCGTCCGGACAGACCGTGATCGAGGTCTTCGACGCCGACCCGGACGACGAGCAGGCGCCGCAGCGGATGGCCGCCGCGGTCGAGTCCCGCTTGCGGACCACGCCACGCGACTTCGAGGACGAATGGCCGACGCGCGTCGGCGTCATCCGGCAGCGGGGCCGACTCACCCATCAGGTCGCCGTCACCTGCCACCTGGTCACCGACGGCGCCGGTGCGGAGGTCATGAGTCGGCAGCTCGCGGCCGGGCTCCGCGCCCCGCCGACCGGCATGCAGCAGCTTGAGCAGGCTGCCTGGCAACATTCCGACGCCGGGGCGCGGCAGAGCGAGATCAGCCTGCGCTACTGGGAGAAGATGCTGCGCACCATCCCGCCCCGCGCGCTGCCGAAGTCGGTCGATCCGCGCGAGCCGCGGCACTGGACCGGCCGGCTGCGCTCGCCGGCGCTGCACGCGGCCGTCCCACTGATCGCCGAGCGTACGAGGACTGACAGCTCGTCTGTACTGCTGGCGCTGTACGCGGTCGCGTTGGGTGAGGTGACCGCCGTGAACCCGGTGGTGGTCTGGCCGCTGGTGAACAACCGCTTCCGCCCCGGGCTCGCCGACGTGGTGTGCAACCTCGTGCAGAGCGGCATCTGCGTCCTCGACGTCGAAGGGGGCTCATTCGACGACGTGGTACGCCGCACCTGGCGTGCTGCGCTCAAGGCGTATAAGCACGCGTACTACGACTCGGTGAAGCACGACCAGATGATCCGGCGCCTCGCTCCCGAGCAGGGCCCTGAGACCGGCGTCGCCTACTTCTTCAACGACCGCCGCTCCGACGCCGACCGGGCCTCGGCGGTCACCGCGGCCCGTCCCGGCGAGGTCGGCGTCTTCGAGTGGACCGCGAAGAAGGACAACCCGTTCGAGCGGATGTTCCTCAACGTCGAGGACACCTCGAGTGTCGTCGAGCTGAGCGTGTCCGCGGACACTTACTTCTTCGCGCCCGCGGACATCGAGGCTCTGGCATGCCATATGGAGACTGTCGCGATCGCGGAGACAAGCTGAGGCTGCCGAGCCGGCCGGAGGTTCTGCCTCGCTGTGCCGGAACGCAGACCCGTTACGCCGATTGACGCACGACGAGCACGGGGTCGAATATGCGCGAGGCGATCGGCTGGTCCGGGTCCTCGATCTGCTCCAGCAGAATGCGGGTCATCTCGGCGGCCATGTCCTCGACCGGCTGACGCACCGTGGTGAGCATCGGTCGGCAGGCGGTGGCCGCGCTGCTGTCGTCGAACCCGACGACGGCGACGTCCTCGGGCACCCGGCGGCCGCGGTCGCGCAGGGTGAGCAGAGCGCCCTGCGCCATCAGGTCGTTCGCCGCGAAGATCGCGTCGGTCTCGGGGTGCTCGTCGAGCAGCCGCTGCGCGGCCGACTCGCCGCTCTCCAGGGTGAAGTTGCCCTCGTAGTACGGGACGTACGGCTGGCCGCGGCGAGCCATCGCGTCGCGGAAGCCGGAGAGCCGGTCCTGTGCGGCGGGCACGTCGAGCGGGCCGCAGATTGTCGCGATCCGCCGGCAGCCGCGGGCGAGCAGGTGCTCGGCCGCCAGGCGCGCGCCCTCCCGGTGTGCGACGTCCACGTAGCTGATCGGCAGCGGCCGCACGGGGCGGGCGAACAGCACCGCGTGCAGCCCGCTGCCGGGGAACAGCGCAGGCAGCGGGTCGTCGGCGTGCGTGGAGACCAGGATCGCGCCGTCGGCGTTGCCGCGTCGCAGGTAGGCGAGCACGTGCTGGTGGTCCTCGGCGGTCTCCGCCGACATCAGCACCGGATGGACGCCGCGCGGGCGCAGGAACCGGGTCACCCCGTTCGCGACCCGGCCGAAGAACGGGTCCGCGAAGACCTGGCGGCTGCGGGCGTCCTCGTCCTTGTTGCCCTCGCCGCCGTCCGCGCTGTCGCCGGCCCCGGACAGCACCAGTGCGATCGTGCCGGTGCGCCGGCCGACCAGCGAGCGTGCGGCGAGGCTGGGGACGTAACCGGTCTCGGCGATGGCCCGCCGGACCGCCTCGCGCACCGCGGGGTCGAAGTTGCGGCTGCCGTTGATGACCCGCGAGACGGTGGACCGTGACAGCCCCGCGACTCGCGCCACGTCCTCCAACGTGGGCGACGGTTGGAGGAGTTCGCTCATGATGGCTTTATAGCACGATTGGAGAGCGCTCCCCGGTCGGGCCGCGAATGAGCGCGGGAAACGGGCCGCCGCTCGCGGCGGATGCCCGTTGTCCCTTGCTCGATATGACCGTGTTTCAGCGAGTTCACCCTGTCTGGCGACGACGACTTGCTCACTGTGAGGGCGGACGGCGGGTCACGCCCTCACAGTGGGCAACGTTCCGAATGGAGAGCGCTCTCCACTCGCTAGGCATAGTCACGCGCAGATCGGCCGCCTGTCAAGGACCGCGCTGCCCGGCTGGTAAGCGGCGTGACGGGTGGCGTGGCCTCGACGGGGCTCTTGAACTGGTGCTGGATGAGCGTGGAGGCGTCGGATCTGTGCGGGATCGTGGATCGCGGGACTGTGGATCGCCCTGCCGCACGACCTCGTGCGCGAAACCTTGACGTGCCGTAGGGCCCGCGTAACACTGCACCTAATTTGGAGAGCGCTCTCCAAAGCGCCGGTCGGAGCCACCCGCGGTGCGGTACCCACTCACCTAGCAGGAGACGGTATGAGAGCCTCACACGGCGCGATGACGCGCCGGACGCCCTTACCCTTAGCCCATCCCGTAAGACTTTTGATCACAATCGCCGTCACGGTCGCACTGGCGGCGTACGCGCTCTTCGTGCTCGGACCCTCCGCGCGCGCCGCCGGGGCGTTGCTGTCGCAGGGGAAGACGGCGACCGCGTCGTCGGTCAACGCGGGCAACACTGCCGCGGCCGCGGTGGACGGCAACGCCGGAACGCGCTGGGAGAGCGCATGGTCGGATCCGCAGTGGTTGCAGGTGGATCTGGGTGCCACGGCGTCGGTGAGCCAGGTGGTGCTCCAGTGGGAGACCGCATCGGGTAAGGCGTATCAGATCCAGACCTCGAACGACGCGATCAACTGGACCACGATCTACTCCACCACGACCGGTCCCGGCGGCACAGAGACATTGAACGTCACCGGGACTGGTCGGTACGTGCGCATGAACGGCACCGCGCGTAACACCGGCTACGGCTATTCACTGTGGGAGTTCCAGGTCTACGGCACGATAGGCGGCGGCTCCTGCGGTACCGCGAACGCCGCGCTGAATAAGCCCACGACCACGTCTTCGACCGAGAACGCCGGGACCCCGGCGTCCGCCGCCGTGGACGGCAACGCCGGTACGCGCTGGTCGTCGGCTGCCAGCGACCCGCAGTGGCTGCAAGTCGATCTCGGCTCCAGTCAGTCCATCTGCCAGGTCGTCCTTCAGTGGGAGACCGCGTACGCGACCGCGTTCCAGGTTCAGACCTCGAATGACGCGGCGGCGTGGTCGTCGATCTACTCGACGACCACCGGGACCGGTGGCACGCAGACGCTGAACGTG
>JBKOWZ010000295.1:0-12718 GCA_046724665.1 Actinomycetota bacterium
GGCGAGCAGTTCCGCGAGCCCGGGACCGGCCTCGGGCGGGTCCGCCGCCACGTCGAGCGAGGGTCCGGCGGCGGCGTGCGGGTTCGCGGTCATGGGTGCGCACCTTCCGTTCTCGGGTTTTAGAAACGGCGGGAACATTCGAGAAGAAGACAAGGCGGTATCGACGCGCGGCGGTTAATCGGCCCGGCTCGCGCGGCGGTGGTACACGAAATCGACGCGCCCTGATTCAAAGCCGATTCAGAGCACGCAAATGGGCTGGCGTGGGTTGCCGTGGTTGAGCTGAAAGGGTGTGCTGCGCGGCATCCGCGCGGTCGGCGCGCCCGACGGCGCCGACGTCAGGCGGTACAGAACGCGCTGGCGTACCGGGCGAGGTGCCGACAGCCTTGTGCGCGAAGGATCTGACTACCGCTATTCACGTTGTTCACGGTACCGAGGCGGATAATAGCGAGTCAATTCAGCCGCCCCCGTCCCTTAGCATCAAACTTGAAACAATCGGCGCTCGGGGATGCACGGCATGCGCCCCCGGCCGGCGGGTTCTGGGCCGCCCGGCCGAAGAAGGCCTGGACGATCCGACCGAGGCGGCCGAGGTCAGCGTGGCGAGGTGGCGCGGCCGGTTTTGTCGGTACGCTCGGCTAGCGTCATGCTCACGATGTCCGCGTACCAGACGATCCCGGGTTCGCCGCGCAGTCCCGTCCTGTTGCACGTGCCGCACGGCTCGCGACGCGTGCCCGCCGCGGTGCGCGCGGGGATCGTGCTCGACGACGCCGAGCTGGCGGCCGAGCTCGACCGGATGACCGACACGGACACCGGCCTGATCGCGCGCCGCGCGGCCGAGCAGGCAGCCGCGCCGACCCCGTGGATCTTCGAGAACGGCACGTCGCGCCTCGTGGTCGATCCGGAGCGGTTTCCGGACGAGCGCGAGGAGATGCGCGCCGTGGGCATGGGCGCCGTCTACACGAAGACCTCCCGGGGCACGCCGCTGCGCCGCCCTGACCTCGCTGCGGAACAGGCGCTGCTCGACGAGTACTTCACGCCCTACGCGCACGCCATGGCGCAACTCGTAGACGAGCGGCTCGCCGCCACCGGACGCGCGGTCATCCTCGACGTGCATTCGTACCCGAGCAAGCCGCTGCCGTACGAGCTGCACGCGGACGGCGCACGCCCGGCGGTGTGCCTCGGCACCGACGCGTTCCACACGCCCGGCTGGCTGCTCGACGCCGCGCGCGCCGCGTTCGAGCCCTGCGGCGACGTGGCGGTCAACACGCCGTTCGCCGGATGCTACGTCCCGCTGCGGCACTATGGCTCGAACCCCGATGTCGCCGCCCTGATGATCGAGATCCGCCGGGACGGCTATCTGACCGAGCCGGCCGGCCCGCCGACCCAGGGCTTGAACCGCCTGGCGACCGTGCTCGCGCGGCTCGCCGACCAGTGCGCGGCCGCTGCCGCCGCCGCACGCCCACTCCACCGATCGGAGCAGCCGTGAGCGCACCCGCACCGCAACAGTTGGCCGACCTGCCCTTCGCCGACACGCTCCGGCCGTACCTGGGAGAGCTGGGCGCCGACGGCGAGGACGACTTCGACGCCGTGCACTTCGACGGCACGGTGTTCGACGCGCCCACCGTGGGCGGCGCGCGGTTCATGGACTGCGCGTTCGAGTCGGTGCGCTTCGACGGCGGCCGGCTGCGCGGCGCGCGGTTCAGCGACGTGTGGTTCCACGAGTCCCGGCTCATCGCCACCGACCTGGCGCAGACCGAGTGGAACGACGCCGCGTTCGTCGCGGTCGGCGCGGCGGGCATCCAGGCCTTCGACGCGCGGCTGCGCCGGGTCGTGTTCGAGCGCTGCAAGTTCGACTCGGTCAACCTGCGCGGCGCTCAGCTGGTCGAGGTCGTCTTCGACCACTGCCTGCTGCGCGACGCGGACTTCGGCGGCGCTTCGCTGACCAGGGTCTCCTTTCCCGGCTCGCGGCTGGTCGAGGCGGACTTCACCAAGGCGGTGTGCGAGCAGGTGGACCTGCGCGGCGCCGAGCTGGGCATCGCCGCGGGCTTCGACGCGCTGCGCGGCACGATGATCGACAGCGGCCAGCTGATGGACCTCGCCCCCGCGCTCGCGCAGTCCCTCGGCATCACCGTCGAGGACTTCTGAAGGTACGGTTGCAGGAGTGGCACGCGACGACGCGGTACAGGCAGCGGTCGCCGCGGCGAACCGGCTGACCGCGCGGTGGGCGCGGACCTGGGACGTCGGCGGAGGCGGGACCGTGCTGTCCGGCGTCGGGGTGTGGCCGCTACTCGCGGCGCTGGCCGAGGCCGCCGACGGCGCCACGCGCGACGAGTTGGCCAAGGCAGTCGGCCTCTCGGCAGACGCGCGCCCGGACTCGGCACCGCACAGCCTGCCAGCAGACGCCGAGCTCGCACTCGACGCCGCACGCGCTCTGCTTGGCGTGCTTGAGCAGAGCCCTGCCGTGCATACCGCGCTCGGCCTGTGGACCGCGGCGTCGGTGCCGGTCAACCCGCAGTGGTCCGCGCGGCTCCCGGCGGCCGCGCACGGCGTGCTCGATCCGGATCCGGTACGGTCGCAGGCCGCACTCGACGCGTGGGTCGAAAAGGAGACCGAGGGCCTGCTGCGCAGCATGCCGATGCGGGTCGATCGCAAGACACTGCTGGTCCTGGCCAGCGCGCTGACCGTGCGCACCGAGTGGGAGCAGCCGTTCGACGACGCGCCGGCCGCCGGGAGCGGCCCGTGGGCCGACCGGCGCGCGATGGCCGGGCTGTATCGCACCATGCCCCTGTCCGAGTCCGAGATCCGTGTCGCGGTGCCCGACGACGACGGGCCGGTCACGCTCGCGACCGTGCGCGGACGAGAGGGGATCGACGTCGTGCTCGCGCTCGGCGAGCCTGAAGCGCGACCCGGCGCCGTGCTCGGCACCGCGGCCGCCGCCTGCGGCCCGGCGCCGCAGTCCGGGGCTCCCGGCGTGCGCGTCGAACGGGTCACCCCGGCGAACCTCGACCACGCACCGACCGGCCCCGGCCTGACCGTCGCCGAGATCCGGTCCTTCAATCCGGAGCCGACCGCGAGCCTGCGCACCGTGGCGTTCACCGTCACCGCGCACCACAACCTGCTGGAACACGCCGAGCTGTTCGGCCTGGGCACTGCCTCGGACGACGCGGCGGGCCGATTCCCGGGCATCAGCGACATGCCCCTCTACGTCCAGGGCGCGGCGCAGGACGCGACGGCGTCGTTCTCGGCCGAGGGCTTCGTCGCCGCGGCCGTCACGGCGGTGTTCACGGCCGCCGCGGCGGCGATGCCGCGGCAGTCCGCGAAACGGCTGACCGCGGCGTTCGACCGGCCCTTCGGCTTCCTGGCCGTGCACCGGGACACCGGGCTGGTGCTGGTCTGCGGCTGGGTAGCCGACCCGAACGACTATCCGAGCGCGTAGACGCCGTAGGAGAACGGCGCCGCCTGGATCTCGCGGCCCGCGATCGTCACGCCGTGCACCTCCAGCGGCCGCAGCTCCAGGTCGCCGCCGGCCTCGAGGACCGAGGCGTCGAAGCGGGCCGCCTCGCGCCGAGGGTTGGCCACGACCAGATGCGTGCCGCTGCGCGTGTAGACGAGCGGGTAGCCGGTGTTCAGCACCTCGACCGAGCCCTGCGAGCCGAGTTCGGGGCGCTCCTTGCGCAGCGCGATCAGCCTTTTGACCTGCGCGAGCAGCGAGGTGTCGTCGTCACGCTGGGCGGCGACGGTCGGGCGGTCCGCGTCGGGGTCGATCGGCAGGTAGAGCCGCTCGGGCGGCGCGGTCGAGAAGCCCGCGTTCGCGCTCCCGTCCCACTGCATCGGGGTGCGCGAGCCCTGACGCGACTCGTCGTTGAGCTGGCTGCCCTCCTTGTCGGGCAGGCCCGGCACGAACCGCATGCCGATCTCGTCGCCGAAGTAGATCACCGGCAGCGTCGGCCAGGTCAGCAGGAACGCGAACGCCGGGGCGACCATCTCGCGGGTGCGGGTGCCGCAGACCAGCCGCGAGAAGTCGTGGTTCGCGGTGGGCAGCGCGATGTATCCGGCGCCGTCGATGGCGGCGGCGGCTTCCCGCCAGGCGGCCAGGAACTCCTTCATCGAGCCCTCGCCCTCGGGGGCGAAGTAGCAGGGGTCGGTGCCCCAGGCGGCCGCGTGGCTGCCCTGCGAGTTGTCCCACAGGGAGCGCAGCGCGCGGCCGACGAAGTGCAGGAAGAAGTCGGCGTGGATGCCGGCGGGCACCGAGGTCTTCGGGTCGCCCCACTCGGTCAGCAGCGCGCGGTCCGGGTAGCGCCGGTCGATCCACTCGCGCATCTCACCCCACAGCGCCGCGGTGGCCGACCGGTCCGGGTCGTCCTTGACCAGCGAGTACGCCATGTCCACCCGGAAGCCGGCCACGCCGCGGTCGAACCAGTGCGCCATGGTCTGGCGCATCGCGGCCCGGTTGGCCCGCGGCCCGGGGGCGTCCACCGGCTGCCGCCAGGGCTCGGCCGGGTCCATCCGGGCGTAGCCGTAGTTGAGCGCGGGCTGGATCGGATAGAAGTTGGCCAGGTAGTAGCCGGGACGGCGGCCCGGGGACGGGATCCAGTTGCGCACCGGCGCGTGCACCGAGTCGGACCAGATGTACCGGTCGTCGGCGGGGTCGTCGGCGGAGTGCTTGAACCACTCGTGCAGGTGCGAGGTGTGCCCGGCGACCAGGTCGAGCATGATCCGGATCCCGCGCGAGCGGGCGGCGTCCACGAGGCGGTCGAAGTCGTCGTCCGAGCCGTAGCGCGGGGCGATGGCGAGGTAGTCGGCGACGTCGTATCCCGCGTCGCCGAACTCGGAGACGAAGCACGGGTTGAGCCACACTGTGTTCACGCCGAGCCACTGCAAATAGTCGAGCCGGTCGATCAGGCCGGGCAGGTCGCCGATGCCGTCGCCGTTCGAGTCGGCGTAGCTCTGCGGATAGATCTGGTAGAACACCGCGTCGGCGAGCCAGGCTGGCAGTTTGCGCGTGGCGTCAGTCCCCAAGGCATCGTTGTCCACTTACGCATTATCGAACAGGTTCGCATGCGATGAGACGATTCGGCACACACTCGCCGCCGACCGGTCGGTCCGGTGCGGCCGAGGGCTGCGCACATCGGGCGGCGGCCACTACGGTGTGCGCCATGAGGTTGCCGACGCGCCGCACCCTGGTTCTGCCCGCCGCCGTGGCGGCGCTGATCGGCGCGCTGACGGCGTGTTCAATCGGGGGAACGCATCCGTCCGCGGCGACCAAGAAGTCGAAGTCCGCGGCGGCGCCGACCGCATCGGCGACGCACGACCCGCTGGCCGGGCCGATCGAGCCGGCCGCGCAGCTGCCGAAGTCGTGCTCGAAGATGCTGAGCGACGAGGACCTGACCGCCGCGTTCGGCTCACCGCAGGTCGGGGACACCACGTACGGCAGCTTCGCGCCGCTGCCGAACATCGGCCGCACCGGCCGGGTGACGTGCAGCTTCGTCATCGGGATCGATCCCTACGGCCACCCGGAGCCGGCCGGCGCGACGGTCTCGATCATCACGTACGACACCGCGGTCATCGCGGCGAGCCGGGCCGTGCGTGAGGTGAAGGACACCGTGGCAAAGGGCGCGACCGCGCAGCCGGTCCTTGTGGACGGGCACCCGGCCACGATCCTGGTCGCCCACGCGAACGCACCGACCGCGCCAGCCGCCACGACGGCCTCGGCGGCTGCGACGCCGTCCAGCCCGCCGACGCGGCCCGGCGCGTCCCAGACAGCAGCCGCAGCCGCCTCCAGCGGCTACACCGAACTGGTGATGGCGGACGGCAACCGCACCTTCGTCATCACGATTCCGCTGTCGAAGGTGTCCGGCAACGCCGCCGCCACCGCGCTGGTCACCATGACGGTGCTGGTCTACCAGCACACGCTGCCGACGACGGCCCCGCCCGCGAGCGCCACAGCGTCCCCGAAGCCCAGCGCCACCTGACGATCTGACGGCCCGACGGCCGGCCGCGCTCAGACCTCGATGCCCGAGACCGCGTGCGGCGTGTACGGCGCCTCGAGTTCGGCGACCTCCTCGGGCATGAGCCGCACCGACAGCGAGGCGATCGCGTCCTCCAGGTGCTGCGGCTTGGTCGCGCCGACGATCGGCGCGGTCACCGCCGGATTGCCCGAGACCCAGGCCAACGCGATCTGCGCCCGAGGCAGCCCGCGCCGCTCGGCGATCGCGGCGACCGCCTCGACGATGCGCCGGTCGCCCTCCTGGTAGAGCCGCCCCACGAACCCGTCGCTCTCGCCGCGCTCGCTCGTCTCGTCCCAGTCGCGGGTCAGCCGACCGCGCGCCAGCGGGCTCCACGGGATCACGCCGACGCCCTGGTCCAGGCACAGCGGCAGCATTTCGCGCTCTTCTTCGCGATAAAGCAGATTGTAGTGATTCTGCATGGTCGCAAACGGCGCCCAACCGTTCGCACGGGCGATGTACAGCGCCTTCGCGAACTGCCATGCGTACATCGACGAGGCGCCGATGTACCGGGCCTTGCCCGCCTTCACCACGTCGTGCAGCGCCTCGAGGGTCTCCTCGATCGGCGTCGTGTCGTCCCAGCGGTGGATCTGATAGAGGTCCACGTAGTCGGTGCCCAGCCGGCGCAGGCTGTTGTCCATCTCGGTGAAGATCGCCTTCCGGGACAGACCGCCGATGTTCGGGGCCCGGCGCGTCGGGAAGTAGACCTTGGTGGCCAGCACGATCTCGTCGCGCCTGGCGAAGTCGCGCAGCGCCCGGCCGGTGATCTCCTCGCTGCTGCCGCCCGAGTAGGAGTTGGCCGTGTCGAAGAAGTTGATGCCGGCCTCGAGCGCGCGCTTGACGAACGAGCGCGCGGTCTCCTCGTCCAGCACCCACTGGTGGCCGCCGCGCGCGCGGTCGCCGAAGCTCATGCAGCCCAGGCAGACGCGTGAGACGTCCAGTCCGGTCGAGCCCAGCTTGACGTACTGCATGTCCATGCTCTGCTACTCCGTTGCCATTGCCGTCACTGTCGCCGCCGCGGTCGCTGGGCGGCCTCCGGTTCGACCTCGTCGCGCCAGCTGTACTGCGGCGCGTAGCCGAGCAGCCGGCGCGCCTTGTCGATCGACAGCAGGGTCTCGTGCTCGCCGACCTCCCGCAGCAGCGGTACTTCCGGGTAGACCTCGGCGGCGAGGCTCGCGCTGGTGCGGGTGGCCATCACGGTGTCCGGGCTGGCGATGATGAAGACGTCGAACCCGGCCTGCGGGTACTCCAGCGCCAGGCGCACGGCCTGTGCGCCGTCCCGGGCGTCGATGTACGACCACAGGTTCCACTTGCGCAGCGACGGATCGGTGTCGAAGGCGGGGAAGGCCGCGTAGTCGTTCGGCTCCATCACGTTGGAGAAGCGCAGGCCGATGATCTTCAGTCGCGCGTCCCATCGGGCGAATTGCGCGGCCATCTGCTCGTCGAGGTGCTTGGCCAGCGAGTACGAGG
The DNA here is from genome assembly GCA_046724665.1 of Actinomycetota bacterium. GTDB lineage: Bacteria > Actinomycetota > Actinomycetes > Streptomycetales > Catenulisporaceae > Actinocrinis. Next base: position 7,473 of record JBKOWZ010000295.1, read on the forward strand.
ACTCGGGCCGGGCCGGGTACTCCTCGTCCACCGGGATGTACGGCGGCGGAGTCTCGAACGGCAGGCCGAGCACGGTCTCGCTGGACGCCCACACCACGTTGCGGATCCCGGCCTGCCGCGCCCCGGCGAACACGTTGTAGGAGCAGAGGATGTTGTTGGCGAAGGTCGCGGCGTTGGGCGCCACGCCCGGGCCGGGGATCGCGGCGAGGTGCACGACGGCGTCGAGCCCGCGGTGCCGGTCGTCGATCGCGCTGAGCGCATCGACGACCTGGCCGTAGTCGGTCAGCTCGACGCGGGTGAACGCCGCGTGCGGGCGCGGGGGCGCGGGCGGCGGGTTCTGGTCGAGGACGTGGACCTCGTATCCGTGGTCGAGCAGGTCGGCCACCACGGCGCGGCCGAGCTTGCCGCTGCCTCCGGTCACGGCCACCCGCCCCGCGATGCGGTCCGTCATGCGCATCCCTGCTTCCTCACCGGCCGCTGCCGCGCCTTCGGCTCCGGCTCGCGGCGATCTTCCCGGCAAAGCTATCAAAACCAGGACGTTGAGCTGACGCCCTCAATCCGTCAATACGCCGATGCACCGATGCGCCGCTTCCCCGCCGGCGCCGATGGACGGATCTTTAACTTATCCATACCGCCACAAAGCGTTCAGATACTCCCATCGGCGTAGATTCCCAAGCCGTACAACGGAATTCGCACGGAAGGAGCCGCGGCGTTGTCCACCGCCCTCGCGATCGGAGCGGGTCTGTTCTGGACCCTGGCCTACCTGCTGATCATCCGGGTCGGCATGCGCGAGCGCACGTACGGGATGCCGCTCGTCGCCTTCGCCGCCAACATAGCGTGGGAGTTCATCTACGCCTTCGTGCGTCCCTCGAACGGCGTACAGCACGCGATCAATATCGTCTGGTTCCTGCTGGACTGCGCCATCGGCTACACCGTCGTCCGGTTCGGCCCCGAGGAGTTCCCGTACCTGCCGCGCGGCGTGTTCTACGGCAGCCTGGTCGCGCTGCTCGGCTTCGCCTATCCGGCGGTGGACCTGGTCGGCACGCAGTTCGACGAGGGCGACGCGGTGTTCTCCGCCTTCGGGATGAACCTGATGATGTCCGCGCTGTTCATCGCGATGTTCATGGCACGCCCGGCGGGGCGCGGTCAGTCGGTCGGCATCGCGACGGCGAAGCTGGCGGGCACCGCGCTCGCCTCGGGCTCGCTCGCGGTGAAGAGCGACCTGGAGGCGCGCTACCACGGCGGGCTGCTGCCCTACCTCTACATCGCCAGCTTCGTGCTCGATCTGGTGTACCTCGGGCTTGTGCTGTCGGTGCGTGCCGTTCCGGTATCGTCGGCCGCAGCGGAGCCGATCACGGGAGTGACGATTTATGAGCGAACCGACGTGGAGAGCCGTCGATGAATACTTCAGCGGGGCGCTGATCCCGGCCGACCCGGTGCTCGACGCGGCTACGCGGTTGAGCGCGGACCAGGGGCTGCCGGACATCGCCGTGGCGCCGAACCAGGGCCGGCTGCTCAACCTGCTCGCGCGGATCCAGGGCGCGCGGCGGATCCTCGAGGTGGGCACGCTCGGCGGGTACTCCACGATCTGGCTGGCCAGGGCGCTGCCGCAGGACGGGCTGCTGATCAGCCTCGAGCTCAACCCGCACCACGCCGAGGTGGCGCGCACCAACCTGAAGTCGGCAGGCCTGTCCGAGCGGGTGCAGGTGCGGGTCGGCCCCGCGATCAACAGCCTGAGCGCGCTGGCCGAGGAGCGGCCCGAGCCCTTCGACCTGGTCTTCATCGACGCGGACAAGCAGTCCAACGCGGACTACCTGGCCTGGGCGGTGCGGCTGTCGCGGCCGGGGACGATCATCGTGGTGGACAACGTGGTGCGCGGCGGCGCGGTCATCGACGCGGACAGCGCGGACCCGACCGTGCAGGGCACGCGCCGGCTCGTTGACGCGATCGCGGCGGAGCCGCGGCTGGACGCGACGGCGATGCAGACCACCGGCGTGAAGGGCTACGACGGCCTGATCTTCGCGCTCGTCAACAGCTGACGGCCGACGGCCGCCCGGCTGACGCGCCGTCAGCCGGTCTTCTCGCGCCGGGCGTGGCAGTCGGCCAGATGGTCGTCCACCAGCCCGCAGGCCTGCATGAGCGCGTAGCAGGTCGTCGGCCCGACGAAGACGAAGCCCGCCTTCTTCAGCGCCTTGGCCAGCGCGGTCGATTCGGCGGTCACCGCCGGGACGTCGCCGGTGCCGCGCGGCGCCGGGGCGGGCTCGGCCGGGGCGTGCGACCAGATCAGCTCGGACAGGCCGCCGCCCAGCCCGGCCGCGGTACGGGCGTTGGCGATGGCCGCGTTGATCTTCAGCCGGTTGCGCACGATCCCGGCGTCGGCGAGCAGCCGCGCCACGTCGCTCTCATCGAAGGCCGCGACGCGCTCGATCGAGAACCCGGCGAAGGCGGCGCGGAAGGCCGACCGCTTGCGCAGGATCGTGAGCCACGACAGCCCGGACTGGAACGCCTCGAGGCACAGCCGCTCGAACAGCGCGTCGTCGCCGCGCAGCGGCTGTCCCCACTCGTCGTCGTGGTACGCGACGTACTCCGGTGCCGATCCGGCCCACGGGCAACGCATGAGCCCATCCGCACCGATGATCACACTGCCCTCGCCCATCGTCCCGGTCACCTCCGCCGCTCGCCGTGCACTCGGGACAGATCCTGCCAGGCACCACCGTCAAGAATTTCGACCGCCGGGAAGCCGAGCGCCCTCGGAAAAATCACACTGTCGGCTCAACGAGCCTGATGCGCACGGCGCGGAACGCTTCCGGCGCTCTGTGCAGGTCGGCCGCCTTGGGGTCGCCGACGTTGAGGAACGGCGCGGTTTCCTTCTGCCACAATGGCTTGAGACGCGAATCTGTGCGTAACGCGCCGATCGCTCCGGTATCGCCGCCGAGGATGAGCGCGTCCAGGTCCGCGGCGCGCGGCAGGAGAATCCGCGCCGCCGTATCGGCCGCGGCCGCGTACGCCTCACGGGCCTGGCCCTCGCGGCGCCGCGCGAAGCGTTGCTGTGACCAGCCGCCGGCTTTGGTGCGGCCCTGCACGTGCCGCGTGCCGACCTTCGATTCGGCGAGCCGTGCGCCCTCGAAGACGCCGACAGCGAACCCGCCGCGCCGCACCAGCAGCACGCCGACGGTGCGCTCGGTGAGCGCAAGCGCGTGTGCGACCAGGCGGTCGATCAGGTCGGCGTCCGGCGCGTCATCCGGGTCGATGACGGAATGCAGCGGGGGAAACGGCACGTAGCAGGTCGCCGTCGAGCCGTCACCGGCGACGAGTTCGATCGCCCCGATATCGCCGCCGGCGCCCGGGACTGAGTCCGGATCACCTGACGCTTCGCCGATTACGCGTCGCGGCCGCGGCCCGTCCGCGAGCCCGCCGTGCCGCTGCGCGAAGCCTTCGCACCAGCGCGCGAAGCGGTCCGGGCCGACTTCGACCCAGACTCCGCCACCCGCCGCCGGTCTGCTCGCCATGTCGGCAAACAGTACCGGCGGCGCACGGCGTCACTCACAAAGCCTCAGCCCTTGGGCAGCGAGATGATCGAGAACTCGCTGCCGGCCATGTCCTCGACGACGGCCATCCGGCCGACCGGCGTGTCGGTCGGCGGGAGCTTCACCTTGCCGCCGTTGCGGGTGACCGTGGCCGCCGCGGCGTCGGTGTCGGCGATCGAGAAGTAGGTGTTCCAGAAGTTCGGCGTGCCGGCCGGGATCTGCGCCGGCTTGGCGCCGATGCCGCCGCGCTGCTCGCCCTGGACCTTGAACGTGTGGTACTCGCCCGTGACGGCCTTGAACTCCTCGTACTCGTAGCCGAAGACCTGCTCGTAGAAGGCCCGGGCCCGGCCCGGGTCGTCGTTGAGGTTCTCGTTCCAGGTGAACGCGCCCGGCTCGTTGGCCAGCTGCGCGCCGCGGTGCTCGCGGCCCTGCCAGATGCCGAAGACCGCGCCGGTCGGGTCGGCGGCCAGCGCCAGGCGTCCCGCGCCGGGCACGTCCATCGGACCCATGAACACGTTGCCGCCGGCCTTCGTGACGCGCTGGCTCACCGCGTCCGCGTCGTCGGCCCAGAGATAGGTGACCCATACCGCGGGTCCGGGCTGGTCGGGCTGCTTCGGCCCGATCCCGGCCACCTGCATGCCGTTCTTGGTGGCGAGCTGGTACCCGCCGCCCGCCTCGCCGGTGTCGATGTACTCCCAGCCGAACAGCTCGGCGTAGAACCGCTTGGCCGCCTCGAGGTCGGGGGTCATCAGGTCGATCCAGCAGGGTGTTCCCTCGTCGTAGCCGGTGAACTGCGCCATCTGACGTGCTGCCTCTCAGGTCGCCGCGGCGCATGGCGCCGTCGCCACGCTGCAACCGCGCGGCTTCAGTCTGCTCCGGATCCGGCGGGAATACCCGAACATCCGTCCGAACGGGTGAACTTGTCATCACTGCATACTGAGATACGCATCCACCGCCATCCGCGCGCCGATCCGTTCGAGCAGGGGCAGCGGCCGCGCCATGCAGCGGGCCGGGTCCGGCTCGATGTCGGTGAGAGGGTACGCGGCGGCGAAGCCGGCCTCCGCGAGCTGGCGCGGCGTCAGTTCGAGCCGTCCGCAGACCGCGACGACCGGGACGCCGCGGCGTTGCGCCGCACGGGCTACCCCCATCGGCGCCTTGCCGTGCAGCGTCTGCTCGTCGAGGCAGCCCTCGCCGGTGACGACGAGCGACGCCTCGGCCATGGCCCGCTCGAAGCCGAGCACGTCGAGCAGGACGTCGATGCCTGATTGCCGAGCCGCGCCGAGGACCGCGAGCGCGGCGAAGCCGACGCCCCCGGCAGCCCCGGCGCCCGGTGCCCCGGCCTGCGCGGCGGCAGGGCCGAGGGATCGCGACAGGACGCTGACGAGGTTGGCGAGCCCCGACTCGAGCAGCGCCACGTCGTGCGGGCTCGCGCCCTTCTGCGGCGCGTAGACCGCTGCGGCGCCGTGCTCACCGAGCAACGGGTTATCGACGTCGGAGGCGAGCACGACCTGCGCGGCCGACAGCCGCTGGTCGAGGCCGCTCAGGTCCGCCGCGACGAGCCTGGTCAGCGCGCCCCCGCCTGCGGGCAGCTCGTCGCCGTCGGCGTCCAGGAAGCGCGCGCCGAGTGCGGCGAGCATGCCCGCGCCGCCGTCGGTGGACGCGCTGCCGCCGACGCCGAGCACGATCGTCTTCGCCCCGGCGTCCAGCGCGGCCCGGATC
>JBKOWZ010000242.1:0-14926 GCA_046724665.1 Actinomycetota bacterium
AGGTCCGCGAGCTCTACGCCATCGACGACCGGCTCCTCCTCGTCGCCTCAGACCGAATCTCCGCCTTCGACCACGTGCTCCAGACCCCGATCCCGGACAAGGGCCGCATCCTCACCCAGCTCTCGCTCTGGTGGTTCGAACGCCTCGCCGACCTCGTGCCCAACCACCTGGTGTCCGCCGATGCGGCCGACTATCCCGCCGCGCTCGCCGAACACGCACAGGAACTGCGCGGCCACTCCATGCTCTGCGAACGCCTCGACATGCTCCCGATCGAGTGCGTCGCCCGCGGCTATCTGACCGGCTCCGGTCTGGCCGAATATCGCGTCTCGGGCACCGTATGCGGTATACCGCTGCCCGACGGACTCCTGGACGGCTCGCGGCTGGACGAGCCCGTCTTCACCCCCGCGGCCAAAGCCGAGCGGGGCGAGCACGACGAGAACATCTCGTTCGAGGAGGTGACCCGCCGCACCGGGGCGGCGGTCGCCGAGGAACTGCGGCAGCTCACACTGGCCATCTATTCCACCGCGCGGGACATCGCGCTGGAGCGCGGCATCATCCTCGCCGACACCAAATTCGAGTTCGGCCGCCGCACCGACGGGACCATAGTGCTCGCCGACGAGGTGCTGACTCCCGACTCCTCCCGCTTCTGGCCCGCCGACCAGTGGCAGCCCGGACGACCGCAGCAGTCCTACGACAAGCAGTTCGTCCGCGACTGGCTCACCTCGCCCGACTCCGGCTGGGACTCGAAGTCCGACCAGCCGCCGCCCCCGCTGCCCGCCGAGATCGTCGAACGGACCCGGGACCGCTACGTCGAGGCGTACGAGCGGTTGACCGGCCGTACCTTCCAGTAGGGCCCGCTAGGCTTTGACATACCGCCGACTAACAGACAGCCCGCGGCCGTGGGCTGCCGAGGGCCGTGAATGGCCCGGAACACACCGTGGGAGTGCACAATGGCACGCGTCGTGGTCGACGTCATGCTCAAGCCGGAAATCCTCGATCCGCAGGGCCAGGCTGTGCAGCGCGCGCTGCCCCGGCTGGGCTTCGACGGCATCCTGGATGTGCGGCAGGGCAAGCGCTTCGAGATCGAGCTGGACGGCCCGGCCGACGAGTCCGCGCTGGCCAAGGCGCGTGACATGGCCGAGAAGCTGCTGGCGAACACGGTGATCGAGCAGTTCACGGTCGCGTTCGATCCCGCGACGACCGACCCTGCGACGATCGGTTCCGGGACGACCGGCGCCTCCGGGACGAGCGGCGCGCCCCTCACGGCGGTCCACGGCGCTGCAGCTGGCAACGCCTCAGCAGGCAATGCTTCAACTGACGATGCGGCGGCTGACAGCGTGTCTGCCGACGCGGTCGCAGACAGCGTGTGGCCGGCGGCTGACGCGCAGGGGAGCGACTGATGTCGTCCCGCATCGGTGTTGTCACCTTCCCTGGCAGCCAGGACGACCAGGACGCGCTGCGTGCCGTCGCCCTGGTCGGCGCGGAGCCGGTGCCACTGTGGCACCGGGACCCGGATCTGCACCAGGTAGACGCCGTCGTCCTGCCGGGCGGCTTCTCCTACGGCGACTACCTGCGTGCCGGGGCTATCGCGCGCTTCTCCCCGGTGATGGGATCCGTCATCGCCGGGGCGCGGGAGGGTCTGCCCGTCCTCGGCATCTGCAACGGGTTCCAGATGCTGTGCGAGTCGCACCTGCTGCCCGGCGCGCTGATCCGCAACGGCGGCTTGCTGTTCATCAACCGGGACGAGCGGCTGCGGGTCGAGTCCACCGCGACGGCGTGGACCCGCGACTACGCGGTCGGCCAGGAGATCGTCATCCCGATCAAGAACGGTGAGGGCCGATACACCGCCGACGAGCACACCCTCGACCAACTCGAGGCCGAGGGCCGGATCATCGTGCGCTACCTCGACAACCCCAACGGTTCCGCGCGCGACATCGCCGGGATCACCAACGCGGCGGGCAACGTCGTCGGCTTGATGCCGCATCCCGAGCACGCCATCGAAGACCTGACCGGCCCCTACCCCGGCCCGGCCACTGACGGCCTGCCGTTCTTCACCTCCATCCTCAAGCAGTTGGTGGCCGCCTGATGACCACACAGCCCGAACCCAACCAGCGCGAATCGCTCCACTACGCCGTGGACACCGTCGAGAACGCCACGGCCACGCCGCAGGTCGAGCAGCCGTACGAGGCGCTCGGCGTGAAGCCGGACGAGTATGCCCGGATCCGCGAGATCCTCGGCCGTCGGCCCACCTCGTCCGAACTGGCCATGTACTCGGTCATGTGGTCCGAGCACTGCTCCTACAAGTCCTCGAAGGTGCACCTGAAGCAGTTCGGCGAGAAGGCCCCTGACGTCGACTTCCTGCTGGTCGGGCCGGGGGAGAACGCCGGAGTGGTGGACGTCGGCGGCGACCTGGCGGTCACGTTCAAGATCGAGTCGCACAACCACCCCTCGTACGTCGAGCCGTATCAGGGCGCGGCTACCGGCGTGGGCGGCATCGTTCGCGACATCCTCACCATGGGCGCCCGTCCGATCGCGGTCATGGACCCGCTGCGCTTCGGCGCCGCCGACGCCCCGGACACGCACCGCGTACTGCCCGGCGTCGTGCGCGGCATCGGCGGCTACGGCAACTCGCTCGGCCTGCCCAACATCGGCGGCGAGATCGTCTTCGATCCGTGCTACGCGGGCAACCCGCTGGTCAACGCGCTCGCCGTGGGCGTGATGCGCAAGAGCGAGATCAAGCTCGCCCAGGCGCACGGCCCCGGCAACAAGGTCGTGCTGTTCGGCGCGCGCACCGGCGGCGACGGCATCGGCGGCGCCTCGGTGCTCGCCTCCGCGACCTTCGACGACGGCAAGCCTACGAAGCGCCCCTCGGTGCAGGTCGGCGACCCGTTCATGGAGAAGGTCCTGATCGAGTGCTGCCTGGAGATCTTCGCCGAGGACCTGGTCGTCGGCATCCAGGACCTCGGCGCGGCCGGCCTGTCCTGCGCGACCACCGAACTGGCCGCGGCCGGCCTCCAGCGCGCGGGCGTCGGCGGCATGGACGTGCAGCTCGACCTCGCCCCGCTGCGCGACGCCACCCTGGTGCCCGAAGAGATTCTGATGAGCGAGTCGCAGGAGCGGATGATGGCGGTGGTCACCCCCGCCGACATCGACCGCTTCTTCGCGATCTGCGAGAAGTGGGACGTCACCGCCACCGTCATCGGGACCGTCACCGACACCGGTCGGCTGCGGATGACCTGGCACGGCAGGACCATCGTGGATGTGGACCCGCGCACTCTCGCACACGAGGGTCCGGTCTATCAGCGCCCGTACCACCGCCCGGCCTGGCAGGACGCGCTGCAAGCCGCCACGCCCGACTCGCTGAGCCGCCCGAAGACCGGCGAAGAGCTGCGGGAGACCGTGCTGCGCCTGGTCGCCGCCCCGAACCTGGCCGACAAGAGCTGGGTCGTCCAGCAGTACGACCACCGGGTGCGCGGCAACACCGTCCTCGCGCACGGCGAAGACTCGGGGATGCTGCGCCTCGACGAGGAGTCGAACCTCGGCATCGCCCTGGCCACCGACGGCAACGGCCGCTACACCAAGCTCGACCCCTACACCGGCGCGCAGCTCGCCCTGGCCGAGGCGTACCGCAACGTCGCCGCGACCGGCGCCAGGCCGCTCGCCGTCACCGACTGCCTCAACTTCGGCTCCCCCGAGGATCCCGCGGTCATGTGGCAGTTCGCCGAGGCGACCCGCGGGCTGGCCGACGCCTGCCAGCTCCTCGGCACTCCGGTTACCGGCGGCAACGTCTCGTTCTACAACCAGACGCAGCGTTCTGCTTCAGACGGCGGCGAGGCCGGATCCGTGGCGATCCACCCGACGCCCATCGTCGGCGTGCTCGGCGTGATCGACGACGTGACCCGGCGCACCCGCCTCGCCTTCGAGACCGAGGGCGACATCCTGCTGCTGCTCGGCGAGACACGCGACGAGTTCGGCGGCTCCGAGTGGGCGCATGTCGTGCACGGCCACCTCGGCGGCCTGCCGCCGAGGGTTGACCTGGAGCGCGAACGGCTGCTGGCCGAGGTCCTGATCACCGGCTCCCGGGACGGCATGCTCTCCGCCGCGCACGACCTGTCCGACGGGGGCCTGATCCAGGCCATCGTCGAGTCCGCACTGCGCGGCGGCCACGGCGCCCGGATCACGCTCCCCGACGCTGCGCTCGGCAACAATGAGACCGTAGTTACCGACGCCGTCCTCGCCGACAGGGTGCTCCCCGACGGTGCGCCCTCCGACACGGTGCTCACCGACACTGCGCCCACCAACACCGTGCCCACCGACACTACGCTCGGCCAGGTTGGCGGCGACCCCTTCGTCGCGCTCTTCTCCGAGTCCGCGGGGCGCGCCATCGTCGCCGTGCCGCGCACCGAGGAGTCGCGGTTCAACGACCTGTGCCGGTCTCGCGGCCTGCCGGTCGCCCGGATCGGCGTCGTGGAAGGCGACGCGGTCGAGGTGCAGGGTCAGTTCTCCATCCCGCTCGACGAACTGCGCCGCGCGCACACAGGCACCTTCCCGGCACTCTTCGGCTGACTGGCCGTACGACGCGAGACCCGCGACACGACCTAAGATCCGCGACGCGCGACTCAAGACTCGAGGCAGGAAGCCCGAAAGCAGGACCACGAACCGATGGACCGTCAGGAACTGCACGCCGCCCGCGCCGCGCTCGTCCCCGGCGACCGCGCGGCGCTCGGCGTGCTGATCAAGGCGAGCGTGCGGGCCTTCGCGCAGCGGGTTCCAGGCCACAGCGTCGAGTTGCGGGTGCCTCCGTTCATCGCGGTCCAGTGCGTCGAGGGTCCGCGGCATACTCGCGGCACGCCGCCGAACGTCGTCGAGCTCGACGCGGACACCTGGCTCGGCCTCGCGCTCGGCGAGCTGAACTGGGCGGATGCCGTGGCGCAGGGCCGGATCAGCGCCTACGGACCGCGCAGCGACCTGTCAGGCCTGCTGCCGCTGCCATGACCGCACACGTGCTTTGAATGCACACCTTGAACACAACATCAATATCAACCGACGGTCTGACAACCGCCGCGCATCACGTAAGCTGGAAGCGTGACTCGCCCGGACGGACGTCTCTCCCACGAAACCTTCGCCGACGACAAGAGTCCGCGGGACGCCTGCGGAGTCTTCGGGGTCTGGGCCCCCGGAGAGGAAGTCGCCAAGCTCAGCTACTTCGGCCTCTACGCCCTCCAACACCGCGGCCAGGAGTCGGCGGGCATCGCCGTCTCCAACGGCTCGCAGATCCTGGTCTACAAGGACATGGGTCTGGTCTCGCAGGTCTTCGACGAGGCCACCCTCAGCTCGCTGCAAGGACACCTGGCGGTCGGCCACACCCGCTACTCCACCACAGGCTCCTCGGTCTGGGAGAACGCCCAGCCCACCTTCCGCGCCACCGGCCACGGCGCGCTGGCCCTCGGCCACAACGGCAACCTGACCAACACCGCGCAGCTGGCTCAGATGGTCGCCGAGGCGCGAGCCACCGGCGAGCTGCCCGGCAAGGACCGCGGCGCCACCTCGGACAGCGACCTGATGACCGAGCTGCTGGCCAGCCGGTCCGACCGGCCGCTCGAAGAGGCCGCGATCGACATCCTGCCGCGCCTGCACGGCGCCTTCTCGCTGGTGTTCATGGACGAGACCACGCTTTACGCGGCGCGTGACCCGCAGGGCATCCGGCCCTTGGTGCTCGGCCGGCTCGAGCGCGGCTATGTGGTGGCCAGCGAGACCGCCGCGCTGGACATCGTCGGCGCCTCGTTCGTGCGCGAAGTCGATCCCGGCGAGCTGATCGCCGTCGACGAGAACGGGCTGCGCAGCCGCCGCTTCGCCGTCGCCGAGCCCAAGGGCTGCGTCTTCGAGTACGTCTACCTGGCCCGGCCGGACACCAGCATCGCCGGACGCTCCGTCAACGCCTCCCGGGTCGAGATGGGGCGCCGCCTGGCCCGCGAGCACCCGGTCGAGGCCGACCTGGTCATTCCGACACCGGAGTCCGGCACCCCGGCCGCGATCGGCTACGCCGAGCAGTCCGGCATCCCGTACGGCCAGGGCCTGGTCAAGAACGCCTACGTCGGCCGCACGTTCATCCAGCCCAGCCAGACCATCCGCCAACTCGGCATCCGCCTCAAGCTCAATCCGCTGCGCGAGGTGATCGAGGGCAAGCGGCTGGTCGTGGTGGACGATTCGATCGTGCGCGGCAACACCCAGCGCGCGCTGGTTCGGATGCTGCGCGAGGCGGGAGCGCGCGAGGTCCACATCCGGATCTCCTCGCCGCCGGTCAAGTGGCCGTGCTTCTACGGCATCGACTTCGCCACGCGGGCCGAGCTGATCGCCAACGGGCTGAACATCGACGAGATCGCCACCTCCCTCGGCGCGGACTCGCTCGGCTACATTTCCCTCGAAGGCATGATCGAGTCCACCACGATCCCGGCGGACCGGCTGTGCCGCGCCTGCTTCGACGGGGTCTACCCGGTCGCGTTGCCCGACCCGGAACAGCTCGGCAAGCACCTGCTCGAAGTGCCCGCCGCCGCGGCCTCCGCCCTGGCCCGTCCCTGAACCGTGGTCGATTTACCTGAACCGCCTGAATCGCGGCTGACCGGCTCGCACCGACTCTCCTGACCCCTCGCCTGAATCACCCGAAGGGAACCAGCGTGACCGACACCTCACGCCCCGGCCGCCCCGGCGGCGCGACCTACGCGGCGGCCGGAGTCGATATCGAGGCGGGGGACCGCGCGGTCGAGCTGATGAAGCAGTGGGTGGCCAAGGCCACCCGGCCCGAGGTCGTCGGCGGGCTCGGCGGCTTCGCCGGGCTCTTCGACGCCTCGAAGCTGACGGCCTACCGGCGGCCGCTGCTGGCCACGTCCACCGACGGCGTCGGCACCAAGGTGGCCGTCGCGCAGCGGATGGACGTGCACCACACCATCGGCTTCGACCTGGTCGGCATGGTCGTCGATGACCTGGTCGTCTGCGGGGCCGAGCCGCTGTTCATGACCGACTACATCGCCACCGGCAAGGTGGTCCCCGAGCGCGTCGCGGCGATCGTGCGCGGCATCGCCGAGGCCTGCGTACAGGCCGGCTGCGCGCTGGTCGGCGGCGAGACCGCCGAGCACCCCGGCCTGCTCGCGGCCGACGAGTACGACGTCGCGGGCGCGGCGACCGGGGTCGTCGAGGCCGAGGCGCTGCTCGGGCCAGAGCGGATCCGGGAGGGCAACGCGGTGGTCGCGCTGGCCTCGTCCGGCCTGCACTCGAACGGGTACTCGCTGGTCCGGCACGTGCTGCTGGACCGGGCCGGCTGGTCGCTCGACCGGCCGGTCGCCGAGTTCGGCCGCACCCTCGGCGAGGAGTTGCTCGAGCCGACCCGGATCTACTCCCGCAGCTGCCTGGAACTGGCCCGGCGGGTCGAGGTGCACGCCTACGCGCACATCACCGGCGGCGGGTTGGCGGCGAATCTGGCCCGGGTCGTCCCCGCGGGCCTGCACGCCCGGCTCGACCGCTCGACCTGGCGGCCGGCCCCGGTGTTCGAGGTGGTCGGCGCGGTCGGTTCGATCGAGCGCGAAGAGCTGGAACGCACTCTCAACATGGGCGTCGGCATGGTCGCGGTGATCCCGGCCGACCTCGCGGACGTGACGTTGGCCACGTTGCGCGAACTGGGACAGGGAGCCTGGCTGCTCGGTTCGATCGAGCGCGCGGCCTCGGCAGACGCCCCGGGTACCGCACAGCTCACCGGCGACTACTCAAGTTGAGTACCCGGGCCTGAACCGCGACCCCAGCCGGCCGACCGGCTGAGACCGGATTCGTCAGCCATCCGCCGAGCCAGCCGCTGCCGCCGCACGTCATCCCGCCGACAGCAAAAGGCGCCCGACTCGCGTCGAGCGCCTTAAGACCGGCTAGCTGGCTCGGTGACGGCTGTTGCCGTTGGTCCCGTTGCCCCCGTGAGGACGGTAAGGACCCTCGTCCTCCTCGTCCTCTTCTTCCTCCTCGTCGTCATCCTGATCCGCCCAGGCCGCGTAGCGCTCCTCGAGGTCGTGGTCCTCGGCGCCGTTGCTGCGCGAATCACTGACGCCCAGTTCAGACCGCAGACGATCGAGATCCGTCACGCCGCCGCTGTACTTCAGCTGGCGGGCGACCTTGGTCTGCTTGGCCTTGGCCCGGCCGCGCCCCATTGGCTCGACCCCCTCAACGACGGGGCGCTCTCGGCCCCGGGTCTCGACACATGATCACTGACAACAGTCACTTACGCGACCGGTGCCTCGGTGGGGATCGCGGGACCGGTCACAAAGTCAAAGGTACCTGGTTCCCCGCCGGTTCGGTACGGCACATGGGCCGCGATTTGAATCAGCGACGAGGAGATACCTCGCACGAGGATACAGTGCGGCGGCGTATCAGGTCGATTTGGCACTCGGACGGGTGTAGCGCCGTTTCGGCGCCGGAACCGGGGATCGCCCGGGCCCGATCTGCCCGAATCCGCGCGGCACCAGGTGCGGTAGCGAGCGGCGGTGGGGCGGCGCACGATCGGTTCGTCCGCGCCACCGCCCGGCCCCGCTACCGCCCTCCGCGGCTCAGCCCCGGCGTCCCTGCGCGGCGTCCGGGAGCAGAATTCCGCGCAACCGGGACACGTCGCGCATCCGGCTCTCGGCGAGCCGGTCGGCGGCCACCGCCGGCGGCACGCCTTCTTCGCCGGACGACCGGAGGATCGTCAGCATCGTGTCGAAGATCCCCTCGGCGCGCTTGCGTGCGCGCTCGAACGAGAACCCGCCGCGGTCCCGGTACGCCGCCTCATCGCCGACCTGGATCACGCCACCCGCGTTGACCACGTAGTCCGGCGCGTACAGGATGCCCCGGTCGGCCAGCGCCTTGTCGATGCCCGGGTGCGCGAGCTGGTTGTTCGCGCCGCCGCAGACGACGGACGCGGTCAGTGCGGCGACCGTCTCGTCGTCGAGCGCCCCGCCGAGCGCGCACGGGGCGTAGACATCCAGCCCGGATCGGATGAGTTCCTCGGTTGATTCCACTACGGTCAGCTCAGCATGATTCCGCCGAACCCAATCCAGCGCCGCCGCGTTCACATCGGTGACGGTGATGCGCGCCCCGTCCTCGAGCAGGTGGGTGATCAGATGGCGGCCGACCTTGCCGACGCCCGCGATGCCGACCCGCCGGCCGGCCAGCGTCGGCTCGCCCCAGACGGCCTGGGCGCAGGCGCGCATGCCCTGGAACACGCCGAACGCGGTCAGGATCGACGAGTCGCCCGCGCCGCCGTACTGCGGGGAACGGCCGGTCACGTAGTCGCACTCGCGCGCGACCACGTCCATGTCCTGCACATAAGTGCCCACGTCGCAGGCGGTGTAGTAACGGCCGCCGAGAGACTGGACGAAGCGGCCGTAGGCGCGCAGCAGCGCCTCGCTCTTGTCGGCGGCCGGGTCGCCGATGATCACGGCCTTCCCGCCGCCGAGGTCCAGCCCGGCGAGGGCGTTCTTGTACGCCATGCCGCGGGCGAGGTTCAGGACGTCGGCGAGGGCGTCCGCCTCGGTCGCGTACGGGAAGAAGCGGGTCCCGCCGAGGGCCGGGCCCAGCGCGGTCGAGTGGATCGCGATGATGGCGCGCAGCCCGGTCGGCTCGTCGTGACAGTACACGACCTGCTCGGGGCCGCCGGCCTGGAACGGCGAGGTGGAAGGCGCGGATACCGGGACGCTTGTGGCGACGGTGCTGGTCACTGCTCGGGACTCCTTTTCGAGTGCGCAGTCAAGCCTGCGCACAGCCTAGAGCCGAGTCGGCCGCGCTGGGCACAGTCGGTGGCCCGGCGTGATCGGGTGTATCCATATCCTGTCGCGGTACAGCTGCGCGGCGATGCCTGACGAAGCGGGTGACGAGACGTCACGGTGTCGCTACTGTCCGCAAATGGCAGGCTCGGGTGTATCGGCGAAGTTGTGGTCCGTGTGTATCGATTTCATAGAGTTCGCCGCCAAACCGCTCCGGATGGTGTACTTCTAGTTCTTGAACGACAAGACGTTCGTCCGATCACCGACACGCCCATTTGCGGACAGCGGGGGCATGACGGGCTATCGGGGAGGATCCAGCCGAACCGGACCGCGCGGAGCGGTCCGTTCAATGGAGGAGGCCGTTCATGACCGCGCGTACGCCCGAAGCGGAGCCGCTGCTGACCCCGGCAGAGGTCGCCACGATGTTCCGGGTGGACCCGAAGACGGTGACCCGCTGGGCCAAGGCCGGCAAGCTCACCTCGATTCGCACTCTCGGCGGCCACCGCCGGTACCGCGAGGCTGAGGTGCGGGCGCTGTTGGCTGGCATCCCGGCGCAGCGCGCAGAGGGCTGACCGGCGGGTTCATACCCGCGCCGGGGGGATCAGAACATACGATCGGCTCAGCGGGACCACGGTGCACGCCGGGTCCTGCTGAGCCGTGCCTGTTTCCGGCCAACGCCAACGCCAACACCCGGCCCGCTACGCGCCGAGCACCTTGCGCACCCGCTTCTCCGACACCGGGTAGGCCGTGCCGAGCTGTTGGGCGAACAGGCTGACCCGCAGCTCTTCCAGCATCCAGCGCGCCCGCGTGAGCTCGTCACCCGGCCGCCGGCCACGCGGCACACGTGCCAACGCGGCCTCGTACTCGTCCTGCAACTGCTGCATCTTCGCCACGTTCGCCTGGTCGCGGTACGGATCGTCGGCCATCTTCTCCAGCCGGTAGCTCAACGCGCGCAGGTAACGCGGCACGTGGGCGAGCTGCTCGTAGCCGGTTTCCGAGATGAACCCGGGCCGTACCAGCCCCGCAAGCTGAGCGCGCGCGTCGTTGAGCGACGGCAGCAGCGACAGGCTCGCCGCGCCGCGCAACCGCCGGTCGAGCTCGTGTGAGGCAGCCAGAATCGCGGCCGCCAGCTTCACGACGGTCTCCGCGGCTTCCGCCAGGTCCTCGCGGACCTTGTCGCGCAGCAGCGCGAAGCCCTCCGCGTCCCAGACCACGCCCCCGTGACGATCGATCAGATAATCAGCCGCACACGCCACACAGTCCTCGAACAGCCTAGGGACCGGACCGTACGGATTCGTCCCCAGTGCCAGCTTCTCCCGGTTGTCCAGCGCGGCGAGCATCGACTTGTTCGGCGACGGGATGGTCAGCATCAGCAGCCGCCGCACCCCAAGCCGCATCGACTCGGCCTGCTCCTGCTCGGTGTCCAGCAGCTTGATGCCGACCGATCCGCCCTCGTCCACCAGCGCCGGGTAAGCCTTCATCGCCACGCCGCGCCGGTGCTGCTCGAAGGTGCGCGCGATCGTGCCGAACTCCCAGCTCTTGAGCCCGCTGCGTTCCAGGTCGTCGGCCGCCGCCGAGATCGACTCGCGCACCTTCGCCTTGAGCCGCAGCTTGAGCGCTTCCAGGTCCTTGTCCTCCGCGATCTTCTTTCCGCGCTCATCCACCACCCTGAACGTCATCTTCAAGTGCTCGGGCACGCGACCCAGATCCCAGTCCTCCCGCTCCAGCCCCGGCGCCCCCATCCGCCGCATCTCTCGCTCCAGGCCCTCCAGCAACACGCCCTCGCGCGCCGGCAGCCGTTCGAGCAGCGCTTTCGCGTAGTTCGGCGCGGGTACGAAGCTGCGCCGGATCGGCTTGGGCAGCGAGCGGATCAGCTCGGTGACCAGCTCTTCGCGCAACCCCGGGATCTGCCAGTCGAAGCCTGCCGGCTCGACCTGGTTGAGCACCGCCAGCGGGATGTGCACGGTCACGCCGTCCGCGTCCGTGCCGGGCTCGAACTGGTAGGTCAGCTTGAACCGCAGCCGCCCCTGCCGCCAGACGTCCGGGTAGTCCTCCTCAAGCACGGCGCCAGCACGCTCGTTGACCAGCATCGTCCGCTCGAAGTCCAGCAGCTCCGGCCGCTCCCGCCGAGCCTCCTTCCACCAGCGGTCGAAGTGCGCGGCCGAGACGACGTCCTTGCCGACCCGCTGGTCGTAGAACGCGAAGATGGCGTCGTCGTGCACGGCGATGTCGCGCCGTCGAGCCCGGTTCTCCAGCTCCTCGATCTCGCCCAACAGGGCCCGGTTACGCCGATAGAACTCGTGGTGTGTGCGCCATTCCCCCTGCACCAGCGCGTGCCGGATGAACAGCTCGCGGCTGAGCCCCGGGTCGATCTTTCCGTAGTTCACCCGGCGCTGGGCCACGATCGGCAGCCCGTACAGCGTCACCTTCTCGTACGCCAGCACCGCGCCCTGCTCCGCGGACCAGTGCGGCTCGCTGTAGCCGCGCTTGACCAGGTGCTCGGCCAGGCTCTCCGCCCACTCCGGCTCGATCCGCGCGGCGATCCGCCCCCAGAGCCGTGAGGTCTCCACCAGCTCCGCCGCCATGACCCAGCGCGGCGACTTCTTGAACAGCGACGACCCCGGAAAGATCGCAAACCGGGCGTTGCGCGCCCCTAAGTACTCGCGCTTCTCCGGCTCGTACATCCCGATGTGGGACAACAGCCCGCTGAGCACCGCCTGGTGCACCATCGCCGGATCGGCCGGCGCCGTGTTCGGCGTCACTCCGAGGTCCTTCGCCACCTGCCGCAGCTGCGAGTGCAGGTCCTGCCACTCGCGTACCCGCAGGTAGTGCAGGAACTCGTTCTTGCACAGCTTGCGGAACTGATTGGACGACAGCTCCCGCTGCTTCTCCCGCAGGTACTCCCATAGCCGTAGGTACGTCAGAAAATCAGACTGCTGCTCCTTGTCCACGAACCGCGCGTGCGACTGCGTGGCAGCCGCCTGCTTATCCGCAGGCCGTTCGCGCGGGTCCTGGATCGACAGCGCCGCCGCGATCACCAGCACCTCGTTGACGCAGCCGGTGCGTGCGGCCTCGACCACCATCCGGGCCAACCGGGGGTCCACCGGCAGCCGGGCCAGCTTCCGTCCGACCTCCGTCAGCTTAGGCTGCGCCGCCGCTCCCGTCCCCGCTCCCACCCCCGGCGCCTCAATCGCCCCCAACTCGTGCAGCAGATCCATCCCATCCCGCACGTTGCGTCGGTCCGGCGCCTCCACGAACGGGAATGCCGCGATGTCGCCGAGCCCGATCGCCGTCATTTGCAGGATCACGGAGGCCAGGTTCGTACGCAGGATCTCCGGCTCCGTGAACCGTGCCCGCCTCTCGAAGTCCGCCTCCGAGTAAAGCCGGATACACACGCCGTCCGACGTACGTCCGCACCGCCCCGCCCGCTGATTCGCCGAGGCCTGCGAAATCGCCTCGATCGGCAGCCGCTGCACCTTGAGCCGGTGGCTGTACCGGGAGATCCGCGCCGTACCAGGGTCAACCACGTACTTGATGCCCGGCACGGTCAGGGACGTCTCGGCCACGTTCGTCGCCAGCACGATCCGCCGACCCGTGTGCGGCTGGAACACGCGGTGCTGCTCAGCCGTGGACAGCCGTGCGTAAAGCGGCAGCACCTCCGTATGACGTAGCCCGAGCTTGCCTAAGGCATCTGCCGTATCCCTAATCTCCCGCTCCCCGCTCAGGAAGACCAGGACGTCCCCCGGAGCCTCGCGCTCCAGTTCCTCCACGGCGTCGCAGATGGCTTGAATCTGATCCCGATCCGTATCCCCGTCCGGATCCTCAAGATCCACGATCGGCCGATACCGCATCTCGACCGGATACGTGCGCCCCGACACCTCGACGATCGGCGCCGGCCCCCGCGCGTCGGCGAAGTGTTCGGCGAAGCGCTCCGGATCGATCGTCGCCGAAGTGATGATCACCTTCAGGTCTGGCCTGCGCGGCAGCAACTGCTTCAGGTACCCCAGGATGAAGTCGATGTTCAGGCTTCGCTCATGAGCCTCGTCGATGATCAGCGTGTCATACCTCAACAGCTCGCGATCATGCTGCAACTCCGCCAGCAGGATCCCGTCCGTCATGAGCTTGACGTTGACGTGCTCGCCGCCCTGCTCGGTGAACCGGACCTTGTACCCGACGGCGCCGCCCAGCGGCGTCTTGAGCTCCTGCGCGATCCGCTCGGCCACAGTGCGCGCGGCCAGCCGCCGCGGCTGGGTGTGCCCGATCGTCCCGCGTACGCCGCGGCCCAGCTCCAGACAGATCTTCGGCAGCTGAGTGGTCTTGCCCGAGCCCGTCTCCCCGGCGACGATCACCACCTGGTGGTCCCGGATCGCCGCGAGGATCTCGTCCCGCTTCTGGCTGACCGGCAGCTCTTCCGCGTAGTTGATCGCCGGCACTCCACCGCGCCGCGCCGAGAGCCGAGCCGCCGCAGCGTCGATCTGCCCCTCGATCTGCGCCCGCACGGCGGCTATCGCCTCGGGGCGCCGCACCTTGCGCGCGCCGCTAAGCCGTCGCCGCAGCCGCGCCTCGTCCCAAAGCGAGACCTCGCTGAGCCTGCCATACAGGCCATCGAGCGTTAACGCACCGCCCGCCGCCCTACCGGCTGCGCCCGTCGCAGCCGCAGGAGCCGCGTCCGCAGCCGCTACCTCTCCCTCTACTCCCTCTACCTGTACCTCTTCACCTTCACCTGCACCTACACCTGCATCGGATGCCGCGATGGGAGCGGACCCGTCCGGTCGGCGATGCTCACTGGCCATAGCGCATCAAGCATAGGTGCCGGAAAACGGAACGACCTCGGATTATCGGCCGGGCCGCAATCCGAGGTCGTTCGTGGCACGCCGGAACGATCGGTCCGTGCCCGTCCCGTGCCCCGACACAACGGCATGACCGGGCACGCCCGGTCCCCGCGATTTCAAGACGCGACCAGCCCTCGTCCTGTCAACCCGCGCCACCCCACCGCGTCACGCAAGACAACCCATGCAGACCAGTAAGTCCGACCAACACCACATACGAACTCACACTTAATCCCCCACCCCACCTGGCTCAGCCTCCTGGCCTGACCCGGAGCGCGCCCCCCCCCCCACCCCCCCCCCCCCCCCCCCGCGCCCCCCCCC
>JBKOWZ010000224.1:0-7006 GCA_046724665.1 Actinomycetota bacterium
ACGCGGTCCGCGCGCACCGTGTGGACCCGGCTGCCCAGCCGCACCGTGCCCTTCGGCAGCCGCGCGGCCAGTTCGCGTGCCACCGCACCGATCCCGCCGCCGGCCACCGCGAACCGGCCGCGCACCAGCAGCCGCAGCAGCCAGTCGGCGCCGCGCACCGATGCGGCCAGGTCCTCGTCGGCGGCCATCCCGGCGAGGTACGGCCGCAGGAACTGGTCGATCAGCTCCGCGGAGTACCCGCGCACCGCGAACGAGTCCGCGGCGGAGTGCTCCGGGCCGGACAGTGCGCGTTCCGGTGCGCCGGTGCCCAGGCGGTACAGCAGCTTGGACAGCCGCGCCTTGTCCGTCGCCGTGCCGATCGGCATGCGCAGCGCCGAGAAGGTCTGCTGCGGCCGAGTCGGCGCCGCGCCGAAGCGGATGCGCCGCCCTCCGGCGCAGATCCGCACCCCCGGGGCGAAACCGCCGAGCGCGAGCGCGCTCGGCGTGACGGTCTGCCGCAGCGTTGACCACGTCGTGTGCAGCAGATGCCCGCCGTCCGAGAGCGTGTAGCCGTCTACGCGTTCGTCCCGCGTGCGCCCGCCGAGCTGCTGCCCGGCCTCAAGGACGATGACACTCAGCCCCGCCTCCGACAGCCGGCCCGCGACCGCGAGCCCGGCGACGCCCCCGCCGACGACGCACACGTCAACACGCATACGAGAAACCCCCAGCGAGTGCGGACCGGCATCCCGGTCTTCCTACCCGCTGGGGGATCGTCAGAATCCGAATATCGGTGCAGTTCAGGTCGCCGACCGGGCGGCGTTCCCGCCGGACGGGCCCGAGGACCCGGGGCGCTTACAGACCCGAGGGGAAGGTGTACGGCACGAAGGCGACGTCCTTGCCGACGTCCAGCTGGATCGTCGCGTGCGGGGTCAGCTCGATCTTCGACGGGTCGCCGGTGTACTTGTGGCCGTTCACGTAGGCGATCACGCTGCCGGTGGCCGGCCCGACCTGGGTCTCGGACAGCGGCTGGTTCCACTCGGCGAAGACCTGGCCGAGGGTGTACGTGGTCTGCGTCGGCGACTCGACGTGCAGGATGCCGGTGTTGTCGTGCGTGTGCAGGTAGTAGATCTGCTTGCCGCCGCCCACGAACATCGAGCCGTCCTGGAGCGGCGAGGTCTGCCACGGCTGGACGATGCCGATACCGGCCGGTACCGCCTTCTGGGTGCCGTTGACGTAGATCGCCAGGTGCGCGTGGATGTGGTAGACGAGCTGCTCGGCGGTCTGCGCCGAGACGCCGTCCACGGTCTGGCCGTTCAGTCCGCTCCAGGCCTGGGCCAGCGCGTTCTGGGTCTGGTTGGCGGTGTTGTCCGCCGGGGTGGACGAGTCCGACTTCGACACGCCCAGCCAGACCAGGCCGGCGACCAGCACGGCCACCAGCGCGCCCGAGCCGATGCCGAAGTAGATCTTGCGCTGCCGGTCCTTGCGCGCCTGTTCCGCGCGCAGCTTCTCCAGCTGCGCCCGGCGCTCCTGCGCGCTCTTCTTACTGGCCTGCGATGCCATCGTCTCGAGCTTCCTCAGTGTGTGTAGTGCCGCAGTGTGGTGCCGCCCGTCGGTCGGTTTACCGTACAACTTCTTCCTGAGCAACTACACAGCGGCTTCTTGGGCGCGGTCCTCTCGGGCGCGGTCCGCTCAGACGAGACCGTCCCGGCGGCCGCCGCGCGGAGAGACCCGCGAGGCAGCCGCCGGGACGTACGGTCGGATCGTCGGACCGCCAGGTCAGAGGCCCAGCTCGGACTCGAAGCGGCCCTCCTCGAGCCGGGCCTTGACCGCGCTCAGGAACCGGGCCGCGTCCGCGCCGTCCACCAGCCGGTGGTCGTAGCTGAGCGCCAGGTAAACGGTCGAGCGCACCGCGATGACCTCGCCGAGCACCGCGTCGGTGACCACGGCCGGCCGCTTGACCACGGCGCCGGTGCCCAGGATGCCGACCTGCGGCTGGTTGATGATCGGGGTGTCGAACAGCGCGCCACGCGAACCGGTGTTGGTCAGCGTGAAAGTACCGCCGGCCAGCTCGTCCGGGGAGACCTTGTTGTCCCGGGTGCGTCCGGCCAGGTCCGCGATGGCCCGGGCCAGTCCGCCGAGGTTCAGGTCCCCGGCGTTCTTGATCACCGGGACCAGCAGCCCGCGCTCGGTGTCCACCGCGATCCCGAGGTTCTCCGAGCCGTGGTAGGTGACGGTACCGGCCTCCACGTCGATCGAGGCGTTGAGCTGCGGGTACTGCTTGAGCGCCTCGATCGCGGCGACGGCGAAGAACGGCAGGAAGGACAGCTTGACGCCCTCGCGGGCCTCGAAGTCCTTCTTGGCCCGGTCGCGCAGCCGGGCGATCGCGGTGACGTCCACCTCGACCACGGTGGTCAGCTGGGCGGAGACCTGGAGCGACTCGACCATCCGCCGGGCGATGAGCGCCCGCAGCCGTGAAAGCTTCTCGGTGCGCCCGCGCAGCGGCGAGACCGCGACCGGTGCGGGACCCGCGCTCGGGGCGGCCGCGACGCCGTTGACGGTCGGCGCCTCGGTCGGCGCGGGAGCGGGCGGCACGAGCGCCTTGGCCGCGTCGATGACGTCCTGCTTGCGGATGCGTCCGCCGACGCCGGTGCCGTTGACCGTGTTGAGGTCCACGCCGCGCTCGGCGGCGAGCTTGCGGACCAGCGGGGTCACGTACGCACCGGGGCCCTCGTCGGCCGAGGCAGCCTGCGCGGGAGCGGGAGCCGGAGCGGCAGCCTGCGGCGTGGGTGCGGCCGGAGCCGGGGGCGGCGTGGGTGCGGGAGCGGGAGCGGGTGCCACGGGAGCCGGCGCCGGAGCCGGTGCGGGCGGGGCGGCGGCCTGCATGGACTGCGGTGCCGGTGCCGGAGGCGGAGTCGCGGCGGCCGGCGCCGCCGGTGCAGGTGCCTGAGCCGGAGCCGCGCCGGGAGCGCCGATCACCGCGAGCGTCGTGCCGACCGCGACGGTCTCGTCCTCGCCCACGTTGATCGCGACGACCACGCCGGAGGCGGGCGCCGGGATCTCGGTGTCCACCTTGTCGGTGGAGATCTCCAGCAGCGGCTCGTCGATCTCCACGGTCTCGCCGACCGCCTTGAGCCAGCGCGTGACGGTCCCCTCGGTCACCGACTCGCCGAGCGCCGGAAGGACGACCGGAGTGCCGTTCGCCGGGCCACCGGCCGGTGCCTGCGGTGCCGGTGCCGGGGCGGGTGCGGGCGTCGGCGGTGCGGGCACGGCGTCCTGCACAGGCTGCGGCGCGGGAGTCGGCGCGGGAGTCGGCGCGGGTGCCTGCACGGGCGCAGGCTGCGCCTGAACCGGTGCCGCCTCATTCGCGCCGCCGATCAGCGCCAGCTCGGCGCCGACCTCCACGGTCTCGTCCTCGCCGACCCGGATCGACAGCACCACGCCGGCGGCGGGGGACGGGATCTCGGTGTCCACCTTGTCGGTGGAGACCTCGAGCAGCGGCTCGTCGATCTCGACCGACTCCCCTTCCTTCTTCAGCCACCGGGTGACGGTGCCCTCGGTGACCGACTCGCCGAGCGCGGGCATCGTTACTGATACCGGCATTGGTCTTCTCTCCTGACTTCGCTAGTCATCGTCGTTCGGAAGGGGGCACCGTCAGTCGTGCACGTGGAGCGGCTTGCCGGCCAGCGCCATGTGCGCCTCGCCGATGGACTCGGCCTGCGACGGGTGCGCGTGCACGAACTGCGCGACGTCGCCCGGCGTGGCGTCCCAGTTGTAGATCAGCTGCGCCTCGGCCACCAACTCGCCGGCCCGGTCCGTCACGATGTGGATGCCGACCACCCGGTCGTCCTCGCCGGGCACGCCGACGATCTGCACCAGCTTGACCTCGCCCTGCGTCTTGAGGATCTTGCTCTTGCCGTTGCCGGCCAGGTTGTAGTTCAGCGTCTTGACGTGGTCGGCGCCGTAGCGCTCCTTCGCGACCGCCTCGGTGACGCCGCAGGAGGCCACCTCGGGGTGCGAGTACGTGACCCGCGGGACGCCGTCGTAGTCGATCGGGCGCGGGTTCAGGCCCGCGATGTGCTCGGCGACCAGGATGCCCTCGGCGAAGCCGACGTGCGCGAGTTGCAGCGTCGGGATCAGGTCGCCGACCGCGTACACGCCCGGGACCGAGGTCTGGCAGTACTCGTTGACCTTCACATAGCCGCGGTCCATGACCACCCCGGCCTGCTCGTAGCCGAGGTTCGCGGACACCGGCCCGCGGCCGACCGCGACCAGCAGCAACTCGGCGTCGAAGGTCTTGCCGTTCTCGGTGGAGACGCGCACGCCGGTCTCCCCAGAAGGAAGTGTCACAGTCTCGACACCGGAGAACCGGTTGCCCAGCTCGAACTTGATGCCCCGTCGGCGGAACGCCCGCTCCAGCAGCTTCGAGGAGTTCTCGTCCTCCAGCGGCACCAGGTGCGGCAGCGCCTCGACGATCGTCACCTCCGCGCCGAAGGACTTCCACACCGAGGCGAACTCGCAGCCGATCACGCCGCCGCCGAGCACCACCGCGGAGGCCGGCACCCGGTCGAGCTTGAGCGCGTGGTCGCTGCTGATGATCCGCTGGCCGTCGATGTTCAGGCCGGGCAGCGACTTGGGCACCGAGCCGGTGGCCAGCACCACGTTGCGGCCGGTGTACACCTCGCCGTTCACCGTCACCTGGTTCGGCGCGCTCAGCACGCCCTCGCCCGCCACGAAGGTGATCTTGCGGGCCTTGACCACGCCCTGGAGGCCCTTGTACAGCTGGCCGACCACGCCGTCCTTGTAGCTGTTGACCCCGGCCATGTCGATGCCGGTCACCTGGCTCTGGATGCCGAAGGTGGCGCCCTCGCGGGCCAGGTCGGCCACCTCGGCCGCGTGCAGCAGCGCCTTGGTGGGGATGCAACCGCGGTGCAGACAGGTCCCGCCGAGCTCCGCCTTCTCGATCAGGGCGACGTTCATGCCAAGGTCGGCGGCGCGGAATGCGCAGGCGTAACCGCCGGACCCGCCGCCGAGGATCACTACGTCGAACATATTCCCGGCGTCAGCCACTTGTCGTCTCCTCGCGTCGTCTAACGTGCGCCCCTACGGGGCCGGATGGCGGGAATCCGGATCGCCGAGCGCCCCGGGATGGCACACTGACAAGCATCCTGCCACCCGCGCAGGTGAGGGGCCTCTCGGCGCGTGCGGTCCCGACGTGTCGGGCTGCGGTAGGTCGGGGCGGTTGGTTGGTACTGCGCCAGCTTAGTGCGGTCGGGGAGGGCGCGGTTGCGCGCCCGCGGACGGCGTGGCCACCGTGGAGTTGAGCGGTTCGGCTACTCGTCGGCGCAGCGAACGCGCTCGTCCGCAATCCGGTCGCGGTCGGCTGAACTCAATGAGGTGATGCACGGTGGCGTTGTTCCGCCGCAGTGGTAGGTCCGCAGGTGGCAGGGTCGGCGACGCCCGCCGTCTGCGCGAGGACGAAGCCCATCTGGCCCGTTTCGCCCGTTCGCGCACGGGTGTCGAGGCCTTCGTCGAGCCGCGCACGGCTGTGACGGAAACCACAGTGGTGCTGGTTGCCGCCGACGGCGAGTGGACCCGGCGCCGGGTGCCCGGGCCGCAGGCGGCGCACCAGCTCGCGCACCGCCTCGGCATTCCGGCGTACGCCGCCGCCGTGGTCGGCTATCCGCAGCGGATGCGGGAGTGGAACGCCCGCATCGCCGCGCAGGCCAAGGCGAAGCGTGAGCTGTGATCACCCGTCCACGGCTCACGCTTCGCAATATTCACACTTACGACGACGACATATACAACGACGCCTACAGCAGCCCGTCGGCCGCGTCCTGGGCGAGCTGCACCAGCGTGCGCACCGCGTAGCCGGTGCCGCCCTTCGGCGTGTACCCGTGCGCCGGGGCCGAGTTGAACGCCGGGCCCGCGATGTCCAGGTGCGCCCACGGCATGCCGTCGGCGACGAACTCCTTCAGGAACAGCCCGCCGACGAGCATCCCGCCCATCCGCTCGCCGACGTTGACGATGTCGGCCACCTCCGAGTCGAGCGACTTGCGCAGGTACGCGGGCAGCGGCATCGGCCAGAGGTCCTCGCCGGCCCGCTCGGCCGCCGACTCGACCTGGGTGCGGAACTCCTCGTCGTTGGACATCACCCCGCCGGTGCGGTTGCCGAGCGCGAGCATCTGCGCGCCGGTCAGCGTCGCCACGTCCACGATCGCGTCCGGGTTCTCCTCGGCGGCCCGCACGATCGCGTCGGCCAGCACGAGGCGTCCCTCGGCGTCGGTGTTGAGCACCTCGACCGTCTTGCCGCCGTACATGGTGAGCACGTCGGACGGCCGGATCGCGCCGCCGCCCGGCATGTTCTCGGCCAGCGCCGCCCACGCCGTCGCCTTCACCGGCAGGCCCAGCTTCGCCACCGCCACGACCGCCTGGACCACCGCCGCGGCCCCGGACATGTCGCACTTCATGGTCTCCATCGAGTTCGGCGGCTTGAGCGAGATGCCGCCGGTGTCGAAGGTGATGCCCTTGCCCACAAAGGCCAGCGAGCGCTGCGCGTCAGGGTGCGCATAGGTGACCCGCACCAGCCGCGGCTTGCGCGTCGATCCCTGCCCGACGCCGGTCAGGCCGCCGTAGCCGCCCTCGCGCAGCGCCTCGTCGTCGAGCACTTCGATGGTCAGGCCCTCGGCGGCGGCCTCCTCGACCGCGGCGCGCGCCAGGTCCGCGAACGCCTCCGGGTACAGGTGCGAGGGCGGCGTGTTGATCAGGTCGCGGGCCGCCTTCACCGCGTCGGCCAACACCTGCGCGCGCCGGCCGGCCGCCACCGCGGCCTCGTCCGGCTCGTCCCCGGTGACCAGCAGGATCTCCTGGACCGGCGCCTTGCGGTCGGCCGGGTCGCCGGTCTTGAACTCGTCGAAGGAGTACGCCGCGAGCGCCGCGCCGAGCGCGGTCGCCTCGATCACCTCGACTCCGGCGCTCGGCGTGACCAGCGCCACCTTGGCGTACCCGGCCAGCGAGCGCACCACGGAGC
>JBKOWZ010000038.1:0-57612 GCA_046724665.1 Actinomycetota bacterium
GCCGAAACCCGCAAGCTGGTCACCGCGACCATCGCGGGCGTGCTCGGGTCCAGCCCCGAGGACCTCGCCCTCGACGAGCCGCTGCCGGCCCTCGGGCTCGACTCGCTGATGGCGCTGGAGGCCAACGACCAGCTGACCCGCCAGCTGGCCGTCTCGCTGCCGCTGGTCGCCTTCATCGAGGGTTGCGACATCAACGGCCTGACCGGTCTGGTGCTGGACGCGCTCGGCGAGCCGGCCGGCGAGGGCGCCGGGCAGGACGCCGGTCCGGGCGCCGCCGCGAGCCTGGAAACCGCCGCGGACGAGCCGCCGCGGATCGTGCCCGACCCGGACGCGCGGTTCGAGCCGTTCCCGCTGACCGACCTTCAGCAGGCTTACATGATCGGCCGCACGGACGCGTTCGAGCTCGGGAACGTCTCCACCTACTTCTTCACCGAGGTAGACCTCGAAGGCGCCGACCTCGGCCTGTTGGAAGACAAGCTCAACATGCTGATCGCCCGGCACGACATGCTCAGGGCCGTGATGAACGGCGACAGCACCCAGCGCGTACTGCCCGAGGTGCCGCGTTACGAGATCCGCACCTACGACATGGCCGGACTCGAACCCGGCGCGCGCGAGCGGGAGCTGGCCGCCGTGCACGAGGAGATGCGCGACCAGGTCTTCGACCCGGGCCGCTGGCCGCTGTTCGACGTTCGCGCCAGCGTCCTGGGCGGCGGGCGCATCCGTCTGCACGTCGGGCACGAGGCGCTGGTGAGCGACGCGTGGAGCGCATCAACGGTGTTCCGCGAGTGGGCGCAGGCGGTGCGCGGCGGGGAACTGGACGCCGAGCCGGAGATCACCTTCCGCGACTACGTCACCACGGTCAAGGAGCTGGAGCAGGGCCCTGAGTACGCCGCCTCCCTCGAGTACTGGCGCGGCCGGGTCGCCCAACTGCCGCCCGCGCCCGAGCTGCCACTGGCCCGCGACCCCGCCACCGTGCGCCGGCCGCACTTCGTGCACCGCTCGCACCGGCTCGGCCGCGAGGCCTGGGCGGCGTTCAAGGAGCACGCGAAGGCGGCCGGAGTCACCGCGTCGGCGGCGATCTGCGCCGCGTACACCGAGGTGATCGCGCAGTGGAGCAAGTCCCCCGACTTCACCCTGAACGTGCTGTTCTTCAACCGGATGCCGCTGCATCCGCAGGTGGACTCGGTCGTGGGCAACTTCAGCTCGACCATTCTGCTGGAGGTGCACGCGCGCGGCGGTACGCCGTTCAGCCGGCACGCCGTGAACGTGCAGCAGCAGCTGTGGCAGGACCTCGGGCACAGCCGGGTGAGCGGTGTCCGGGTGCTGCGGGAGGTGAACCAGCATCGCGGCGAGTCGGTGCGCGCGTCCGTGCCGGTCGTGTTCGCCAGCACGGTGAACTTCGGCGCCCGCGACTCGCGCACCGCGGGCGTCGGCCTGGTCCAGCATCTGCTGGCCCTCGGCGAGCGCGGCCGCGAGGTCTCCAGCGCCATCCGCACCCCGCAGGTCTTCCTGGACCACCAGGTGATCGAGGACAACGGCGAACTGATCGTCAACTGGGACGTGGTGGAGGAGCTCTTCCCGCCCGGCCTGATCGACGCGATGCACGTCGCGTACGGCAATCTCCTCAACGAGCTGGCCGCCTCGCCGGCGGCCTGGGACGGCCCGGTCGCGCCGCTGCTGGGACAGCAGGACCTCGACACGCGGCGCCGCGTCAACGCCACCTCAGGCCCGCGGCCCGAAGGGCTGTTGCACGCCGGGTTCATGGCCAACGCGGCCGCACGGCCCGAGCGGGTGGCCGTGATCGCGCCCGATCGCAGCCTCACCTACGGCGAACTCGACGCGCTGTCGAATCGGATCGGGAACCGGCTGCTCGAACGCGGCACCAAGCCCGGCGAGCTCGTCGGCGTGGTGATGCACAAGGGCTGGGAGCAGGTAGCCGGGGCGCTCGGCATCCTCAAGGCGGGCGCCGTCTACGTGCCGATCGACGCCGCGGTTCCGGCCGAGCGGTTGCGCACGCTGTGCGAGACCTCCGGCATCACGCTGGCGCTCGCCCAACCCGGCGGGCCCGCGGACGAGTTCTGGCCCGAGGGCGTGGAACGGCTGGTGATCGATGACAAGACGCTCGCCGCGCTGTCCGACGCGCCGACGCCCCCATCCCCTGCGGACCCGGGCGACCTGGCGTACGTCATCTTCACCTCCGGCAGCACCGGAACCCCCAAGGGGGTGATGATCGAGCACCGGGCGGCCGGCAACACCATCGCAGATGTCAACGACCGGTTCGCCGTCACCGACCGGGATCGCGTGCTGGCCCTGTCGGCGTTCAACTTCGACCTGTCCGTCTACGACGTGTTCGGCATGCTCTCCGTCGGCGGCGCGATCGTGCTGCCCGAGCCGGACGCCGCGCACGAGCCGTCCCGGTGGGCCGAACTGGCCCACAGGCACGGCGTGACGATCTGGAACAGCGTCCCGGCCCTGATGGAGCTGTTCGCCCAGCATCTCGCCTCGCCGACGGCGCAGGCGCCGGACCGCGTCCGCGTCGTGATGATGAGCGGCGACTGGATCCCGGTGACCCTGCCGGATCTGATCCGGCGCGTGCTGCCCGACGCGGCGGTGTGGAGCCTGGGCGGCGCGACCGAGGCGTCGATCTGGTCGATCTGGTACCCGATCGAGAGTGTCGATCCGCAGTGGAAGAGCATCCCGTACGGCGTACCGATGCGTAATCAGCAGTTCCACGTGCTCGACGAACAGTTGCGCCCGCGCCCGGCCTGGGTTCCCGGCCAGCTCTACATCGGCGGGGACGGCCTGGCCCGCGGGTACCACGCCGACGCGGAGAAGACGCGCGCCTCTTTCGTCCGACACCCGGTCACCGGTGAGCGGCTCTACCGCACCGGCGACATGGGCAGGTACCGACCGGACGGGGTGATCGAGTTCCTCGGCCGCGAAGACAGCCAAGTCAAGGTGCAGGGATACCGCATCGAACTGGGCGAGATCGAGACGGCGATCTCGCACTGCGACGGCGTGCGCGCCGCCGTGGTGCAGGCGCTCGGCGACCGACAGGGTCCCAAGCGGCTGGTCGCCTACGTCGTCTACCAGCCCGACGCCGACGCGGACACCGGCAAGCTCGAGTCGGCGCTGCGCGCCGTGCTGCCGGAGTACATGGTGCCGAGGCAGTTCGTACAGCTCGACGAGCTGCCGCTGACCGCCAACGGCAAGGTGAATCGCGGCGCGCTGCCCGATCCGGCTCTCTCCCTCGGCGAGGCCGCCGGCCGGGCGCCCGAGGGCGAGACCGAGACCCGGCTGGCCGCGATCTGGTCCGAGTTCTTCGACCCGGCGCTGGTCACCGCGGACGCCGGCTTCTTCGCACTCGGCGGCGACTCGCTCACCGCGGTGCGGCTGATGGCCCGCATCGAGGCCGAGTGGGAGCGGGTGCTGCCGATGTCCCTGCTGTTCGCCCGGCCGACGATCGCCCAGCTGGCCGAGGCGCTGGCCGACCAGGGCGGCACGGACCGCCGCGAGGCCCTGGTGCCGGTGCGCACACAGGGCGCGCTGCCGCCGCTGTTCTTCGTGCACCCGGTCGGCGGCGACGTGCTCTGCTACGCGGAACTGGCCGCACGGGTCGGCGACGACCGCCCGTTCTACGCGTTGCAGACTCCTGACGGCCTGGACGCGCCGACGCTGACCGACCTGGCCGCCCACTACGTCGAGCAGGTCGTCTCGGCCAAGCCGGAGGGCCCCTGGCTGCTCGGCGGCTGGTCGATGGGCGGCGTGGTCGCGATCGAGATGTCCCGGCTGCTGGCCGCGTCGGGCCGGACCGCCGACCTGGTCGTCGCGGTGGACCTGCTCGAACCGCCGGGTCCGGCGGGCACCGTGCTGAGCGACGAGGACCTGCTCGACTGGTTCGCCCGCGACATGGCCGGGTTGTCCGGCAGCGACTGGACCCCGCCGCCGGCTGCGGGCAGCGCCGGGGACACCGGGGAGCAGGACGACGGCGAGCCGTCTTCGGCCCCGCATCCTGACCGCATCCAGGCCCTGCGCCGCTCCCTGGTGAGCGCCGGCGTGCTGCCGTCGGACATCGGCGCCGACGCCTTCCACCGGATCGTCGAGCGTTTCATGGCCAACTCGCGCCTGCTCGAGGCCCACCGGCCGGCCCCGTCCGGGGCGCGCACCCTGCTGCTGCGCGCGGCGGACGGCGGCGCGGACGAGAAGACCGCCGCGGCCTGGACGCAGCTGCTGGGCGGCGAGAACGCGAGCGTCGAAGCCGTGCCCGGCAACCACTACTCCGTCATCGCGCCGCCCGTCGTGGACGCCGTCGCGGACGCGATCCGGCGAGCCCTGACCCCCTGACCGAGGCGGCGAGCGAGCCCGCCGACGCAAGACGAGAGGACACCAACCATGCGGTTCGGAGCGTTTCTGCCTCCCTTCCACCGGCTCGGCCAGGACCCGACCGGGAACTTCCAACACGACCTGGAGCTGATCACCCGCCTGGACGAGCTGGGCATCGACGAGGCCTGGATCGGCGAGCACCACTCCGGCGGCTGGTCCACCATCGCCTCGCCGGAGCTCATGCTGGCCGCCGCGGCCGAGCGCACCCGGCGTATCCGGTTGGGCACCGGCGTCGTCAGCCTGCCCTACCACCATCCGCTCACCGCGGCCGACCGGATGGTCCAGCTCGACCATATGACCCGCGGCCGGACCATGTTCGGCATGGGAGCCGGGGTGCACGCCGCAGACGCGTACATGATGGGCATCGCCGCCAGCGACCAGCGGCGGATGATGGCCGAGTCACTGGACGCGATCCACCATCTGGTCACCAGCACCGAGCCGCTGAGCCAGAAGACCGACTGGTTCGAGCTACGCGAGGCACGGCTACAGCTGCGGCCCTACACTCGGCCCTGCTTCGACATGTTCGTGGCGGGCACCGGCACCGAGCGCAGCATGCGGCTGGCCGGCAAGTACGGCATCAACCCGCTGACTTTCGCCGGGCTGGCCGGGCGGGAGGCCCCGTCGCTGAGCAGGCTGTGGGAGGCCGCCGAGGACGAGGCCGCGAAGAACGGCACCACGGTGGACCGCAGCAAGTGGCGCGTGGCGATCTGCACCCATGTCGCGGAGACCCGCGAAGAGGCGTACCGGCAGGTGCGCGAGGGGGCGGTCCACTGGTTCCGCAGCTACGTCAAGGGCACCCTCGGCGCCGTGGGCGACCTGCCGGAAGGCCGCGAGGTAGAGCACATGGTCGAGACGCACACCGCGATCATCGGTTCTCCGCAGGACGTCATCGAGGCGATCGAGTACATGACCGAGCAGAGCGGCGGCATCGGCAGCCTGCTGATGACCGTGCAGAACTGGGCCAGCCGCCGGCACACCATCGAGAGCTTCGAACTGTTCGCCTCGGAGGTCATGCCGCACTTCACCGGCTCGGCGCAGGGCCTGCGCGATTCGCAGGCCTGGGATGAGTCGCACCGCGACGACTTCTCCGCGCAGGTCCGCGAGGCGGCCGCGGCCGCCGCGAGCGGCACGGTGTGACGAGGCCGTGCCGGACGCGGCCGGCAGCGGACGGCCGAACGAGAACGAACCGACCGAGCAGACGATCCGCACCGCGGGCACAGAACGCCTCCCGGTGAGGGATCTGCTGCGACGTCAGACAAGCGGAACCCCGGCGACCGCGGCGCCGGGGACCTCTTCGAAGCCGCCTCGCCGGTGGCGGCGCCGCTGATCGTCGTCACCGGGGACGTCGAAGGCCTGCTCTGGGACTTCACCGCCTCGTGCGTGACTCGGCCTCGCTCGACCTCGCGCCGGCGCCGGTGCGAGTCCCGCTCACCTCGAACTGCCACGTCGTGCTGACAAGGCGGAAGGATTCACCGCCGAATTCCCCTCCTGGCGGCACCACGCGCCGGCCCGGATCTGCGCCATCCGGGAAAGCAACGCCGCAATGCGCCAACCAGGCTCGTAGTCAGCTGAACATGGATAACTAAGGGGTATTCCGTGCTTTCTGAGACGACAATGACCGCCGCGTTCCCATCGGCAGGCAGTAAAACAGCCGCGGATGACAGGGCTTATGCCCGCCGCCGCAATTTCCTCCATCAAGACGGCGTGGTCATCGCCTCGATAATCCGCGCGCTCGACTCGCTCGGTGTGCTGGAGGCCGGCCCTGGCAGACAATGCGGCCTTCCCGAGACCGGTTACCTGGGAGTGGTTCGGCGCTGTCTCGCGAGCGTCGGCTGGTTCGACTGTGACGCCGAGCCGGCCGTGTGGACGCCGTCCGGGCGGGCGGCTCGGCGCCACCGCGATCACCTCGTACAGGCGGGCCAACTCCTCGCCCGGTTCGCCGGCGGCGCACCCGGCTCGTGGAAGGCCCCATGGGATGCCGAGACCTCAGGCGCTTTCTCGGCAGCGGTCAAGCGTTTCGAGGAATGGCACGCAGCCGCCGAGCCGGACGAACCCGTAGCCGCCCTCCTGGAAGGGGCCCTGCTGCTGCCGGCGATGTTGGCACTTCGCGCTGCCGAAGGCGGCGACCTTCCGCAGGAGGTCGAGCGTCTGCTGGCCCTGCTCGGCTGGATCGACGACGAATTGCGCTGGACGCCCAGGGGCCGGGCCTTCCTGGATTTCAGCGATCACTTCGCCCTGGCGGGCTCCTATCTTCCCCTGCTCGGCCGCCTGGAAGACCTGCTGCTCGGCGAACTCGTGGTGAGCCCCGGCAGCGACGAGCGGCATCGCGAGCGCGCGCTCGACATGGAGAGCGGCTCGGCTCTCGAGCGGCGTTACTTTCCCGATGCGGACCCGATCTTCCGAGAGATCGTCACATACGGCCCGCAGGTGGCGTTCATCGCCGACCTGGGATGCGGCGACGGCAGTTGGCTCGTCCACCTGCATCACATGTTCGGAGACAGCGTCCGTTACGTCGGAATCGACGCCAACCCGGTTGCTCTTGACGCTGCACGGCGGAACCTGCGGGCTGCCGGGGTGCGCGATCCGCTGCTCTTGCTGGGTGACGTCGCGTCGCCAATGGAATTGCGGGCGCAACTGGCCGAGCACGGCTTGTCGATCGAGGATGGCCTGCACATCCGCTCGTTCGCCGATCACGGCCGGGCTTACCGCGGCGGATCGCCGTCCGATTTCCCCAGCTCGGCGTCCGGCGCGTATGTGGCGGCCGACGGCACGCCGGTGTCGGCCGCTGCGGTCGAGGCGGATCTCGTGGCGCACCTTGAGCGCTGGAAGCCGTATATCGGCAAGCACGGCATGGTGCTTCTCGAGGCGCACTGCGTGCCTCCGCAGGTCGCGTCCCAGCACCTCGGCACGCTGTACTCAGTGGCCTTCGACGCCTACCGCGGCCTGTCCCACCAGTATCCGGTCGAGTATTCGACGTTCATGGACTGCTGCCGCAGAGCCGGCCTGGCCGCGGTCAGCCATCTTGAACGCCGTCATCCGGCCACCCGCCCTTTTGTCGCGGTTTCGGTCAACCGATTCGTGCGTGCCCGGTCCAATCCCCTGGAAGCCGTCCAGCCGCGCGGCCGAAACGGGCAGGCCCGAGCGACTGCGGCCACGGGACAGGACCCGGCGACGACCGTGTCGGCGGGCGACTGGCGCCCGGAACCGGACTGCGACTTGGACGACGGCCGCGGCCTGCACGAACTGCTCTATTTCGACGGCGACCTGTCCCAGCCGCGCAGGTGGTCCATCGGGGCGACCGCAGTCGTGGTCCGCGAAGTCATGGCCGCGGTCACCGCGCGCGCCGAGCGGGCCCGCAAGGGCGAGGTCATCCGGGTTCTGGATTACGGGGCGGGTACCGGCCTGGCATCGATCGAACTGTCCAAGATCTGCATCGCGCACGATCTTCCGGAACGGCTCGCCGATCGCGGCATAGGCTTCGAGCTGCACCTGGTCGATTTGCCGACCGGATGGTTCGCGCAGGGCTACGAACTGCTCAAGGACGTCCCCTGGGCCAGGTTCCATTCGCTGCGAGGAGACGATCGGCCGTTTCGTGATCTTCTCGAGGTCACCGAAGGCGTCCGCGTTGACGTGGTGATGGCCAACATGGTGTTCCACCTGCTTCGGGAAGGCGCGATGCGGCGTGCCGCGGCCTCCATCGCGGCCGTGCTGGCGCCCGGCGGAAAACTGGTGTTCAACGCGCCCGACCTGGGACCCGCAGGCGCGGGCTCCGTGCTCTTCCACGACCCGAACCGCCTACTCAGGCGGCACTGGCTGAATGCGCTGCACGCGGCGGACCCGGCCGACTGCCCCGCGCCGCTGCGCGAGGCCGTCGCCCACGCGCGTTCCGTCCGAGTACCGGACGCCCAGGAGCGCGCGGATCGCCGGATCCTGCGCACACCGCAGTCCATCGACAGTGTTGTCGCAGCGCTCGAACACTTCATGACCGGCACGACGACCCGTCAGACCTTCGAGCTGCTGGGCGAGGAAAACCTCGCGACCGCGCTCGTCCCGTCGAATCAGGCGGAATATCTCGCCGAGATCGCCGACCGGGCGATTCGGGAGAGAGTCATTCGCCACATCATGAGCGAATACGTCTTCCCGGAACTCTCCAGAGGGCCGGCCGGCACCGGTCTCGGCTACAACATCGAGTGGAAGTTCGGTGTCTTCCAGCGCCCCGCGGATTCTCCCTTTCCGACCGCTGTCGAATAGCGGTTCCGGTGCCGCATGAGTATTCGGAAGGAGGCCAGGCCGGTGTTCAGGCGTATTGCGATCGTCAACCGCGGGGAGGCCGCGATGCGGCTGATCCGCGCCGTCCGTGACCTGTCCGCGCAGACCGGGACGGCCATCGAGACGGTAGCGCTGTACACCGACGCCGACCGCGGCGCCACGTTCGTGCGGGAGGCCGACCGGACGGTCTATCTCGGCGCGGCCGCAGACCGCCCCTATCTCGACCTGGCGGTGCTGGAGAGCGCGCTGGCCGAGTCGGGTGCCGACGCGGCGTGGCCGGGCTGGGGCTTCGTCGCGGAGGACCCGGCGTTCGCGCAGCTGTGCGAGAAGGCCGGGGTCACGTTCGTCGGCCCGTCCGCGGAGGCGATGCGCACCCTGGGCGACAAGATCAGCGCGAAGCTGATCGCCGAGAAGGTCGGCGTTCCGGTCGCCCCGTGGAGCCGCGGCCCGGTCGTCACCCTGGACGAGGCGCGCCAGGAGGCGCGGCGGATCGGCTACCCGCTGATGCTGAAGGCCACGGCCGGCGGCGGCGGGCGCGGGATCCGGGTCGTCACCTCGGCCGCCGGCCTCGCCGAGGCGTTCGAGCGGACCCGTGCCGAGGCGCTGCGGGCGTTCGGCAACGGCACGGTCTTCCTCGAACGGCTCGTGACCGGCGCGCGGCACGTCGAGGTCCAGCTCATCGCCGACGGCCAGGGCACGGCCTGGGCCCTCGGCGTGCGGGACTGCTCCGTGCAGCGCCGCAACCAGAAGGTCATCGAGGAGTCCGCCTCCCCGCTGCTGTCCGCGCAGCAGGTCATGGACCTGAAGGCGTCCGCGCAGCGGCTCGCCGTCGCGGTCGGCTACCAGGGCGCCGCGACCGTGGAGTTCCTCTACCACCCGGGCGACCAGCAGTTCGCGTTCCTGGAGGTCAACACGCGCCTTCAGGTCGAGCACCCGGTCACCGAGCTGACCACCGGCGCCGACCTGGTCCGGATGCAGCTGCACGTCGCGTCCGGCGGTTGCCTGTCCGGCGACCGGCCGGCCGAGTCCGGGCACGCCATCGAGGCGCGGCTCAACGCCGAGGACCCGGACCGCGACTTCGCGCCCGCGCCTGGCCGCATCGCCCGCCTGGTGCTGCCGACAGGGCCGGGGATCCGCGTCGATACCGGCGTCAGCGAGGGCGACACGATCCCCGCGGACTTCGACTCGATGATCGCCAAGATCGTCGCCTACGGCCGCGACCGGGATGAGGCGTTGGCCCGGCTGCGGCGCGCCATAGCCGAGATCAGCGTCGTCATCGAGGGCGGCACCACCAACAAGAGCTTCCTGCTCGACCTGTTGGACCAGCCCGAGGTCAGCGGCGGTTCCGGCGCCGGCTGGGCCGACACCGGCTGGATCGACCGGGTCCGCGCGCAGGGGCGCCTGGCCGCCCACAAGCACTCCGGCGTCGCCATCGTCGCCGCAGCGGTCGGCGTGTACCTGGACGAGGAGGAGGCCGGCCGGCAGGCAATGCTGGCCGCCGCCCGCGGCGGTCGGCCCGACGTCCGGCACGAACCCGGGCGAGCCCTCGACTACAAGCTGCGCGACATCTCCTACCAGGTGCGGGTCGCGCGCCGCGGCCCGGACCGGTTCCGGGTCGAGGTCGCCGCCTGCGGCGACGTCGCCGTGGCGGACGCCGTGCTGGAGCGGTTCGACAGCTACAGCGGCGCCATCACGGTCAACGGGCGGCGGTTCCGGCTGACGACCTGCGCACACGGCCCCGTGTACCTGGTCGAGGTCGATGGAGTCACGCACCGCGTCAGCCGCGACGAGGGCGGGGTGGTCCGCTGCCCGGCCCCGGCCATCGTGGTCGCGACCCCGGTCGCCCCCGGGGACGAGGTTGCCGAGGGCGCCCCGGTCCTGGTGCTGGAATCGATGAAGATGGAGACGGTGCTGCGGGCACCGTTCCGCGCCCTGGTCCGCGAGTGCCTGGTCCCGGTCGGCACCCAGGTCGCGTCCGGTGCGCCGCTGCTGCGCTTGGAGCCGTTGCCCGACGAGGACGGCGCGCGCGGCGGCGCGGCGGGCTCAGCCGCCGTGGACCTGCGGGAACCGGCCATCGACCTGCCTGCGGCGGCGGACAGCGGGTTGGCGCAGGACCGGGCCGGCGCATGCCTGAGGGACCTTCGCGGCCTGTTGCTCGGGTTCGACGGCGACGGCGACGACCGGGCGTTCCTGCTCGCCGGGTATCTGGACGCCCGCGTCGGGCTGGGCGACGAGCTCGTCACCGCGGAGCTTGACCTGCTCACCGTCTTCGCCGACCTCGCGCAGCTGAGCCGGAACAGGCCGGTCAGCCGCGCCGAGGCCGCGGACCCTGGCCCGGCTGCGGCGGTCCCGGCGAGCTGCGTGCACAGCCCGCGCGAGTACTTCCACGCCTACCTGGGCAGCCTCGATGCGGACCGCGCCGGGGTCTCCGAGGAGTTCCAGGAGCCGCTGCGCCGGGTCCTGGGCCATTACGGCGTCACCTCGCTGGACCGGACGCCGCAGCTGGAGGCTGCGGTCTTCCGGATCTTCCTCGCGCAGCGGCAGCTGTCCGGCGGCGCCGTGATCGTCTCCGAGCTGCTGCGCCGGTGGCAGACGGGCACGCCACCCGCCGAGCCCGCCCGGCAGCACGCGCGCCTGGTCCTGGAACGGCTCATCGAGGCGACCCAGGCGCAGTTCCCCGCCGTAACCGACCTCGCTCGCGGCGTCGTGTTCCGCTGGTTCATCCGGCCCCTGCTGCGCCGTGGCCGGGCCCGCGTCCACGCCGCAGTCCGCACGGACCTGCGCCGTCTCGACGCGAACCCGGCCGCCACTGACCGTGGCGAGCGCATCCGGGCGGCAGCCGCCGGCTCCGAGTCCCTCGTCCGGCTGCTCGGGCAGCGGATCAGCCGCTCCGCGCGCCTCGCGGACGCCGGTCGGCCCGGCCTGGACCATGCGCCGCTGCTGGAGGCACTGACTCGTTGCCACTACGGCGACCGCGGCCTGGCGAACGTCACCGCCGCCGACATCGCCGGGCATCGGTTCGTCACCGCGGACCATGTCGGCGCGGCGACCCGCGTCGCGGCCACCATCACGGACCTCGCCGGCCTCCCGGACGCGGTCGCGGCTACCGGCACCTTGTCCGGCCGCGCACCCGGCGGCGCCCTGGTCGCCGACATATACGTCGCCTGGGCCGGACCCGCCCCCGACGAGATCGCCGCGGCGGTCGCCGAAGCCGTCACGGCGCGGCCGGGGCCCGCCGGGGTCGCCCGGATCACCGTGACGGCCGTCGGCACCGCGGACACCGCGCGCAGCGTTGCCCAGCAGCACTTCACCTTCCGGCCCGGCGACGACGGCCGCCTTACCGAGGACCGGCTGCTGCGCGGTCTGCACCCGCAGGTCGCCAAGCGCCTGCAACTCGCCCGGCTGCGCGAGTTCGACCTCACCCGGCTGCCAGCCGAGGAAGAGGACCTGTACCTGCTGCGGGCCGTGGCGAAGACCAACGCCAGGGACGAGCGGCTGATCGCGCTGGGCCAGGTCAGGCAGCTGACCCCGCTGCGCGACGCCGACGGCCGGCTCGCGGCCCTGCCCGAGGTGGAGAACACCCTCGCCGCCTGCCTCGACGCGATGCGCGCCGCCCGGCCACAGCCACAGGGCGGCGGGCTCACCGGGACCAACCGGATCCTGGTGTACATCTGGCCCTCCAGCGAGGTCAGCGCGCGGGAACTGGCCCCGCTCGTCCGTCGGCTCGCCCCGTCGCTTTCGGGCGCCGGCCTGGAAGAAGTCCAGTTTGTCGTCCGACAGCTCCAGGCGGCCGGGGAAATGGCGCAGACCAGCGTGCGGATCACCGGCGATACGCAGGGCGCCCCGGTACTGCACGTGGGCCCGCCGCCGACCGACGTGATCCGGCCGCTGGACGACTACTGGCAGAAGGTCCTGTCCGCGGCCCGCCGCGGCGCCGTCTACCCCTATGAGCTCATCGGCCTGCTCGCCGGAGACGGGGGCACGTTCACCGAGTACGACCTTGAACCCGGCGAGGCCGTCGGCGCGGTCGGTGTCGGCTGGGCTGGTGCCGAGCGCAGGTGCCTCGTCCCGATACGCCGGCCGAAGGGCAACAACACCGCGGGCATGGTCGTCGGCGTCGTCACCACCCCCACCGCCGTCTATCCCGAGGGCGTCACCCGGGTGGCGCTGCTCGGCGACCCGACGAAGGCCCTCGGCTCCATTTCCGAACCCGAGTGCGCCCGCGTCATCGCCGCCCTCGACCTGGCCGAGGAGCTGGGGGTCCCGGTCGAGTGGTTCGCCATGTCCGCCGGGGCGAAGATCTCCATGACCTCGGGCACGGAGAACATCGACTGGGTCGCCGCCGCGCTGCGGCGGATCGTGGAGTTCACCCAGGCCGGCGGCGAGATCAACATCGTCATCGCCGGGATCACCGTCGGCGGCCAGCCGTACTGGAACGCCGAGGCGACGATGCTCATGCACACCAAGGGCGTCCTGGTCATGACCCCGGACTCGGCGATGGTCCTGACCGGCAAGCAGTCCCTCGACTTCTCCGGCGGCGTGTCCGCCGAGGACAACTTCGGCATCGGCGGCTACGACCGGGTCATGGGACCCAACGGCCAGGCCCAGTACTGGGCCCCCGACCTCGCCGCCGCGGCCGCGCTCCTCATGACCCACTACGACTACGCCTACATCGCGCCCGGCGAGGAGTCGCCGCGCCGGGCCTCGACGAGCGACCCGGCCGACCGTGACGTCTGCGGCTACCCGCACCCGGCCGACGGCAGCGGCTTCACCACCGTCGGGGAGATCTTCTCCGCCGCGGCCAACCCGGAGCGCAAGAAGCCGTTCGACATCCGCGCCATGATGCGGGCCGTGTCCGACCAGGACCACCCGGTCCTGGAGCGGTGGGCCGGCATGGCCGACGCCGAGTCCTCCGTGATCCTGGACGCCCGCATCGGCGGGTACCCGGCCTGCCTGATCGGCGTCGAAGCCCACTCCGTGCCCCGGCGCGGCTTCCCGCCCGCCGACGGCCCGGACGCCTATACCGCGGGCACGCTGTTCCCCATGTCGTCGAAGAAGACGGCGCGGGCGATCAACGCCGCCTCCGGCAACCGGCCGGTCGTGGTGCTGGCGAACATGTCCGGGTTCGACGGCTCCCCGGAGTCGATGCGCAAGCTCCAGCTGGAGTACGGCGCCGAGATCGGCCGGGCGGTCGTCAACTTCGACGGCCCGATCGTGTTCTGCGTCGTCTCCCGCTGCCACGGCGGCACGTTCGCCGTGTTCTCCAAGGCGCTCAACCCGAACCTGACGATGCTCGCCGTCGAGGGCTCGTTCGCCTCGGTGCTCGGCGGCGCCCCCGCCGCCGCGGTCGTGTTCTCCGGCGAGGTCGGCAAACGCACCGCGGCCGATCCCCGCGTCGCCGGCCTGCGGGAAACGGCGCAGAAGGCAGCGGCGGCCGACCGCGCCGCGCTGCACGCCGAACTGGCCGAGGTCACCGCGGCCGTCCGGGCGGAGAAGCTCACCGAGGTCGCCGACGAGTTCGACCGGATCCACACCATCCAGCGGGCCGTCGAGGTCGGCTCCGTCGACGAGATCGTCAGTGCGGCGCGGCTGCGCCCCGCGATCATCGACGCGATCGAGGCCGGGCTGCGCGGCGGGGCGGCGGCTGGCGTCCGATCCGTTGACGCGGACGTCGAACTGGTCGCGGCCTACGGCCGATGATGACGAAGATGAATATGAAGATGAAGGTGAAGACGCCGTCCCGCCCGCGAGCCAATTCCCGCCCGCCCGCTGTCAGCGATATTCATGGCGGCTTTCCCGGAAATCGGCGGACGGCCGAAGCGCGGGATTTCCGGAACGAACGGCATCCCTGGTCACCATGTCGGGCGAAGCGGAGGAATATCGCCGCCGCTCAGCGTCCAAATCATCTCGGCCAGCGTCTTGCGCAGGGTGTGGATCGCGATCTCCCCGGTCTGACCGATGATCTCGGCCTCGAGATCGCGCAGCACGGCGCCGGCGACGTCGAGGTGCACGTAAGCCTTCTCGGTCAGCTTGATCAGCTGGCGGCGGCCGCCCGACGGGTGCCGCACGCGCACCACGTAGCCGAGTTCCTCCAGGTGCGCGACCATCCCGCTGACCGCCTGCTTCGTGATGCCCAACTGCGCGGCCAGTTCGGTCCCGGTGGCGCCCTCGCCCTTGAGCACCTGGAACGCCATGCCGTCTATCGGCCTGATTTCTTTGTATCCGTGCTCGTCGAGCCTGCCCACGAACTGCCTGAGCAGCAACTGGAACGTCATCCCGACAAGGTAGGTGAGCTCGTAGCCGGTCAGGTCGTCCGCGCTTTCCATACCGTCATCTTGACACATCCTCGCCCGCTTGCCTTAGGCTGTGTCAATCACATTGACACTGGAGGCTTTCGCCGTGAACATCATCAACCCGTCCGAAGACCGAACCATCAAGACCGCGTCTGCCGTGATGTATGGCCTCGCCGCGCCGAGCCAGGGCAGCGAGCAGGTGGCGACGTGGAAGGTCTCGGTCATCGACGGCGGTCAGTCCCCCGTCCACGTGATCGACAAGGACCAGGTCTGGATGCCGATCGCCGGCTCCTTCGAGTTCACGATCGACGGCGAGACCGAGCGGGTCTCGGCCGGCCAGGCGCTGGTGGTGCCCGCCGGGTCGGTGCGCCAGTTCCGCAGCATCGGCGAGCCGCTCGAAGCGCTGGTCGCCATGCAGGCCGGGGCGCTGGTGAGCATTCCCGGCACCGACGGGGCCAACCCCATCCCCTGGGCCGTCTGACCTCGGCACGCCCTGGGCACCGCTCCCGACGGTGATCGGCTCCGCCACGTGGGTCGTCACGCGCTGCCCGTCCCGTCATTAAGGCTTAAGGAACGCAATGTCGAACACCTCGGCTCCATCGCTCCAGGTGGCCGCCCGGTCGGCCGAGCGCCGACTGACGATAGCCCTCGTCGTGATCGTGTCGTGCCAGCTCATGATCATGCTGGACCTGACGATCGTGACCACCGCGCTGCCGACCATCCAGCACGCGCTGCGCATCTCCCCGGCCAACCTGACCTGGGTGATCAACGCGTACGCGGTGGCATTCGGCGGCCTGCTGCTGTTCGGCGGCAGGCTCGGCGACCTCTACGGGCGCCGCACGGTCTTCATCACCGGCGTGGCGGTGTTCACGATCGCCTCCCTCGCGGGAGGCCTGGCGCAGAACTCCGCCTGGCTGCTCAGCACCCGGGTGATCCAGGGGATCGGCGCGGCTGTCGCGGCGCCGAGCGCAC
Source organism: Actinomycetota bacterium (assembly GCA_046724665.1). Lineage (GTDB taxonomy): Bacteria > Actinomycetota > Actinomycetes > Streptomycetales > Catenulisporaceae > Actinocrinis. The sequence continues at coordinate 15,918 of JBKOWZ010000038.1, forward strand.
TGTCGCTGATCGCCACCACCTTCACCGCCCCGCCCGCCCGGGCCCGGGCCCTGAGCTACTACACCGCCGCGTCTTCGGCGGGCGGCTCGCTCGGCCTGCTGGTCGGCGGGATGCTCACCTCATGGGCCAACTGGCGCTGGGTGATGCTGGTGAACGTGCCGATCGGCATCCTGATCATCGCGCTCGCCACCCAGTACATCCCGAAGCTGCCTCGCAACCAGGGCAGGCTCGACGTGTTCGGCGCGATCACCGGCACGGGCGGCTTGATCTGCGTCGTCTACGGGTTCACCCACGCCGCCGACGCGGGCTGGGGCGGCTCGCAGACGATCGCCGCCTTCGTCGTGGGAGCCGTGCTGCTCGCCGCGTTCCTGCTCGGCGAACGGCGGGTGGCCCAGCCGATCATCCCGCTGGCGCTGTTCGCCAGCCGGAACCGGGCGACCGCGTACGCCGGCATGTTGGTGTTGCCCGCGGCCATGTTCGCCGCGCTCTACTTCCTGACGGTGTATGTGCAGAACTCGCTGGCCTACACCCCGGTCGAGGCCGGCTTCGCGATCGTGCCGCTGACCCTGGGCGTCTTCTCCTCCCGGTGGACCTTCCCGCCGCTGGTGAAGAAGTTCGGCCCGAAGAACCTGCTGACAGCCGGGTCGGCGCTGATCATCATCGGCCTGCTCTGGCTCAGCCAGATGACCGCGTCCACCGGCTACGCCTTCATCGTGGTCCCGACGATCCTCTGCGGCGTCGGCGTCGGCATCGCCTTCACGTCGCTGAACTTCACCGTCCTCGCGGGTCTGCCACCGCAGAACGCGGGCGCCGCGGCCGGCATGTTGCAGACCATGCAGCAGGTAGGCGGTGCGCTGGGAATCGCCGTCCTCGGCACGATCTACATCTCCAGGCTGAACGACGCGCTCAAGACCGGCAGCACCGCGCATGCTGCGATTTCGCATGCCGCCGGGGTGTCCCTGGGCGCAGGGGCGGCGTTCATCGCCGTCCTTCTGCTCATCGGGCTGTTCGGCTTGGTGAAGATGGCACCCGCCCCTGCTCCGGGCCCTGCTCCCGCTCCCGCGAAGCAGCCCGTCGGGCAGGCCGGGGGAGACTGACCGCCGCGCAATCCCAGCGGCTACCAGGACAGGACGAACACGCGACCTGCTGCCTGCCTGGCGTGGCTGAAGACCTCGGTCCGCCAGGCAGGCCGCATCCGAGAAACCGAACCTCCCACAGCTCACCAGCCTGATCCGGCTGACGAGCGTGAGCACCGCCGCGAACCGGGCGGCTGACGGGTTCGCCCGCCGACATCGTGACGATGATTGGAGGCCGTCGTGAAAGTCAGCGTCGTCTCCGGGAACCCGGACCCGGGTTCGTGGACTGCCGGCCTGGTCCGGCCACCCGCGAACGCAGCGCGCCGCCGGACACACGCCGCCGCCTCCAAGGCCGGCGCGCCATGACGACCGCGGACCTCGAGCGGTGCTTCGGCACCGATGCCGCGGTCCTCGCGCCCGCGATCGCCCACTCCGACCACGTCCGCGCGGTCTTCAGCGGGTTTCCGGCAGCGGTCGTGGCCCTCTGCGCGGTGGTCGGCGGGGAGCCCTACGGGATGGTCGCCACGTCGCTGGCGGTGGGCGTCTCCTTCGACCCGCCCATGACGCTGTTCTCGGTGCGAAACGACTCCTTGACGTGGCCCGTCCTGAAGACGGCCCGGCGAATCGGCGCCTCGGTGCTCGCCGAGCACCAGAGCGCGGCCTGCCGCCAACTCGCGGCGAAGGGGGTGGACAGGTTCGCCGGCCTCAGCACCCAGGTGACCGAACACGGCTCGCTCTTCGTCGAGGGCGCGAGCTCCTGGATGGACTGCGAGGTCACCGGGGAACTGCCCGCAGGCGACCACACGGTCATCATCTTCCGGGTCCACCAGGTCGGACAGGGCCCCGAAACCCCGCTGCTCTTCCACAACGGCCGATTCCCGCGCATGCGCCACGAGCGCGTCTCCTCCTGAGCGACCGTCAGGGCTAGTCGCTGCGCAGGAACTCGCCGCACGTGGTGGCTGCTCGTTTGGGTGCTGGGCCGATTTCGGCGCCCTTTCTTCGCGGCACGCTAGGCGGCGCATCACGCGCTCGGCGTGTCCGCCCGACGTTTCCGGGTAGTCGAGGCCGATGAGACTCGGTGTGCTCGATGTGGGTTCGAATACGACGCGGCTGACGGTCGCCGAAGCCGACGGCGCGGTGCCGCTGCCGGTGCACACGGCGAAACGCTCCGTGCGGCTCGCCGAACAGGTGGACGGGGACGGGCGCATTTCCGACGAGGCGATGGATCGGCTCGTCGAAGCCGTTGCGTCCGCGTACCGCGCGGCGACGCAGTGGGGCGTGGACGAGCCGCTCTTCGCCTTCGCCACCTCGATCGTGCGGGACGCGCCGAACCGCGAAGCCGTGCTGAAGGGTGTGCAGGACGCCACCGGCGTGCTCCTTCGGGTGCTGGACGGGCGCACGGAGGCGGAGCTGACCTTCCGCGCCGCCCGCAGATGGATGGGCTGGCGCTGCGGGCCGATGGTGCTGCTGGACATCGGCGGGGGCTCGTTCGAGGTCGCGTTCGGCAGGAGCCGGCTGCCGGACTTCGCCATCTCGCTGCCGCTCGGCGCGGGACGGCTCACCCGCGAGTACCTCGCCGGCCAGGATCCGCCGACCGCCGCCGCGGTGGCCGCGGTGCGGCGCAGGGTGCGGCACGAAGTACGCGACGTCGCGACCCGCGTCCGCTGGGAGGCACCGCACACCGCGGTGGCCACGTCCCGCACGTTTCAGCAGCTGGCCCGGCTCTGCGGCGCCGCACCAGGCCGCCGCGGCCCGTTCGTGCCGCGCCGACTCTCCCGCTCCGACCTGCGCCGTGCCATCGACCGCCTCGCTGCGACGCCCGCCGCTGCCCGGGCCACGCTTCCGGGAATCTCGGCGCCGCGCGCGAAGCAGTCCCTGGCCGGCGCGCTCGTCGCGCACACCGCCATGAAGGCATCTGGAATCGACACCGTGACGATCAGCCCCTGGGCGCTGCGTGAGGGCGTGCTGCTGCGGCACATCGAGGACGCCGATCCCACCTGGTGGACGACGCTGACGACAGGCATCGCGGACACCGATGCCGATGCCGACGCCGACGAGTCGAGGCTCCGCGTCGTACGGCAAGGCGAGACGACGAGCGGGCGCCGAACACTGGGCTGAGCGAGAGCCCGTGCGCCGCGATTCGGCCGCGTGTGGGCGGTTGGTAAGAACGGGCATTCGCTGTCGAAGATGCCGGCGGATTGGCCGCGGATCGTATTGCCTGAGCCCCGGACATGGCAGGCTGTCGGTATGTCCTCCGCTCCGCTGGTATCGCGGGAAGACCTCCTCGATCTCCTCGAACGCAATGTCCGAGACTACGCGATCTTCATGCTGGACCCGACGGGAGTCGTGGTCAGCTGGAACACCGGGGCCCAACGCATCAAGGGCTACAGCGCCGAGGAGGCGATCGGCCGGCACTTCTCCGACTTCTACCCGCCCGAGGACCTCGCGGCGGGAAAACCGGAGTACGAGCTGCGCGTCGCCCGGACCGAGGGCCGGGCGGTGGACGAGGGCTGGCGGGTGCGCAAGGACGGGTCCCGTTTCTGGGCGCACGTCGTGATCACCGCCCTGTACGACGAGGAACGGCGGCTGCGCGGCTTCGCGAAGATCACCCGCGACATGACCGACCATTGGCAGGCCGAGCAGGCGCTGGCCGCCAGCGAGGAGCGCTTCCGCCTGCTGGTCCAGGACGTCACCGACTACGCGATCTTCATGCTCGACGCCACCGGGCACGTGGTGAGCTGGAACGCGGGGGCGCAGCGGATCAAGGGGTACGCCGTCTCGGAAATCCTCGGCAGGCACTTCTCGGTGTTCTACCCGCGCGAGGACGTCGCCCAGGGCCGTCCCGAGCGCAACCTGGAGACCGCGTTGCGCGAGGGCCGCGTGGAGGACGAGGGCTGGCGGGTGCGCAAGGACGGATCACTCTTCTGGGCGAACGTGGTGATCACCGCCCTGTATGACGAGCAGCGGCGGCTGCGCGGCTTCGCGAAGATCACCCGCGACATGACCCAGATGCGTAGGACCGAACGCGTGCTCGAGGAGCGGCGCCGCCTGCTCTCGCATCTGGTCCAGGCTCAGGAGGCGGAGCGCCGCCAGATCGCCCAGGAGCTGCACAAGGGTGCGATCCAGCAGATGGCGGACGTCGCCGCGCGCCAGCAGAAACTCGCCGACCAGGTGCCCGAGCCGTACCGCGCGCAGCTGACCGAATTCGGACAGCAGATGGAGCAGGTGGCTGAGCGGCTGCGCGCGCTGCTCACTCACCTGCATCCGCCCGGTGTCAACCGGCAGTCGCTGGCCGAAGCGCTCACTGGGTACCTCACCGAGCAGGCGAATGCCACCGGCCTGGAGTACACCCTGCATGACCACCTCAGCGGTGAACCGCCGGAATCGACCGCCATCGCCGTGTTCCGCATCTGCCAGGAGGCGACGTCGAACTTCGTGAGGCAACGCGGCCGCGTCGCGGTCGAGATCACGCTCGGCTCGCGCGACGACGGCGTGCTCACCGAGCTGGCCGAAAGCGGCGCCGGCAGCGATGCTCCGAGCAGCCCGCGTCCAGGCCTCGAACAGGTCGGAGAGGCTGAGATGCGTGAACGCGCCGAGATGGTCGGCGGCTGGTGGACGACGGCTCTGAGCGCCGAGGGCGGCACGCGGATCAAGTTCTGGATACCGAACCTGAGGCAGGAGCCGTTCTGAACCGTCGGACGCAGCGCCTTCCTGATCCGCCCTGATCCGCACTGCCCGGCCGTGCAGATTGAAACGGTCGGGGTTGCGGAGCATTTGAATGCATTTGGCCGAGTCTGCGCGGCCGAGCGGCGGTCACACGTAACCCATGGCTCAGGACCGCAACGACACGGGCGCGGCGCGTTTCATCCCCGCCTCCGACGACCTCGGCGAACTGGCGGAGGCGGTGCAACGCTGCCAGGGCTGCGACCTCTACCGGCGCGCCAGCCAGGCGGTGTTCGGACGCGGCGCGCCGCACGCGGACGTCGTGCTGCTCGGCGAGCAGCCGGGCGACGTGGAGGACCGGCGCGGCGAGCCGTTCGTCGGCCCGGCCGGCGGGCTGCTTCACCGCGCACTGCGCGAGGCCGGGATCAACGAGCAGGCCGCGTACTTCACCAACGCGGTCAAACACTTTCGCTGGCGCGCGGACCCGCGCGGCGGCAAGCGGCGGATCCACCAGCGGCCGGACGCCGGCCAGATCGTGGCGTGCCGCCCCTGGTGGCAGGCGGAGTTGAGGCTGCTGCGCCCGAAGGTCCTGGTCGTCCTCGGCGCGAGCGCCGGCGAGGCGCTGTTCGGCTCCTCGTTCCGCGTCGGCAAGGCGCGGGGCACGGTGCTCGACTGGCCGGTACCACAGGAATGGGGCGACCCGCCGGACACGACGATCCCGGTCGTGGTTACCGTGCATCCCTCGGCGGTGCTGCGTGCCCCGGGCCGTGACGAAGCGCTCGCCGGGATGGTCGAGGATCTGCGATCGGTGACGCGGCTGGTCCCGGCGCGCGACCGGATTGGCTCGCGTCGAGGCGGGTGATCACGGCAGCGGCCGCGCCGGTGCGAGCCTCGTCGAGCTCGTGTCGTCCTTTCGAACGGCCGAACAGCACGCTGTCAGCGCTCACGGGTACGCAGCGGCGCATGACCGTGAGACTGCGGCGAGACCGCGAAAGAGTGAGAGCCGCCTACCGGGGCACGCACAATGTCGCGCAGGCGGAGCGAAAGATCGCGGCCGACGAGGTCAAGAGGATCGCGGACGTCGAGAACGTGCGTGGCGGCGAGACCTGGGGCGCGGCCTCCGGGCACAGCGGGCCGCGGGCCGCGTGGCTGGCGTCCTGGATCGTGATCGCGGGGTTCGCGCTCGCCGGGATCGGCCTGACCGTGGGGCCCCGGCTGCTGATCTGGATCGGTGCCGGGATCACCGTCGTGACCGGCGTGCTCGGCATGGCTACGCATGTCTGGAGTGACTACGGGCCCGACCCGGGCGACTCCGCTGACCGATCCGCTGACTGATCCGCGATCTACGCCCCGCAGATCGCGGCCAGGGCGACCGTGTAGATGGCTTGGCATCCGCGTCGCTGTGGGCTCGCAGCTGACTGACGAGCCGGCCGATCCCGGGCAGTCGCGCCCTCCCTCGTGTGGTCGTCATGCCGCCGGGTATCCGGTTGTCCTTCAGTGATCCCTCAGGAGGCCGAAGTGACACCGCAGACGCTGGAAGTGCGTGCCGGATCCCGCCAGGTGAAGATCAGCCGGCCGGACAAGGTCCTCTTCCCCGAGGACGGGATCACCAAGAGCGACCTGGTCTCCTACTTCCGCAAGGTGGCGCCCGCCATGCTGCCGCATCTGCGCGGTCGGGCGCTCATGCTCGAGCGGTACCCGGACGGCATCGGCGCCCAACGCGTCGTGCAGAAAGAGGTCTCCGGCTACTTCCCGGCCTGGCTGCACCGCGCCGAGCTGCCCAAACAGGGCGGCACTGTGACGCATGCCGTGTGCGACGACGAGGCCACCCTGGTCTACCTGGCCAACCAGGCGTGCGTCGGACTGCATCGCTGGCTGTCCAAGGCCGAGCGGCCGGACAATCCCGACCGCCTCGTCTTTGACCTCGACCCGCCCGGCGACGACTTCGAGCAGGTCAAGCGGGCCGCGCGGCTGCTGCACGACCTGCTCGACGAGTTGGAACTGCCGAGCGTCGTGATGACCACCGGTTCGCGCGGGCTGCATGTGCTCGTTGCGCTGGACCGCCGCGCCGGATTCGACGATGTGCGCGCGTTCGCGCACGAGGTGGCCGACCACCTCGCGGCGCGGCACCCGGACTCGCTGACTACCGAGGCGCGTAAGCAGGCCAGGCGCGGGCGGCTCTACGTCGATGTCCAGCGCAACGCCTACGCCCAGACCGCGATCACGCCCTACTGCGTGCGGGCGCTGCCGGGAGCGCCGGTCGCCGCGCCGCTCGACTGGTCCGAACTCGACGATCCCGGTCTGACCGCGCGCCGATGGACTCTGGCCACGATCGACGAGCGGCTCACCCGCGATCCGTGGCGCAATGTGTCGTCACACGGCCACGCGCTCGGACCGGCACGCCGCCGCCTCGCCGCGCTGGGGAGCAGCCAGTGACCCGTCGGCACGGCGTACTGTCCATGGCGAGGTCGGCGACCGCCTACTCGCTGGCCACCTCTGTCCAGTCGGCGCGCCTGGCCGCGGCGACCGCGCGCGGAACGGCGCTGGTCGCCGGTTCGGTCGCCGGGTACGTCGCCGGGCAGGCCGCGTCGGGTGCGGGCCACGCCGCCGAAAGAGTGCTGCCGGGCGCTGTCGCGTCGATCCCGCGCCGAGCGGTCGGCGTTCTCGGCGAACTGGCGAGCCCCGGTCCGGCGCGTGCCGCGCGCCGCGTCTGGTCGCGCGGCGGGCGCGCCCACATCGAGGTCAAGGGCCTGACCGGCCACGGCGAGCGGCACCGGCGGCTGGCCGCCGACGTCACCGCCGCGCTGGGCGCGCTCAAGGGCGTGCGCTGGGCGCAGGTCAACGCGGTGACACGGCAGGTTCTTCTCGCGTATGACGAGCACGAGATCGGCATCGAGCGCCTGATCCAGACCGTGGAGGACGTCGAGCAGGCGCTCGGCACCGCGGACGACGACTTCCCGGGCGACCTGCCCGAGCATCCGGCGGACGACGCTCCGGTCGCGATTGCGGCGCTCGCGCTCGGCACCGACATCGCCGGGCTCGCCGTCGCGGCCGTCACCCGAGCCGCCCACGTCACGCCGCTGCCGCGCGCCGTCCGGATCCCGCTGATCTTCGCGGACACCTATCCCCGGCTGCGCCATGCACTTGAGGACCGGCTGGGCCGCCCGCACGCCGATCTCCTGCTCGCGCTGTCCACTTCCGCGGTCAACGCGGCCAGTCGCGGCTCCGGCCCGCTGGTTGTGGACAGCGCCCAACACCTGCTGCATCTCGTCGAGGCCCGCTCCCGGCAGAGCGTATGGCAGCGGCGTGAGCAGGAACTGGTGATGAACGGCGAGGAGCTGCCCACCGAGGCGCCGATGCACCGGACGCGGCCCGCGCCTTATCCGCAGGGACCGGTCGAGCGGCTCGGCGACCGCTCGTCGCTGGCGTCGCTGCTCGGCGCGGGAGGCATGCTGGCGTTCAGCCGGGATCCCCGGCGGGCGGCGGACCTGATGCTCGCCACGATGCCGAAGGCCGCCCGACTCGGGCGCGAAGCGTTCGCCGCCACGCTCGGCTGGGAGCTGTGCCGGCACGGCGTGGTGCCCATGGATGCCGGTGCTCTGCGACGCATGGACCGGGTCAGCGCGATCGTCGTGGACTGCGCGGCGCTGTGCACGTCCCGGCCCCGCGTGTTGTCGGCGACGGCGGTGGCCGCCGATGCGGAAACAGCACTCGACGACGGCCGCGTCTGGCGGATCGCCGAGCAGGTGATCGGGCAGAGCCCGCATTCAACCCCGGGTTCATGGAAATCAGGGCCCTGGCGCCTGGAGAGTAGTGGCGGCAAGGACGGTGGCGGCACCGCTGTGCGCGGCCCGGACAGCCCGGCCGCGGCGACGCTCGATCTGCTGGACGAGCGCGGCAGGCTGCGCGGCCGCGTCCAGGTCGGGTACACGCTCGACCCGCTGGCCGACGCCGTCCTGGCCGCCGCGCGCGATTCGGCTGACCGCGTCGTGCTGACGCAGCACGACAGCGCGCAGGAACTGCTCGCCTGGGCAGACGAGGTGATGCAGGCCGACGAGAGCGTGACCGGCCGCGTGCGCCGGCTCCAGCGGGAGGGCCACGGAGTGCTGCTGCTCTCGACGGCGCGGCACGCGGCGCTGGCCGCGGCGGACGTCGCCGTCGCCGTGCTGCGCGAGAACGGCGGCGCGCCGACGGACACCGCGAACTCGGTGGGCTGGACGGCGGACCTGATCTGCGGCCCCGGACTCGACGAGGCGTGGCGGCTGCTGCGAACGGTGAGCGCGGCGCGGCGCGTGAGCGAACGCTCGTGCCGGCTCGCAGTCGGTGGCTCCGCGCTCGGTGCATTGCTGGCGACGGTCGGCGGGCAGCGTCCCGGCGGCTCCGGCATGCCACCGGTGCACAGCGCCTCGCTGGTCGCAGTGCTCGACGGTGCATACGGCGCCGTGCGCGTCGGCCGGCTGTCGGCTCCGGAACCGGCGATACGCGGCACCTGGCACGCCCAGGACGCGCGCGACGTCTATCGCCGGCTGCGCGACCACCGCTCGCGCATGCTTCAACAGGACGCTGAAACCTCCGCCAGGCGCCAGCCGTCTGACGTCATCCGCGATACGGCGCGCTCGTTCAGCCGGGTTCCGCCGGTTCGCCAACTGGTCGTCACTCCCGCCAAGAGCATGGCCGGGCTCGGTGGCGCCGTCGTCGAAGAGCTGCGCGACCCGCTCACCCCGGTACTCGCGCTCGGCGCCGCGGCGTCGGCCGTCGTGGGCTCCGGCGTCGACGCGATACTCGTCGGCGGCGTCATGGCGGGCAATGCCGTCATCAGCGCCACCCAGCGCCTGCGCGCCGAGAGTGCGCTGCGCGGCCTGCTGCTCGGGGAGCGGATCAGCGCGCGGCGGGTGCGCTGGACCGCCGCGTCGGCGGACGGGGCAGCCGACGACTCGGACGCCGACGGCGACGCGTGGACGGCAGGCCTGACCGAGGCGCCAACCGAGACCGTTGCGACCGAGCGGCTGCGCGTCGGTGACGTGATCCTGCTGCGCACCGCGGACATCGTGCCGGCGGACGCACGCCTGATCCGTGCCGACGGCCTGGAGGCGGACGAATCCTCGCTCACCGGCGAATCGCTGCCGGTCTCCAAGGGGACCGCCGCGACTCCGGGCGCCGACTTGGCCGACCGCAGCTGCATGGTCTACGAGGGATCCACGATTGCGGCGGGTTCGGGCTATGCCGTCGTCACGGCTGTCGGCTCGGCCACCGAGGCGGGCCGGGCCGGCGCCGCTGCGGGCTCCGCGGCGCCCGCCGCCGGAATCCAGGCGCGGTTGAGCGAGCTGACCCGTATCGCGCTGCCCGCCACCGGCATCGGCGGCGCGGCCGTGACCGGTCTCGGGCTGCTGCGCGCAGTGCCTCTGCGGCAGGCCGTCGCGTCCGGTGTGGCGATCGCGGTCGCGGCGGTGCCCGAGGGACTGCCGCTCGTCGCCACGGTCGCGCAGCTCTCCGCCGCCCGCAGGCTCTCCCGCGCGGGCGTGCTGGTCCGTTCCTCGCGCACGCTCGAAGCGGTCGGCAGGGTGGACACGCTGTGCTTCGACAAGACCGGGACGCTCACCGAGGGACGGCTCTCCGTCACCCAGGCGGCGACATTCGACAAGGACGTCGCGCTCGACACCGCGCGAGCGCGGCGACTGCTCGCCCTCGCGGCGCGCGCATGCCCGCATATCGAGGAAGGCAGCGAGCGGCCGCCGGTGCACGCCACCGACGCCGCGGTGCTGGACGCGGCCAGCCGGCTCGCCGACGCCGACAACGCGTGGAAACCCGAGGTCGAGCTGCCGTTCGAGACCAACCGCGGTTACTCCGCCTCGCTCGGCGCGTTGGACGGCGAGCAGTTCGTCGCGATCAAGGGAGCACCCGAAGTCGTCCTGGACCACTGCGGCTCGGTCCTCACCGCCAAAGGCACCGCGGACCTCACCGACGCGCGGCGACGCAAGGCTCAGGCCACGGTGCAGCGGCTGGCCGACCGGGGACTGCGCGTTCTGGCCGTCGCGCAGCTGCGGCCGGACACGCTCTCAGGCTCGCCCGAGACCGGCGACGAGGTCGCGCAGCTGGTCTCCGGGGCCGAGCTCACCTTGGCCGGTTTCATCGCCATCGCCGATACGCCGAGGGCGAGCGCGGCCGAGGCGATACGCCGGCTGTCCGATGCCGGAGTGCGCGTCACGGTGATCACCGGCGACCACCCGAGCACGGCCAGCGCCGTCGCCCGCGGGCTCGGCGTTCCTGACGCGGACGAGGTGGTGACGGGCGCGCAGCTCGACGGCCTGTCCAAGCAGCAGCGCGAGGAGAAGATCCTCTCCTGCGCGGTGTTCGCGCGCGTCTCCCCGGAACACAAGGTACGGATCGTGCAGACGCTCCAGCGGGCCGGCCGGGTCGTCGCCATGACCGGCGACGGCAGCAACGACGCCGCGGCGATCCGGCTCGCGGACGTCGGCATCGCGGTGGCCGGACGCGGATCGGTCTCCGCGCGCAGCGCCGCCGACCTGGTGCTGGCCGATCCGGATCCGGAGCGGATCGTCGATGCGGTCGCGGAGGGCAGGGCGCTGTGGGGCAGCGTGCGCGACGCGGTGTCCATCCTGGTCGGCGGCAACGGCGGCGAGGTCGCGTTCACGGTGCTGGGTACCGCGCTCGACGGCCGCGCGCCGCTCGGCACCCGGCAGTTCCTGCTGGTGAACATGCTCACCGACATGCTGCCCGCGCTCGCGGTCGCCCTCGCCCCGGCCAAGCCCGACGCCGGGGGCGAGCAGGCCATGGCCGCGGGCCCGGTCGCCGGGCTTCGCGGCGCGGATCTGGCGCGCGACCTGGCCGCGCGCGGCGGCGCGACTGCTCTGGGCGCGACGCTGGCCTGGCAGGCCGGGCGGATGACCGGACGCAGGAAGCGGGCGGCGACGATGGGTCTGGCCGCGCTCGTGGGAACCCAGCTCGGCCAGACGCTGGTGACCGGCAGGCACAGCACGCTGGTCATCGCCACCGGCCTGGTCTCCGCGACGGCGCTGTTCGCAGTCGTGGAGACGCCGGGCGTCAGCCAGTTCTTCGGCTGCACCCCGCTCGGCCCGGCCGCGTGGGGCGTCGTCTCGGCGAGCGCCGTGGCCGGCACCGCCGCGGGAGCCTTCGCCCCGGCGCTGTTCGACCGGTTCGCGGCGAAATTCGCCGCGGATGATCCGCGGAGTCCGCAAGCCGCGGCCGCGTGACTACGAGCGGCGCCCGGGACGACGGTCCCGCGCACTGCCTCGTTCTCCACGATGACGGTGGACCGAAGCGTCGGCGGGCAGCCGCGATCCGCGTGCCGAGGCCGTCTCCGAGGCGTGATGACGCGCCCGGGCCGGCGAGGCGAACCGCCGGGCCTTACCGGGGCATCGCGGCGGTGAGCGCGAGATATTCGTCGTCGGTGACGTTGACCGTGAGAGCGGGCGTGCCTTTCGACGCGAACTCCATGCCCGGCATCACGTAGACCGCGCCATGGCGGTTCTGCGCGATCCAGGTCTCCACCTCGTCGGTATGCAGACTCGGCAGGTGAACCAACTCCCAGGGGATACCCGACGGCACGGTCTCTTCCGGACCCACCGCGATCACTGAAACGACGGGCTGATACACAATGCCTCCCACCGGCTCGTGGCCGGACTCGCCGGGGCTTCACGATTCACGGTTCAGGGCTCGGGGATTCGAGGGCTTCGCCTCAGACCGAGCAGGGCATCGCCCTCGTCCCCTTCACCCGTCCACAGCGCATGATGGCTGGCGCGTAACCCGTGTCACGCACAGGAAACGCGCCGCGTTCACCGATTTTTGCCCGGTCCGATCGTCACCGGATGTCGAGGTCCCGTGCTGAACACGGCCGCCACGATCGGCTCGTACCTCGGGCGCCAGGGGCGTGTGATTTCCCCCGGCCAGGTTACTTGGTCTCCATGTCTGATGATCAAATGACTGGACCGGAGGAATTCACCGGGACACAACAGATCCCCGAGCAACAGCCGCAGGGGCAGGACGTCCCCGAGGACGAGGGCGTCCTCCAGCCCGGCGACACTCTGGAAACCGATGACCTGCAACGCGATCCGCTCGACACCGGCGTCAGCCCGCCCGAGCGCCATCCGGCCTCCGAACGTCACGGAGTGACGGCGGCCGAGGCTCGGGAAGCAGAGCCCCTCGACCAGCGGCTGGCGCAGGAAGAACCGGACGTCGGTGCGCCGGAGGTACTGGCTCCTTCCGACGCGCAGGCTTCTCCAGAAGCGCAGAGCCCCGAAGAGGCGGGCGAGGTAGGCGATGTAGGAGAGTCGCCCGAGCCGCGCGCGGGACGTCTCGTCGCCCCCGACGAAGGCAGTCATCCGGCTGACGAGCCGACATATCTGGCCCGCGACGTAGGCGTGGACGGCGCGGCGGCCGGCGCCGAGGAGGCGGCCGTGCACGTCATCGATGAGGAACCGGAATCCGGGCGGTGAGGCGGACGACCTCGGTCGCCCGCCAGTCGTTCCTTCGAACGGCCCGCGCGTATGCGGACGTGCCGACGCGATTCGTGCACATTCATTCGAGCGGCGTTGTTTAAGCGGCTACCAATGCGGTTACCCGAAGTGGGCGAAAACGGTGTGTGCAACGCGACGCGCCGGAAACGGACCTATGCCCGTAAGGAGAGTTTTCTGATGGGCGTCATTCTCGCCGTTCTGATTCTCGCCCTGATTCTGGGCGGGTTGGGATTCGCGGCGCACGTCCTGTGGTGGATCGCGCTGGTGGTCTTCGTGGCCTGGCTGGTCGGCTTCGGATTCTCCGAAGGGGCCGGGACCGGCGGCCGCCGGCGCTGGTACGGACGCTGGTAGCCATCTGCGGTCCCCGAGGGGCGCGCCTTTGACCGGCGCGCCCCTCGCGTTTCCCGCTTACCGCTCCCGCCCGTCAGGGTCCACCACGGACTGCGCTTCAGCGCCTCCAGCCTCGGTGCGTCCCTTCCCTGCTCGCGATGTGGCAGCCCGGGTCGAGCAGGTAGGCAATCGTCTGCTTATCCACGCGCGCCGAGGGCGGCCAGGCCCTCAGGGCCTCACGGGGTGGCCGCCCTCGCAGGTTTGAGCGGATCATGGCCGATGTTCATCAGCCGGTGACGCCATCCCCGATCGCCGACCGTCGGATCCAGTTGCGCGTTGCGCTGTGTACGCACGACGTGCACGACGCGCTCCATGGTCTGCGCGTCCTGCTCGGTCAGATCCCGGCGGCGCTTGCGCAGAATCGCGGCGACGTGCCTGCCGTCCGGCGATCCGGCCTGATCCGGCACCGCCTCGACCGACTCGTCCGCGCCGCTGGTGCGGAGCCATTCCTCCAACTCGCGGGACGTCATGTTGACGACCGTGTGGAAGTCCTGCCACAGCTGATCGGAAACCTGGACCGCCAATGCGCTCGCCTCCTTCGTCCGTGAGGCCCCGTCAAACCGTTCTCAGTCGTTCTTGGCCTTGGAAAAGGCGTCCCTCGCCTTGTCGAGCAGCGCGGCGAACGGGCCGACCGTGTACTGCGCGGCCGTCGAGCCGGCGGCACCGGGATGCGGATGCGTCGGCGCGACCTTCTCGGCCCGCAGCAGGCGCTTGCCCTGCCGCTGCTGCTCCTGCGCGCTGCATTCGGCCAGGATCCGGGGAAACTCGTCCGTCTCCTCGTTCCGGGCGTGGTCCGAGACGTCCTGCTCGAGCTTGGCCAGCCCGCGCGCGAACTCGGCGCTGTGTACGTCCAGCTTCTCCAGGTCCGCCAGCGCGTGCGCGGCCTCGGCCTCCTCGCGGTTGCGTGCGGTGGCGACCTCGTCGCCGGTGATCATCTTGGAGGCCGGGCGCACGACCATCTCCTCGCCGGCCTCGTGTACGGCCAGCAGCTCGCGCAGCCGGTCGAAGGCGGTCTGCTTCGCCAGCCCGTCCGCGCTCTTCACCAGCGCGAACAGCTCGCGGATGCGGGCGTGCTGCTCGTAGAGCACCGCCAGCACGCTCCCGGTCGGCAGCGCGGCCGCCGCCTCGCGCTCCATCTGAGCCAGGTTCACCATGGCGTCCTCACTTTCCGGTTGATCGGATCGACCCCGGGTGACCGCCGATGAAGCGATTAAAACGGACCAAAGCGATGATTCCACCGCTCGCGCAGTTTGTCGGAAGTGACGCCGGTTACCAGCTTGCGCATGACCCACGCGACGAAGGGAGTCGGCAGTGGACGCGATAGTCCTGCTCAAGAACGACCATAAAGAGGTTGAGAAGCGGTTCAAGCAGTTCGAGAAGCTGGCGAAGGGCGGCGAGCGCCGCGCCGACCTGAAGGCGAAGGCGGCGCTGGTCGCCGAGATCATCCAGGAGCTGACCACCCACACCTACATCGAGGAGACGATCTTCTACCCGGCCGCCCGCGAGGCCGCGCCGCAGACGGGAGACCATGTGCTGGAGAGCTTCGAGGAGCACCACATGGTGGTGTGGATGCTCTCCGAACTCGGCGGGCTGGATCCGGCCGACGAGTCATACAACGCGAAGATGCGCGTGCTGATGGAGAACGTGCGTCACCACGTCCAGGAGGAGGAACACGACTGGTTCCCCGTGGTCCGCTCGGCGCTCGGCCGCAAGGTCCTCCAGGAACTGGGCGAGCAGATGGAGCACGCCAAGAAGGACGCGCCGCGCGACCCGCTCAAGGTCCGCAGCGCTCGCGCCGGCGTCTGAGGGGGCCGATTGAGAGAGGTGCGCATGCAGCCGAACCAGCCCCCGGAAAGGATCGCCGAGCCGTGGGGAGAACGCACGCCGTACGCGCCGGGCACGCAGTGGCCGGCACGCGTCGACCGCTTCCTCGAGCCGGGCGTGCGCGAGGAGGAGGTGCGCTGGTCCGTACCGCTTCGCTGCTGCACTCCGATGGCGACGCGATGGACATCGCGGTCCGCGACGGGCGGATCGTCGGCGTGCGCGGATACGCCGGCGACCGGGTCAACCGGGGGCGGCTCGGCCTGAAGGATCTGTTCGGCTGGCAGGCCAACCACTCCACCGACCGGCTGACCCGGCCGCTGGTGCGTGAGAACGGCCGGCTGGTCGAATGCGGGTGGGACGAGGCGATGGGCCGCGTCGTGGAGCGCTCCCGGACGCTGCTGGACGAGCGTGGGCCGGGCTCGATCGGCTTCTACACCACCGGGCAGTTGTTCCTGGAGGAGTACTACACGCTGACGCTGATCGCACGCGCCGGCATCGGCACCAACCACCTCGACGGCAACACGCGGCTGTGCACCGCGACTGCGGCCGAGGCGCTGAAGGAGAGCTTCGGTTGCGACGGGCAGCCCGGCTCGTACGGCGACATCGACCACGCCGACACGATCGCGCTGTTCGGGCACAACATGGCCGAGACCCAGCCGGTGTTGTGGATGCGCGTGCTCGACCGGCTGGCCGGCGCCGAGCCGCCGCGGCTGCTGGTCGTCGATCCCCGGCCCACTCTCCCGGCCCGGCACGGGACGGTCCACCTGGCGCCGCGCTCGGGCACGAACGTGGCCCTGTTCAATGCGCTGATCCACGAGCTGATCCGCAACGAGCAGATCGACAAGGCGTACATCGAGGCGAACACCGTCGGATTCGAGGAACTGGAAGCGCGCGTCGCCGAGTGCACGCCCGAATGGGCCGCCGGGATCTGCGACGTGCCGGCGCGGTCGATCGCCGAAGCCGCCGACCTGCTCGGGACCGCGCGGCGGCTGCTCTCCACGGTCCTCCAGGGCGTGTACCAGTCGCATCAGGCCACTGCCGCCGCGGTACAGGTGAACAACATTCATCTGCTGCGCGGGATGCTCGGACAGCCCGGCTGCGGCCTGCTGGCCTACCGGGTGATCGCCGCCGTTCCGGCCAACCCGGCAGCGATCCCGATGCCGACGTCGGCCGCCACTCGTCCCGTTCGCATCGATCTTCAACCTTCCGCCGTGTCGTGTGACCTGGCCGATCCGATCCGATCTGTTCGGCTCGGCCCGCGACCGCGATTGGTACGGCAGCAGGTGCGGTGCCGCGATCCGGCCGCCGAGCGACGTGACGTTCACGATCGTCCCGCGGACACCAGCCGATACCCGCGCGCGCCCGGTGCAAGCGTCTTTCTCTCTGTCTGGTGAGTCTCGGTTTCGCGCGGGCGTTGGGCACCCGGGCTGCGGGAGCGGGGTTGCGCGCGCTGCGCCGCCGCTGGCCGATCTGCGGATTGCGAGTTGGGCGACCCGGCGTGTGCGGTTACGGCAGCTGGACGTTCTTCAGTTCAGTGACCTGGTCGAAGAGCTGGAACACGATCTGCATCGCCTCGCGTTCGTCTCGAATCTCCTGGAGCAGGTCAAACATCCGATCGACCTCGCCACGCACGTACACGGTCTGCATCGAGCGGACCTTGTTGCGCAGGTCGATGAGCACCCTGGCGCCGGCCACGACGAAGCGGGCGAACGGGATCGCCGGCGCGATCGACGCGCCGATCTCAACCAGCAGATGCTCACAGAGGACCCACGCACTCTCATTGGCCAGCGTCTCGGCCAGCGCATCGCTGATCGCCACCGGACCGCCTGCCGGCGCTTCGGCGCAATAGCGCAGCAGCTCGTATCGTCTGCGCTCAAGCAGCCCGGCAGCGACGTTCATCGCCAGCGTGAGCCACTTGCCCCCCAGGGCCAGCCACGCCCATCGCAATGCGCTTCGTTGCTCGGCTTCGGTCAGGTTCTGCACTATCGCACCGAGGGCGACGGTTGGCTGGCTGAAGTCAACGTCATGCGCTTCGGCGAAATCAGCTACGAGCTTGATGACCGCGTCCAGGGCAATGCCGTCCGCAATGGTCACCGCCATCGCATAATGACCGGCCAACGCCTCGAACGTACCCACGAAATCGTCGATCTCGTGGTCCAACTCCCGTGCGGCCTGCTGAATCAGCGTCGCGCGCCGGTTGGCCGGGTCGTAATAGTTGGCGACCAGCCTTCTGACCTCACGCACGAGGTCGCTGTCCCCACGGCTGTAGCCATGGGTCGCAGCGACGAACCTGGCCCGGGCCGCGCTGAGCTCATCTGGCGGGCGATTGGACTCATCGGTGGATTCGGTCTGTACAGGCACTGACGGCTCCCCTCCGCGTGCAGTGCGCCAGCGCGGCGCGGCAACCGCACGGCGCTGCCGAGGTACTGGTGGTCTGACTAAACCACTCATGCCGACCAATCTCCGGCGTTTCGAGAAAGGGCGCACCGGCGACGAGAATCGAGATCGGCACGCCAAACTCGGACCTGCGTTCAAGCTGGTTGTGTCGGCAGTGCCGGCTGGTGCTACGCCTGACGCACGAAGATCCGGCCTGCGGCTACAGGGGGATTCAGGGCGGCCAGCTCATGCAACGCGCGTCGTATTTTCGAGCCTCACAGGCAATCACACCGCAGGTCAACGCTTTGGCGCGGCGACCGGCAGGCCGCCGGTCGCCGCGCCAAGCGCCATCTCAGGGGTAGTAAGGGGTGTAAGTGATGGAGGAGACCTTCAGGTACCTGGCTCCGTCCGCGGTGGCCCAGGTCGAAGAATCCGGGTTGCCCGGCCAGTTGCCGCCGACGGCGGTGTCGATGATGAAGTGGATGCCGATGCCGCGGGCGGTGGTGTACCACTTGGTGCCAGTGAACGCGCCGTCCACTCGGAAGTCGATGTGGTCGGGCCACCAGGTGAACGAGTAGGTGTGGAAGGCGTTCGTCCAGCCGCTGTTGTTGTTCAGCGACCACTGGGTCTGGTTGTTGCTGGTGTCGTGGAACGTCTGGTAGACGGTGTTGGGCCGGGAGCCGACGATCTCCGCGGCATCCATCTCGGGCAGCCACGGGTTCAGATAGGCGCCCCACACCGCGGGCAGCAGGCCGTTGCCGCTGGGCATGCTCGCGGTGAAACTGTAGGTGCCGTATCCGTACAGCGCCTTGGACTCCACGCGGCCCGAGTAGTACACGCCGCCGCCCGCGTTGTACGTCTTGATCATCAGTGTGCTGCCGCTGTACCAGACGCAGCTGGGCGAGTAGGTCTCCAGCTCGTTGTTGGCCGTCCACCTTCCGCTGACGACGTTCCAGAAGCCGAGGGAGTTCAGGCTCTGCGGGCTGCCCCAGGAACTGGCGTGCGCGGGGGCCGCCCCCGTCACCGCCAGCGGCACGCACGCGGTTAGCACCGCCACGAGAAGACGGGCTCGCCCGAGGATCGTCAGGGACATCGAAAAACCTCCTGATTATGGAAGCGCTCCCAGCGCGCTGATGCCTTATCTGGGCTGGCCGAGAATCCTGAGCGTTTCAGGACAGTTCAGAGTCGCGATGCTGACGGGCTGGAAGCGCTTCCAGTCGATCGACGATGATGATCGGACCGCAGAGCCGAGGTGTCAAGACGGCCGACACGGGATGTTCTGTCGTCGGCCACGCCGCACGCTTCGCCGTGCCGCAGCGTTTGCCGATAACGTCGTCCGTGCAACTCAGAGTCCACGCCGCAGATCGTGCCGGTGCCGCGCGGGCCGACGGCGGAGCGTGCAACTTTCGTTTGAGGGATCATGTTCGGCAGGCCTTTCGCACGCTGTCCGCAGCGCGCGAACGGAACCCGGCTTACAGACCGGCTCGCCGCAGCCCCACGTCGTTGACCTGGGGTTCTTCCTTCGAGGTGTGCCCGAAATATCCCTGCGGGTTTCCACCACTGTTCCACCATGCAGAGTCGTCCACGTTTGCGCAGGTCAGCGCGTCGCGGGATTCGAACGGCATTCCGGGCGTTCCCGGGCGGCCCCGATGCGCCACGTTCCGGGCCGTCTGTGAGCCGATGCTCGAACGTTTATTTAGTCCCGACGCGCACGAAGCAGTGGTTTCGAGGGGCTGTGCGCTTGGTAACGGCTAGGCGCGCTTGTGCTCGGTGCTCATAGACCTCGATATGCGTGATCACTCAGAGACAGCCCCTGCCTCCCGCAGTCGCTCAGGGCGCACCGCCGCCTGCGAGAGATTGCCGTCGGTATTGGTACACAGATTCTCCCGGCGATTCGTCGCCGTCGGACACCAAGGCGGTGTCCTTGAGCATGGTTGGTCGCCGAAGTGTCCCGGCCGCGCGAAGGTTGTCAATGTCTCTACGTCCCGCCACCATTCCCGCAGCTGAGAGCGCACCGAGTCTTGGGCTAACTTGACAGGGCGAGGCGCTGCGGGTTTGCGCGTCATGCAGACGGAGATACGGTTGAAGTCCCTGGGGAGCTTTGGGGGCGTTGCCCGTACCTTCGGGAGGCACTGTGTACAGCAAGGTCAAGATCGCAGGGCATCCGATCCATCCGATGCTTATCGCCTATCCGGTCGCCGGGTATACCGGCACGCTAGTCGGGTTCGCCGTGTACGCGGCGGGCGGGCAGCAGTTCTGGTTGAACTTCGCGATCGCGTTGAACATCGCCGGGGTGGGCAGTGCGCTGCTGGCGGCGCTGCCCGGCTTCGCCGACTGGTTGCTCGGCGTCCCGCGCGGCTCGGCGGCCAAGACGGTCGGGCTGGCGCACGCGGGGCTCAACGTCGTCTCGCTCGGGTTGTTCGCTGTCAGTCTCGGCGTCTATGCGAGCCATTGGGACGGTCCGGCCAGGGACGCCACACTCGGTCTCGCGCTGGCCGCCGCCGGGGTCGCGTGCACGGTCGGGGCCGGGTTCCTGGGCTGGATGCTGGTGCAGAACTACCACATCGGCATCACGTTGACCCCGGTGCAGGAGAGCGACGAGACGACCGTGCAAAGCGCCCGACTCAGCCGTGCCCTTCACGGCCGCGCGGCTTGAGCACCCTGGTGGCTTGGATCAGCACGGCAAAGCCGGCGCTTGTCGTGGAGTGCCGCGCCCGCTCGGGCTGCTCGCGACCGCCATCTTGCCGAGGACGTTCGGGCTGGTGTCGGCAGGTGGGTTGACCGCTGTCAACCGCGGCGGGCATCGGTCCGGGTCTTCGCGACGCGCCGCCCGGGCTGTCAGGTGGTCCAGGACGTTGGCGATCAGGCCGGCAAGCACCGCCAGCAACCTGGTCTGGGCGAAGGCGCGCTGGTTTCGCCCAGGTCGTGCGGCGCCGTAACCGGAGACGAAGACGTAGGTCAGCGCGGGGGCTAGCCAGTTGTTGGCCGAGAACATCGGCAGGCCGTCGGCGTTCACCAGCACCCCGTCGATATCGACGTTACCTGGTCGCCCGTCGCTGGACAGCGTTCGCCCGCCAGGTGCCAGGCGTGAGCACGTTCCCTCGCGCGGGCGGCGCGGATCGCCGTCAGCGCTCTGTCGCCCGCGGCGGCCAGGGTGTCGATCATCCGGGAGACGGTCGGGTCCGAGGCCACCGGGCCAAAGACGGCCGGCTGCGCGCGCAGCGCCGCGATGTCCACGGCGCAGTCCCCGCCCAACGCCACCGCGAGGGGCCGTCGAAACGCCTCTATTGACCAACACGGGCAGCGTACCGGCTCAACACCACCGCAGTGCGCGGCATACCTGGCCGCGCAGTCAGCCACTCCAGGCGCCTCAGGCGGTGGCTGGCCGCAGTAACGGAGCAACCCCAAGGGCGCGCGCCATCGTCCCGAGGCCAGCCGATGGAATGTGGCACCGGCGCGTAGATCGTCGCAGTGAGTCACTCTTCACCGGAAAATAGAAGCGCGCAGGCGCCGTGACTCGACTCATCGGATCTTGGGAGATCGCGGCGATTCGATTTCGCTACAAGTTCCGACATCGGCCGTGACGGCTGCGTCGCGCCACCGAAATAAGGCCTTCATAGCGTTGCGGTCAGCCGGGGAGCCGTCGGCGCACGCAGTTCGCAGGTTGTCGCACACTGACACACTGAAAGGAAGGCCGACCGTGATCGACGCGCCGAAGGAGTACCGCGTGGCGCTGCCGGGGTGGCTCGACGCCGAACTGGCCGAAGCGCCCGACGCCGTCCCGCACCGCGAGGACCGCATGCGCCTGGTGCACCGGCTGGCCGACCGCAACTGGCGCGAGGGTAACGGCGGACCGTTCGCGGCGCTGGTCGCCGAGCGCGACACCGGCCGGATCGTCTCGGTGGGTGTCAACGCGGTGCTCAGTTCCGGCGTGTCCAGCGCGCACGCCGAGGTCGTCGCACTTGCCCTGGCCCAGACCGCGACCGGCGGCTGGGACCTGGGCGCCGCCGGCCTGCCGCTACACGAACTCGTGGTGAACTGGCGCCCGTGCATCCAGTGCTACGGCGCGGCGATGTGGTCCGGGGTGCGTTCCCTGGTCGTCGCCGGCGAAGGCCCGCAGCTCGAGGAGATCACCACCTTCGACGAGGGCCCGCTCGGCGCGGACTGGGCCGAACAGTTCGCGGCGCGCGGCATCGAAGTCACCCGCGACGTGTTGCGCGAGGAAGCGCTCGCGGTCTTCCGCAGCTACCGCAAGGCCGTCGACGCCGGTGGCCTCGTCGTCTACAACGCCCGCGGAGGGAACGCATGACCGCGCGTTTCGTCACCGACGTCGTGACGCGGATGGCTGACGTCGCCCACATCGTGGGGGAGGCGGGCGCTCAGCTGGGCGCGAAGCTCGCTATGCACACCGAATCCAACGGCACCCGGGGGGGTACGAGCGCGACATCGAACTGGACGAGGCATCCGACCCGGTGGCTGCGCTGTGGGTCGGCAAAGCCGCAGCTCAGCGGGATGTGACGTGGTCGGCGCTCCATCCAGGCCCACAGAAGATCGAGGCCCGCAGAAGGGGATTCCATGTCCAAGCCGCCTCGCGCCGACGAGGACTTCGCCGTCCCGGTGGTCGACATCTCCGCCTACGTACAGGGCGGATCGACGCGACAGCGCCTCGCCACGGCACGGCGGATCGACGAGGCCTGCGCCGGCGTCGGCTTCATCCAGGTGGTGGGCCACGCGGTCCCGGACTCGGCGATAACCGGGCTCGCCGCGGCGATGGACGCGTTCTTCGGCCTGCCCCTGGAAGAGAAGAAGGCCTACCGCGTCGCCGGCGCGAACCGCGGCTACAGCCCGCCCAAGAGCGAAGCGCTGAGCCTGAGCCTCGGTATCGAAGCGGCCGACCGGATGAACGACTTCTTCGAAGCCTTCAACATCGGCGTCGAGGCGCGCTCCTTCGCAGGGCTGAACCTGTCCGAGCAGGACTACGGCATCAACGTGTGGCCCGAAGTCGCCGGGTTCGCCTTGGCGGTCGAGACCTACTTCGG
Source organism: Actinomycetota bacterium (assembly GCA_046724665.1). Taxonomy (GTDB): domain Bacteria; phylum Actinomycetota; class Actinomycetes; order Streptomycetales; family Catenulisporaceae; genus Actinocrinis. The sequence goes on from JBKOWZ010000038.1 coordinate 38,781, forward strand.
CCACGCGGCCCGGGTCGCGCGCACGCTCACCCGCATCTTCGCCGACGCCCTCGGGCTCGATCCCGGGTTCTTCGCCCGGCTCACCGACCACTCCATCGACGTGCTGCGCATGAACAACTACGCGCTCCCGGAAGGCACCGCCGCGCTCGGCGGCGAGCTGACCGGAATGGGCGAGCACACCGACTTCGGGATCGTCACCGTCCTGTGGGCCGACCAGGTCGCCGGCCTCCAGGTCCTCGGCCTGGACCGGCGCTGGCACGACGTCGCGCCGGCCGACGGGGCGCTACTGGTCAACCTCGGCGACCTCACGGCCCGGCTGACCAACGACCGGTGGCTGTCCACCCTGCATCGCGTCAAGCCTCCCGTCGTCAACGGCGCGATACAGCGCCGCCGGTCCGCGGCCTTCTTCCATGACGGCAACCCCGAGGCGGTCATCGAGACGCTCGCAAGCCATCGCACCGCCGACGGACCCGCCTACGAAGCGATCACGGTGCGCGACCACATCAAAGCCAAGCTGGCCGGATCGCGGCAGGGCGCGAAGTATCCCGGCGCCGGCCGCGAAGCCGCGCGCGTGCTGGCCGCGACGGACGGGAAGGTGTCGAGATGACGTCGAGTCCGGTGACGTCGAGTCCGGTCTTGCAGCCGGGAACCGGTCCGGTGCGTGGGCGGTATTACCTGCCTGCGGACCCGAACGCGGTGCTGTGGGGGCGGCTGCCGTGCGCGCGCGATTCGGCGGTCCTGACCGTCGATCCCGGCGATGAGGTCACGATCGACACGGTCAGCCATGAGGGCATCCTGGAGGACCAGGGACGCGACCCGCTGGCGTTCTTCGCCGGCCACGGCGTCGCCGCGGAGCAGGTCCTTGACGACGCGGTGGCGCTGGCGCGCTCCGGTGCGGTGCACAACCCGGCCGTGGACGGTCCACACGTGGTGACCGGGCCGATCCGGGTGCGCGGTGCGCAGCCGGGCGACCTGCTGAAGATGACCGTGCTGGAGACCCTGCCGCGCGTGCCGTACGGGATCATCTCCAATCGGCACGGGCGCGGTGCGCTGCCCGGGGAGTTTCCGCGCGAGCCGGGGACGGTCAGCGTGTTCGCCGCGCTGGACCCGGCCGAGGGCGAGGACTGGGCGCACGCGCGGCACGCCTCGATGGCCGCGCGGGCGGGCGGGCCGCGCACCGTGCGGTTCCCGGTCGCCCCCTTCCTCGGGATCATGGGTGTCGCCGTGGCCGGCGAGGTGCGTGCGCACTCGGTGCCTCCCGGGCCGCACGGCGGCAACCTGGACATCAAGCTGCTGACGACAGGCGGTTCGCTGTACCTGCCGGTGCAGGTGCCCGGCGCACTGGCGTACGTCGGCGATCCGCATTTCGCCCAGGGCGACGGCGAAGTGGCGCTCACGGCGCTGGAGGCATCCCTCCGGGTCACGCTGCGCTTCGACGTGCTTCCGCAGGACGAGGCCACCGCACGGTTCGGGCAGGTCGCCGGCGCGTTGGGCGAGACGGCCGACTACCTGATCCCCACCGGCCTGGACGCCGATCTGGACGAGGCGATGCGCCGGTGCGTGCGCGCCGCCATCGCGCTGCTCCAAGCCCGGTTCGGCATGGATCCCGCGCATGCGCTGGCCTATCTGAGCGCGGCGACCGACTTCGACATCTCCCAGGTGGTCGATCTGGTCACCGGCGTGCACGCGAGGATCAGGACCGCCGACTTCGAGCACTGATTGGGCTGATTGAAATGTCCGTTGCGGCGGGGGTGGTCGGCGGCGCGGAACGTCGCTGAGGCACTGGGCCCACCACGCGGGAAGGCTGGAACGCGGATTTCACATCGGCCGCCGAGCGGGACACGGACCGGAAACGCGCGGCGCTTAGCGTCGCTGCCACGTGCTCCCACACTCCCGGCTCAAGGAGTTCCTGCGTGACCGACACCTTCGGCGCGGCCCGGCTCAGCCGCCGCTCCCTTCTGCAATGGGCGGCGCTCGGCGTCGCGGCACCCTCCGCACTGGCCGCCTGCGGCTCGTCGGCGAGCGCGGGCTCGTCCGGCGCGGCCGCCACGTCGAGCGGCGGCTCCTTCGGCGACATCGCGATTCAGCTGTCCTGGATCAAGAACATCGAGTTCGCGGGCGAGTACTTCGCCACCAGCAAGGGCTATTACAAGGCCGCCGGCTTCTCCGCGGTGAACCTCATCGCGGGCGGCTCGGCCGGAACCTCCGCCGAGTCCGCCGTGGCGTCCGGCAAGGCGTTCTGCGGCCTGTCCTCGCCGACCGTGACCGCGCCCGCGATCCTGCAGGGCGCGCCGCTGAAGATCGTCGCGACCACCTACCAGAAGAACCCGTTCTGCATCCTCTCGGTCGCCAAGAACCCGATCGCCGCGCCCTCCGCCATGAAGGGCAAGAAGATCGGCGTCCAGCAGGGCACCAACGAGGTGATCTTCAAGGCGCTGCTGAAGGCCAACGGGATGAGCACATCCGACGTCACGATGGTGCCGGTGCAGTACGACCCCACCGTGGTCACCACCGGCGAGGTGGACGGCTACATGGCCTACATCACCAACGAGCCGATCCTGATCAAGGCCAAGGGCTTCGAGGTCACCACCTTCCTGATGGCCGACTACGGGCTGCCGCTGGTCGCCGAGACCCTCACGGTGTTGCAGGACTCGATCGACAAACATCGCGCGAAGGTCAAGGCCCTGCTGCTGGCCGAGATCAAGGGCTGGAAGGACGCGGTGGCCGCCCCGTCCGCCTCCGCCGACCTGGCGGTCAACACCTTCGGCAAGGGCAACGGCCTGGCCCTGACCGAGCAGGTCGCCGAGGCCACCGCGCAGAACGGGCTGATCGTCAGCGCCGACACCAAGGCGAACGGCATCCTCACCATGTCGGACGCGCTGGTCGCCCAGAACATCGACGCGCTCGGCAAGGTCGGCACCACGATCACCGCCGGCAAGCTGTTCGACCTGTCGCTGCTGGCCGAGGTCTACCAGGAAAACCCGGGTCTGAAGGCGTGACCGACATGGGCACCGAACGTGCGGCGGGCATCGAACTGCGCGGACTGACCAAGACCTTCGCGGTCGGCCGCCGCACGATCGTCGCCCTCGAGGACGTCTCCCTGCGCACCCCCGAGGGCGCCTTCCTGTCCCTGCTGGGGCCTTCGGGGTGCGGCAAGTCCACCATCCTGCGCATCGCCGCCGGGCTGGAGCAGCCCACCTCCGGCGAGGCATCAATCAATGGGCTGACACCACGGGAGCTGCGGCGCGACCACGGCCTCGGCATCGCCTTCCAGGACGCGGCGCTACTGCCGTGGCGGTCGGTGGCGGCCAACATCCGGCTGCCGCTGGAGGTCAGCGGGGTCAAGTCCGAACCCGGGTACGTCGAGGAGCTGATCCGGCTGGTCGGGCTGGACGGCTTCGAGAAGGCCAAGCCCGCGCAGCTGTCCGGCGGGATGCGCCAGCGCGTCTCGATCGCGCGCAGCCTGGTGGTCAAGCCCTCGGTACTGCTGCTGGACGAGCCGTTCGGCGCGCTGGACGACATGACCCGCCAGCGCATGAACGTCGAGCTTCAACGCATCCTGACCGAGAAGCCCGCCACCACGCTGATGGTGACGCACGGTATCGCGGAGGCGGTGTTCCTCTCGGACTACGTCGCGGTGATGAGTGCCCGTCCCGGACGCATCGTGCAGGTCGTGCCGATCGAACTGCCGCGTCCGCGCACCCCCGAGATCATGCGCACGGCGGCGTTCCACGCCTACCACGATCAGCTTTCCGCGCTGCTGTTCGACTCCGAGGGCGCGCGCGAGAGGGTGGAGGCCTGAGCCGTGGCGGTGATGACATGGCGGCGATGATGCGGCGGTTCGCCGGCGCCCTCGGCGTGCTGGCGCTGCTCGCGGCCTGGACCCTGGTCGGGGTCTTCGGTTTCGGCACCCACGGCGCGGTGCCGACCCCGTGGGCGGTGGTGCGCCAGATGGTCTCCGACGGTGCGAGCCTGTACGTGTCCAACGCCACGGTCACCCTCTCCGGGGCGGCCCAGGGCTTCCTGTGGGGCAACCTGGCCGCGCTGGCGGTGGCCTGCCTGGTGCTGCTGGTGCCGCGGCTGGAACCGGCCGCCTCCCAGCTCGCGGTGATCAGCTACTGCATGCCGCTGACCGCGATCGGCCCGATCGTGCTGGTGGTCATGGGCGGGCGCGCCCCGACGATCTTCCTCGCGGCCATGGCGGTGTTCTTCACCACCCTGGTCGGGGCGCTGCTCGGCGTGCGCTCGGCGGACCCGGCGGCCCTGGAGGTGGTGCGTGCCTACGGCGGTGGCCGCCGGCACCAGCTGGCCAAGGTGCAGCTGATCGCGGCCCTGCCCTCAGTCGTCAATGCCCTGAAGATCGCCGCCCCGGGCGCCATGCTCGGCGCGATCCTCGGCGAGTACCTCGGCGGCGTCGACAGCGGACTCGGCGTGGCGCTCACCCTGGCGCAACAGCAATTCGACGTCGCGCGCACCTGGGCGCTGGCCCTGGTGGTCGGCCTGCTGGCCGGCGCGGGCTACGCGCTGTTCTCCCTGCTCGGCAGGGTTCTGACGCCCTGGTCCAGCGGCCAGGCCGAGCAGGGCGGTGCCCGATGAATACGGTACGCACGCTCTGGCGCGTCCTGAGCCCGCTGCTGGTCTCGGCCCTGGTCGGCCTCGGCCTGTGGCTCGCGGCGGCCGACCTGTTCGGCTTCAGCCCGTACGTGGTCAAGAGCCCCGCCGACGTGTGGAACTTTCTGACCTCCGGCCCGGACGCGGCGGCCAACCGCAGGTCGGTGGTCCAGCCCCTGCTGACCACGCTCGGCGACGGAGCCTACGGGTTCTGCTTCGGCATGGCGGCGGCGGTGCTGGCCGCGCTGGCCTTCGTCGCGGCGCCCGCGGTCGAGCGCACCTTCATGCCGCTGGCGATGCTGCTGCGCTCGGTGCCGCTGGTGACGATGACGCCGCTGATCGTGCTGGCGTTCGGGCGCGGCGTCGGCGGTGTCGCCGTGATCGGCGGCATCGTGGTGTTCTTCCCGGCCCTGGTGACCGTGACGCACGGACTGAGGTCCGCCTCGCCGCAGACCCGCGACGTCGTGCTCGTCTACGGCGGCACTACCCGCAGCGTCCTGACGAAGGTCGCGCTGCCCAGCGCACTGCCGCACTTGTTCGCCGCCGCGCGGCTGTCGGTGCCCGCAGCGCTGGTCGGAGCGCTCGTGGCGGAGTGGCTGGCCACCGGCCGGGGGCTCGGGGGAGCGATCCTGACCGACATCGGGGCGTTCGGGTACGCGCACCTGTGGGCGTCGATCGTGATGCTCACCGCGGTGTCCGTCGTGCTGTACACCGCGCTCGGCGCAGTGGAGACGGCCGTGCTGGCCCGCATGGGTGCGGGAGGCCGTCGTCCGTGACCACGCCGCTGACCACTGCCGAGGGCGAGGTGCCCGACGCCGTGCTGGCCGCGTTCTGGGCATATGAGCAGGCCTTGGCGGACAACGACCTGGCAGCGCTCGACGACGCCTTTCTCGCCGACGCTGGTGCCGGCGCGCTGCGCGGCGACGCGGCGGGGCTGCTGGTCGGCTCCGGGCAGATCGGCGCGTTTCGCGGTGCACGCGGCGGCGCACCGCGTCGCACGGTGCGCGAGCTGCACGCGCGCGTCCTCGGCCCTGACCACGTGGTGCTGGTCGCGGTCAACCAGCCGGAGGCGGGCGGGGCCGGCCTGGTCACGCAGGTGTGGCGGCACTGTCCGGACGGCCGGTGGCGCATCGCCGTCGCGCAGGTGGCCGGACCCGCGCCGGCGGCCGATCCGCGGATCTGGCGCGTCGTCGGCCACCCGCTCGTCGCGGCGGCCGACTCCGGGCCACTGGATGGGGCGAGCGTCGCGGTCAAGGACCTGTTCGCGGTCGCCGGGTTCGCGGTCGGCGCGGGGAACCCGGACTACCTGGCCGAGGGCCGCACGGCGGCCGAGCACGCGGCGGCGGTGCGGGTCCTGCTGAACGCCGGCGCCGAGCTGCGCGGGATCGCGCGCACCGACGAGTTCGCGTACAGCGTCGTCGGTGCGAACGCGCACTACGGTGCGCCGCCGAATCCGCGTGCCCCGCTGCGGCTGCCTGGCGGCTCCTCCAGCGGACCCGCGTCCGCGGTCGCGATGGGCCACGCCGAGATCGGGCTGGGCACCGACACCGCGGGCTCGATCCGCGTGCCGGCCTCCCACCAGGGGCTGTGGGGCCTGCGCAGCACGCATGGAGCCGTCAGCCGTGCCGGGCTGGTCCCGCTGGCGCCGAGCTTCGACACGGTCGGCTGGCTGACTCGCGATCCGGATCTGCTCGCCCGGGTCGCGCGCGTCAGCCTTCTGTCCGGCTCCGCGGCCGCCGCAGGCTCCTACGCCGTGTGTCCCGCATTGCTGGAACTCGCGCAGCCCTCTGTGCGCGCCGCGTTCACCGTCGCCATCGAGTCGTGGATCCGGCGCGGGGTTCTGCCCGCGCCGCGCACGGTCCCGCTGCCGGATCCGGGGTCCACGTTCGCCGCGTTCCGCACCGTGCAGGCGGCCGAGGCGTGGCGGTCGCACGGTGCGTGGGTGCGGGATCATCCCGGCAGCCTCGGCCCGGACGTCGCCGCCCGCTTCGCCTGGGCCGCGACCGTCACCTCGGATCAGGAGGCTGAGGCACGCGCGGCTCTGGCCGCGGTGCGCACGCGAATCGAGGACGCGCTGGAAGACAGTGTCCTGCTGCTGCCCACGGTCCCCGCCCCGGCGCCGTCGCGCGGCGCGGACGCTGCGCACCTGGATGCCGTGCGCACCGCCACCATCACCCTGACTTGCGTGGCCGCGCTCACCGGCCGTCCCGCGTTGTCCGCACCGCTGCTGTACGCGGAAGGCGCACCGGTCGGCCTGAGCCTGCTCGGCCCCCGACACACCGACCTCGACCTGATCGCCCGCGGCGCAGTGTTGCGAGAGCCCGCCGCGACCACGCAGGAAGGATCGCCGTGACCGTCCCACCCCGCCCGCTTCGGCCCAGTCCTCTTCGGCTCAGTCCGCTCGACCCGCCGCCCCGGCTGCTGATGGGCCCGGGGCCGGTCAACGCGCACCCCCGGGTGCTGCGCGCCATGGCGACCCCGCTGATCGGCCAGTACGACCCGGTGATGACCGGCTACATGACCGAGACGATGGGCTTGTACCGACGGGTCTTCGACACCGGCAACGAGCAGACCCTGCTGGTCGACGGCACCTCCCGGGCCGGCATCGAGGCCGCGCTGGTCTCGCTGCTCGCGCCCGGCGACCGCGTGCTGGTGCCGATCTTCGGGCGCTTCGGCCACCTGCTCGCCGAGATCGCCGCGCGCGCCGGAGCCGAGGTGCACACGGTGCACGTCCCGTGGGGCACGGTGTTCGACCCGCAGCAGATAGCCGAGGCGGTGCGCCGGGTGCGCCCTCGCCTGCTGGCGATGGTGCACGGCGACACCTCCACCACGATGCTCCAACCACTGGACGAGCTCGGCCCAGTGTGCGCGGAGCACGACGTGTTGTTCTACGCCGACGTCACCGCGAGCCTGGGCGGCAACGCGGTCGCGGCCGACGCCTGGGGCCTGGACGCGGCGACCGCCGGCCTCCAGAAGTGCCTGGGCGGACCGTCCGGAACCGCGCCCGCGACCTTCTCCCCGAAGGCCGCGGCCGTGATCACCGGCCGGCGCCAGATCGAGGCCGGGCTGCGCGAGGACGGCGACGGGCGCAACCCGTTGCGCATCGGCTCGAACTACTTCGACCTGGCCATGGTCTTCGACTACTGGGGTCCGCGCCGGCTCAACCACCACACCGAGGCCACCAGCGCCCTGTACGCGGCCCGCGAATGTGCCGCGCTGCTGGTGGAGGAGGGCGTGGAGGCGGCCGTCGAACGCCACCGGCTGCACGGCGGGGCGATGGCCGCCGGGCTGCGCGGCCTCGGCCTCGAGCTGTTCGGCGACCAGGAACACCGGATGAACAACGTCGTCGGCGTCCTGATCCCGGACGGAGCCGACGACGCCGCGGTGCGCGGTGCGCTGCTCGCGGACTACGGCATCGAGATCGGCACCTCGTTCGGGCCGCTGCGCGGTCGTATCTGGCGTATCGGGACCATGGGCTACAACGCGCGCACGGATGCCGTGCTCACGACCCTGGCAGCCTTCGAACAGGTCCTGCGCCGGGCAGGGGTCAAGGTGTCGGCGGGCGGCGGCGTCGACGCGGCGTACGAGTGGTGCGCGGTGGCCCAGGGGACTGCGGCATGAGTGCGCGCCGGGCGCTCGAACGCTGCGACGTGCTCGCCGCCGTCTCCGCGCTGCCGGACGGGCTGATCGAACGCGTCTACCTCACGGCCGAGCACGCCGCGGCGAACGTACTGGTCGGCAGATGGATGGCCGACGCGGGACTGGAGACCTGGCAGGACGCCGCGGGCAACCGGTGCGGGCGCATGGAGGGGGAGCGGCCGGGCCTCGCGGCCCTGATGCTCGGCTCGCACCTGGACACCGTGCCGCAGGCCGGCCGCTTCGACGGCATCCTCGGCGTGATGATCGCGCTTGAGGTCGCGGTCCGGATCCGGGCGAGCGGCCGCCCGCTGCCGTTCGCGCTGGAGGTCGTCGGCTTCGGCGACGAGGAGGGCACCCGGTTCGGCGCCACGCTGCTGGGCAGCCGCGCACTCGCGGGGACCTGGGACCCGTCCTGGTGGGCGCTGACGGACCGCGACGGGGTGGGCCTGCGCGAGGCCTTCACAGCGTTCGGGCTCGACCCTGCGCAGGTTGGACGAGCGGCGCGCCGTCCCGAGGAGCTGATCGGGTATCTGGAGGCGCACATCGAGCAGGGCCCGATCCTCGAAGGACGCGGCCGGGCGCTCGGCGTGGTCTCCTCGATCGCCGGAGCCCGCCGCATGCTGGTCACGATCACCGGACGCGCCGCGCACGCCGGAACCCCCTACGGGCTGCGCCGCGACGCGCTGGCCGGGGCGGGCGAGGCGATCCTCGCGGTGGAGTCCCTCGCGCCGCGGCATCGGCTCATCGCGACGATCGGCCGCGTGTCCGCGGCTCCGGGCGCGGTCAACGTCATCGCCGGCTCGGCGACGTTCAGCCTCGACGTGCGCGCGGCATCCGACGAGGCGCGCGACGCGGGGCTGGACGTACTGTTGGCCGAAATCGAGCGGATCTGCGTGCGCCGGGGCCTGAGCATGCACGTCGAGCAGATACACGCCGCCGAGACAGTGCACTGCGACGAGACCATGGCGGCGGCGATCGCGTGCGGCGTCGCGACGACTGCGGACCTGGACGAGCAGCCGCCGCGTCTGTTCTCACCGCCGGGACACGACGCGATGGCCATGGCCGCGCTCACCCGGGTCGGCATGCTGTTCATCCGCTGCGCTGGGGGCGTCAGCCACCACCCCGAGGAGTCAGTCCTCGAAACCGATGTCGCCCAGGCGATCGATGCGCTGCACGCAGCGGTCCGCTACCTCGCCGACACGCACGCAGCCGACACGCGAGAGGCGACGGCCGCATTCCCGGTACACAGGGGCGGATAGGACACGACGGGCATGAACAACGTCGGCATGAACGAGGTGACGATCGGTCAGCGCATCGACCGCCAGTACGCCGCGCTCTCCCCGCAAGAGCAGCGTGCCGCCGACGCGGTTCTCGATCACCTCGACGACCTCGCGGTGTACAGCGCTTCGGAGATCGCACAACTGAGCGGCGTGTCCAAGGCGACGGTCTCACGGATGGTGCGCCGCCTGGGCTATGAGGACTTCGCCCAGCTGCGTGTGCAGGCGCGGAAGCTGCGCAGCCTCGGCACGCCGATGGGTGCGAGCGGGCAGTCGGCCGAACCCGGCGCCGCGCTCGCCGCGCATCTCGCCGCCGAGCGGCTCAACCTCACCCGCATGCTCGACGGCCTGGCCGACGGGCGGCTCGACGCGGCGGCCAGGCTCCTGGCGGGAGCCGGGCGGATCGCGGTGATCGGGCGCCGCAACAGCTACCCGGTCGCTCTGCACCTGCGCCAACAGCTCGCCCAGATCCGCGGACACGTCGCGCTGCTGCCCGTGCCCGGCCAGAGTCTCGGGGAGGACCTGGCTGAACTCGGCGCGCACGACGTGGTGATCGTCGTGGGCTTCCGGCGCCGCCCACACGGCTTCACCGCTCTGCTGGACGCCCTGCTCGCCCGCGCCGTGCCGGTCGTCCTGATGGGCGACGACTCGCTGGAGCCCTGGCGTGACCGCGTCGCGCACCTGCTGGTCGCGCCGCTCCACTCACCGTCCGCCTTCGACAGCTACGCTGCCGCGATGAGCCTGGCCAACCTGCTGGCCACCGCCACGCTCGCCCAGCGCACCCGGCAGGGGCGCACCCGCGTATCGACGATCACGGCCCTCTACGGCGACCTGGACGAACTGGAAGGCCCGTGGTGATCCGGGACCTGGTTCTCCATGTCGATGCATGGCACGATTCGGCGAAGTGATCTCCTCGCCATGGAGATGCCAACAGGGTTCTGATCATGTCTCTGCGGTCGAGCCGTCGTGATCTCCTATCCGTCCTCGCCGCGTGGCAGCTGCTGCACCACGTGCTGCACCGGGCGCGAAAATGGCCGGTAACCGTCAATCGGTTACCGGCCGTGAACTACGCCAACGGTGTCGGGCTGACAGGATTTGAACCTGCGACCCCTTGACCCCCAGTCAAGTGCGCTACCAAGCTGCGCTACAGCCCGCTGGACGAGCCAGGAAGAACCTTACCGCATCGGGGTCGGCGGTTTCACCTGCGTTAGGAGGGTGTCGGGATCTTGCCGGACGATCTTGCCGGGCGGCGTGATGACGGGGGAGGGGCGGCGCGGGGTGCGGGGTATGTTGAGGCCATGGCTACGGAGCCGAAGGCGTTGGGGTCTGGCGTTCATATGATCGATACGGCCATGTCGGGGTACTCCGGCATCACGGCCGCCTATGCGATCTTGGGGGATCGGCCCTGCCTGGTGGAGACGGGGACGGCGACGTCGGCGCCGGTGGTTCGGGAGGCGCTGGCGGGGCTGGGGGTCGGGGCGGAGGATCTCGCGACGATCGTGGTGACGCACATTCACCTCGATCACGCCGGCGGGGTCGGGGACCTCGCCGCCGCGTTTCCACGGGCGCGCGTCGTCGTGCAGGACGCCGGGGCTCGGCACCTTGCGGATCCTTCGCGGCTGATGGCGAGCGCGCGGCGGGTGTTCGGGTCGGCGATGGACACGCTGTTCGGGGAGTTGCTGCCGACTGCGGTGGAGCGGATCGAGGCCATCGGGGACGTCGGCGCGGTGGATCTCGGCGGCGGGCGGCGGCTGGAGGCGCACCATACGCCGGGGCACGCCAAGCATCACTTGGGCTTGATCGATTCAGCGACCGGGGACCTGTACGTCGGCGACGCCGCTGGACTCTATATTCCGCCACCGGACGCTTCGGAGCAGACGGGGTTGGGAGCGGACGGTGAGATGGGCACGATGCTGCCGGGGACGCCGCCGCCGGACTTCGATCTTGAGCTCGCGCTCACGTCGTTGAGCCGTCTTGGTGATTTGAGGGCTAATCGGCTGCTGTTCTCTCACTATGGGCCGATTACGGCGGTGCCGGATGCGCTGGAGCGTGCCCAGGAGGAGATGCGGATTTGGGTGGGGATCGTGCGGGAGGCTTGGGCGCGGGGGTCGGGTGGGGACGGCAGCGGGGATGGGAGCGCAGGGGTTGAGGGGGCGGGGGCGTTTGACTTGGATCATGCGGTGGCGATGGTCCGTGATCGGACGCGGGAGCGGTATGCGCAGCTGCTAGCGCGGCCGGAGGTGGCGGCGAAGTTCGAGGCGCTTTCGTCCACGGCGGCGAACGTTGCGGGGATCGTGCGTTGGCTGGAGGCGGAGGGGAAGCGCGCGAACTCGATTGGTGACTAGCCTCGGCGGCCTGCGTTTGCCCGCAGGCGAGGTACGCCAGAGTGGCCTATGTCCCCGCCAACACAGCCAGAGGCCGTCATGAGGCAGCGAGCGGGCGAAGGTAGGCTGCCGAAGCACTAGGCAGGCGGGAGGACGTAGATGTTGGTCGCGTTTTCGGTCACGCCGCTCGGCGTCGGCGAAGAGGTCGGCGTGTACGTCGCCGATGCGGTACGCGTCGTGCGCGAGTCGGGGCTGCCCAACCGCACCGATGCGATGTTCACCACGATCGAGGGTGAGTGGGACGAGGTGCTTGACGTGGTCAAGCGCGCGTACGAGGCCGTGCAGGCGCGTGCCCAGCGCGACGGAGCGTCGGGGCGCGTGAGCCTGGTGCTCAAGGCCGACATCCGTCCCGGCGTGACCGGTGCCATGGATGCGAAGGTCGCGGCGGTGGAGCGGTACCTCACGGAATCCGCTGAGTAACGGAGCGTGGAATAGGAGCGCTGGACTCGTCGGGTCGGTAGTGCGATAAGCTGGGACTTTGCACCTATCCGGCGCCGTCTTAGGGAGTATGCCGCGTCGTGTACGTCCTCCACGCTCTGTTCACCGACGTGGGCTGCTGGGAGCTGTGGGCAGAGGACTCGAGCCGACCGCTGACGGACGCGGCGGCCGATCAGCGCGCGACGCGGGGTGGCGGGGGCATGGCGCGGCGGCATCCGTTCGCGGCGGATCCGGCCGTGCTGGCGAAGCTGCTCGCCGCGGCGGGCGACGAGATGTCGGCGATCGTGAGGCGGGCGGACGCGCGCGGGAGCGTGCCGCTCGCGTTGCCATCGGGCCACTCAGGTCCGCTGGCATCGACGAGCTTCGCTCGGTTCGTGGACGCGGACGCCACGAACGCGCCGAGCAGGGAACGCAAGGGGCACGCAGGGCTGCGTGCGTGGATCGTGCCGACACTCGTGTTCGAGCCGGACGACGGCGCCGCGCTGCTCGCCGCGTTGGACAGCGAGCGGCTGGCCACGTTCGATGCGGATGGCGCGGAGACGGACGTGCCGCTGGCCGAAACGGTGCGTTTCGCGCGCGCCGTCGCGCAGTACGCCGATGCCTTGGTACGACGCGGTGAGATTCTGCCTGACCTCGACGTGGACGAGGACACCGGCGATCACCACGCCGTGTGGCGGCCGGTCTACACCCTGGACAGCGCCGCGCACCGCAAGGCACTGATCGATGCGATGCCGCCGGTGTTCCGCGCTCAACTGTTGGATGCCGATCTCACCGGACGCCCTGCGTCCGACGTGCTGGACGGTGCGGTTAACGCACTCGTAGACGCGTACGTCATCGCGGCGCTCACGGGTCCGCACGGTCTGCACGGGGAGTCGCTCGCGCCACCGCGTGCGGCGAGCGGCGCGCAGTTGAAGACGCCCGTCGATGAACTCTGGCTTGACGCACTCACATCCGCGCACGGCAACCTGCTCGATCCGGAACGCCTCGACCTTGAAGACGCCGAGCGACTCCTTACGGCGCTCGACGAGTGGCGCACGACGCACGGCACGGGTACCGGGCCGGTGCGTACGTGCTTCCGCCTGACGGCGCCGCAGGACGGGAGCGGTGACGGCGTCGGGGACGCGAATGGCGTGGGGGTGGATGGGGCGGGCGACGCAGTAGGTCATGGCGGTGTAGGCCATGGGGGAGTAGGTGATGGGAGGGTAGGCGATGGCGCGGGAGTCGGCATAGGCAACGGCGGTGCGCGGTCGGGGCAGTCGGCGCGGGCGCAAGCGTGGCGGGTCGAGCTCCTGCTTCAGTCGGTCGAAGACCCCTCGCTGCTGGCCACCGCGCACGAGGTCTGGCATCGCACCGGCGCGGCGCGGCTGCTGCGCGCGGCCGGCGCGGATCCGCGCCGCGACCTGCTCGCCGGGCTCGGCAGAGCCGCGCGGGTCTTTCCGGCGGTCGGCTACGCGCTGCGGCAGGCCTCGCCGACCGAGGTGCTGCTCGACACGGACGGTGCGCACGACTTCCTGACCCGGATCGCTCCGGCGCTGATCGGCAACGGCTTCGGCGTGCTGCTGCCGTCCTGGTGGTCCGCGGGGCGCGCGGAGCTGGCGCTGACCCTCGCCGCGGCGCCGAAGGCCGAGCAGCCCGGCCAGAGCGCGCGGCGCTCCGGCTTCGGGCTCGACGATCTGGTGGACTACGAGTGGCGGGTCGCGCTCGGCGGGCAGACGCTGACCGAGGCGGAGTTCCAGGCGCTCGCCGAGGCCAAGGGCAACCTCGTCCGGCTGCGCGGCCGGTGGGTCGAGGTGGACCGGGACAGGCTCGCCGCCGGGCTCAAGGCGCTCGGCACCCGGCGCAGCGGCGCGATGCGCGCCGGGGACTTCCTGCGCACCGCGATGTTCGGCCTCGACGACGACGGGCTGCCGCTCGAGGGAGTCGAGGCGGACGGCTGGCTCGGCGACCTGCTCTCCGGCGCGGCCGAACAGCGTTGCGTGCCCGCCGAGGCCCCGCCGGGACTGCACGCCACCCTGCGCCCTTACCAGGAGCGCGGCGTCGGCTGGCTGGCGTTCATGGAGCGGGTCGGGCTCGGCGCGGTGCTCGCCGACTCGATGGGGCTCGGCAAGACGATCCAGGTCCTGACGCTGCTGGAGATGGAGCGTGCGGAGCGGGCACAGCCGCGGCCGACTCTGCTGGTGTGCCCGATGTCGCTGGTGGCCAACTGGCAGCGGGAGGCCGCGCGGTTCACGCCGCAGCTCACGGTGCACGTCCACCACGGCGCGGAGCGGTATTCGGGCGACCAGTTCCGGGCCGCGGTCGCCGACGCGCACCTGGTGATCACCACGTACGGCCTCGCGCTGCGCGACCGCGCCGAGTTGGCCGCGGTGGACTGGCACCGCGTGGTGGTGGACGAGGCGCAGGCGATCAAGAACGCCGGGACGAAGCAGGCCCGCGCGGTACGCGCGCTGGCCGCGCCGCACCGGGTCGCGCTAACTGGCACGCCGGTGGAGAACCGGCTGGCCGACCTCTGGTCGATCCTGGAGTTCGCGAATCCGGGGCTGCTGGGCAGCGCCGAGTCGTTCAAGGCGCGCTTCGCCCGGCCGATCGAGCGTGACGGCGACGAGCGCGCGGCCGCGCGGCTGCGCCGGGCCACCGGCGCCTTCGTGCTGCGCCGGGAGAAGACCGATCCGGCGATCATCAGCGATCTGCCGGAGAAGGTCGAGATGAAGGTGGTCTGCAACCTGACCAAGGAGCAGGCCTCGCTGTATCAGGCCACTGTGGACGCCATGCTGCACGAGATCGCGCACGCGCAGGGCGTCGGCCGGCGCGGGCTGGTGCTGGCCCTGCTCACCCGGCTCAAGCAGATCTGCAACCACCCGGCGCACTTCCTGCGCGACGGCTCGCGGCTGCCCGGCCGCTCCGGCAAGCTGGCCCGGGTCGAAGAGCTCTGCGACGAGGTGCTGGCCGCCGGGGAGAAGGCGCTGCTGTTCACCCAGTACGCCGAGTTCGGCGGGATGCTGCGGGCGCACCTGGCCGAGCGCTTCGGCCGCGAGGTGGCGTTCCTGCACGGCGGCCTGCCGAAGCGGGCGCGCGACGAGGCGGTGCTGCGCTTCGAGCGGACGGACGGCCCGCCGCTGTTCGTGCTCTCGCTCAAGGCCGGGGGAGTGGGCCTCAACCTCACCGCCGCCAACCACGTCATCCACGTGGACCGGTGGTGGAATCCGGCCGTGGAGAACCAGGCGACCGACCGGGCCTTCCGGATCGGGCAGCGGCGCGACGTGCAGGTACGCAAGCTGATGTGCGCGGGCACGCTGGAGGAGCGCATCGACCGGGTGATCGAGGAGAAGCAGGACCTCGCCGACCGGATCGTGGGCACCGGCGAGGGCTGGCTCACCGAGCTGTCCGTGGCGCAGCTGCGCGACGTGATCAGGCTGGCCGCGGACGCGGTCGTGGAGTGAGGCGCAGGCGTGAGACAGGAGGCTGACGGATCGTGACGGCGGACGGATATCCGGCGGCGAAGGCACGCCGCGCCGCCGGGATCGCGGCGCGTTCGGCGCGCGCCGCGAGCGGCGAGGGCTGGTGGTCCAAGCGCTTCGTCGCGGTCATCGAAGGGTTCGGACACGGTGCGCGGCTCACCCGCGGCCGCGCCTACGCGCGCGGCGGCAACGTGCTGGACCTCTCGGTCCGTCCGGGCGAGGTCGCGGCGAGCGTGCAGGGCACCAGGGACAAGCCTTACAGCGTTCTGCTACGCATCGACGTCTACTCGCCGGAGCAGTGGGCGCGGGTCGAGCGCGTGCTGGTGGAAACCCCCGGATACATCGCGGACCTGCTCGACGGCCGGATGCCGGAGCGGATCGACCGGGTGTTCGCGGCCGCGGGGCTCACCCTGTTCCCGGTGCGCCGCGAGTTCCGCACGGACTGTACCTGCCCTGACTGGGAGAATCCGTGCAAGCACGTCTCAGCGGCCTGCTACGTGCTCGCCGAGCATCTCGACGGCGACCCGTTCGCCCTGCTCGCCTGGCGCGGCCGGGACCGCGCGGCGCTGATGCGCCGGCTCGAGTCGCTGCGCGACGACGAGGCGTGGCAGGAGGCTGAGGAGGAGCCCCAGGACGCGCCGCTGGCGCGATTGCTCGGCGAGTACTGGGGATCGGACGCGGCGCTGCCCGAGCCGCTGGCGGTGCGGCACGACGCGCCCGCCGGGGCGATCCTCGACCGCCTCGGGCCGATCGGCCGGCAGCTGCGCGGGCGCGATCTGCGGGACCTGCTGCGTCCCGCCTACCGGGCCATGCGGGGCGGCTGATGTCCGTTGGCTCACAGCAGTTACCTAATACCGGAATCTTCTCTAGAGTCTCTTCATACGGCGGCGTGCAGAGTCGAGTGCGCGAGGCGGCGCGGGGCCGGCGGTTCCGGGGCAGGTGCGGGGTTCCGGAGCCGCCGGCGGACGGTTCGCCCGCGGTGGCGCGCTGACGTGCACGTATGTGCGCTTGCCTCCGGCTAGGCGCGGCAGAGGATCTCGCCGTGTGCGATGGACAGCCAGCCGTCCGGGTCGGCGCCCCAGGCGAGCCAGCCCTCTGACAGCGCCCGCAGGTCGTCCTGCGTCGCCAGTCCCTGCTCCAGCGCGCTGCGGGCGAACTGGGACTCGGTCACCCGGTCCGCCCACAGCCGCGCCCACCAGGGGCGATCCCGCTCGTCGGCGTAGCACCAGGTGGAGGACGACGCGGTGACGTCATCGAACCCTGCCTTGTGCGCCCAGGCGAACAGGCGGCGCCCGGCGTCCGGCTCGCCGCCGTTCAGCCGCGCCAGTTCCAGGTAGAGCCGAAGCCAGGCGTCGAGTTCGGGCAGCTGCGGATACCAGAAGAAGCCGCTGTAGTCGCCGTCGCGGGCGGCGACGATCCCGCCCGGCTTGCACACCCGGCGCATCTCCTGCAGCGCCCCGACCGGGTCGGTGACGTGCTGGAGCACCTGATGGGCATGTACGACATCGAAGGTGTCGTCCGGGAATTCGAGCGCGTGCACGTCGGCGACCGCGAAGTCGATCCGGTCGGCGACGCCGGCGTCGGCGGCGTGCGCGGCGGCCTGCTCGAGGATCGCCGCCTCGCGGTCGACCGCGACCACCCGGCCCGGCGCCACCAGCGCGGCGAGGTCCGCGGTGATCGTGCCCGGCCCGCAGCCCACGTCGAGCAGCGCCATGCCCGGCCGCAGCCGCGGCAGTAGATACGCGGCGGAATTGCCCGCGGTGCGCCAGGTGTGCGAGCGCAGGACGGATTCATGGTGGCCGTGAATGTAGGTGGCCTCGCTGCCGGTCATCGGATCAGGCTCCTTCGTCTCCGCTTCGTCTGCGTGGGGCCGCGTCCACCGGCTCCGCTGCCGACCCTAGCAGTGCGTCTCGCAGAGCGAGCAAATATGTATCGGATAGCGAGATGCATGAACGCGGCGGGCCGTGGGCATGGTTGGTCGGCGGGCGGTGTTGTGGTTAGTACGATGGGCCTCGAACTGAGAGGAGCTCACTCATGAGTGAGAGCGACGGCAACGCGCCGGTCCAGGTGGTGGACAGCCCGACGGGGTGGGTCGCCGACCACATCCGCGAGTATGTGGAGTCCGGCGGCGAGAGCGGCCACGAGTGGCGGCCCGGCGTCCCCACGCTGCTGCTGTCGGTCAAGGGCCGCAAGTCGGGCCTATGGCGGCGCACCGCGCTGATCTACGGCCGCGACGGCGAGAACTACGTCGTCGTCGCGTCCAAGGGCGGCGACGACCAGCACCCGCTGTGGTTCCTGAACCTGCGCGACAACCCGGACGCCGAGATCCAGGTCGGCTCGGACAAGTTCGCGGTTCGGGCGCGAGTTGCCGAGGGTGAGGAGCGCGCCCGGCTATGGGACGCGCTGGCCGAGATCTGGCCGGACTACAACAAGTACCAGACCAAGACGACCCGGCAGATCCCGGTGGTCGTGCTGGAGCCTCGCTGATCAGATGATCAGCTGACACGCCTTTGCCTGCGTCACGGCCGGCTGCTCGACCGGCCGTGACGCACGATCGATGCGCGTTACGCGGCGAAGGTCTCTGCGTCGGCGTCCTCGTCCGACGGGACGTTAGGAACGTTGACCGTCACCATGTGCGTGGAGAATCGCTCGGTGACATAGCCGTCCGGGAAGCGCGCCAAGAGGATCGCGCGCTCCGCACGCAGAAACTCGTCTCGGCTGGACAAGGCGGCGATGTAGGACTTCGAGGCCAGATTGTCCAGGTGACGGTCCAGCAGGATGGTGCGTTCCCAGCTGAACTCGTGCCTGGTGACGACGAGAGACGGATACGTCGCGAACTCGTTGTCCCGCTCGCCGTACGGCCCGCTCCCCGTCTTCTGCCACTCGGGGTCGGCGGCCGCGATGCGCTGCTCCTGCTCGCGCTCCCAGTCGCTGTCCCGGTGGGTGAGGTTCCACCAGGCCCCGAACACCCCGCCGGGCCGCAGGATCCTCATCAGCTCCGGGATGGCCAGCGCCGGGTCCATCC
>JBKOWZ010000088.1:0-9016 GCA_046724665.1 Actinomycetota bacterium
GCCTGGGAGTCGCTGGCCGCGCTCGCGGCGCTGGCCGAGGAGTACGCGGCCGGGCAGCCCGAGGCGGGGCTGGCCGAGTTCGTGCGCGAACTCGAGGCCCGGGCCGTGGTGCAGCACGCCCCGGTGGTGGACGGCGTCACGCTCGCCTCGCTGCACTCCGCGAAGGGTCTGGAGTGGGATGCGGTGCTGCTGGTCGGCCTCACCGAAGGGCTGCTGCCGATCAGCTACGCCGAGACGCCCGACCAGGTCGAGGAGGAGCGGCGGCTGCTCTACGTCGGGGTGACCCGCGCGCGCGAGCGGCTCCGGCTGTCCTGGGCGCTGGCCCGGGCCCCGGGCGGCCGGGCGACGCGGCGTCCCTCCCGGTTCCTCGACGCGTTGCGCGACGCCCAGCAGGCACGCTCCGGCGGCCCCGGGGGTTCGGTGGTGCGCGGGCGCGGCGGCCGTGCGAACGGCGAGGAGAACAAGCGGCCCAAGCGCACCGGCCCGGTGCGCTGCCGCGTCTGCGGGCGCTCGCTGATCGAGGCGGTGGAACGCAAGTTGGGCCGCTGCGCCGACTGTCCGTCAGATCTGGACGAGGCGCTGTTCGAGCAGTTGCGGGAATGGCGCTCGGCGCGGGCGAGCGAGCAGTCGCTGCCCGCATACTGCGTCTTCACCGACGCGACGCTCACCGCGATCGCCGAGGCGAGGCCGGCCGACCGCGCCGCGCTGGCCGGGATTCCGGGCGTCGGCTCGACGAAGCTGGAGCGTTACGCGGACGAGGTACTGGCACTGCTCGCCGCCAACGGCTCCGGATCCAGCACCGACGACAACACCGACGGCTCCGCGAGCCAGGAGAGTGCGGCGGACGCGGTAGTCGAGCTGTTCTAGGACGGTTTGCTACTGGACTTCCGGGGGCCTCTTCTTTTTCGGCGCAGCGGCGCAGTAGTCGGCGGCGTACTGCAATACGCCGCTGACAGTGGTCCGCAGCGACGGGTGCGACCTGCCGTTCACGGTCCGCACGCGCAGCAGCACCGGCACAGCCGAGGTGTGCTTGAGCTTGTGCTGGACCGCAGGGCAGTTGAACGGCGCGCTGACGTGCAGCGCGGCGGTGCCGCCTGACCTGATCACCGTCCACGCGCCATCCCACAGGATCCGTGGCGCGCTCGGCAGGTACAGGCCGACGACGGTCACCGCGAACGGGCTGTCGTTGCGAATCGGCACCGTCACCCGGTAGTAGTCGCCGGGCACGGCGTAGGTCGAGGGATCCACCGCCGCCCGGACGATCGCGGCATCGTTCCTCTGTCGCGACGGCAATCCGCTGTTGTACACCCAGCTGCTGGCGACTCCCGCGAACAGGGCCAGCACCGTCAACAGGATCAGGGCACCGCGACGGCGGCGCTTCGGCGCTGACTCTTCAGCCATCGTCGCCGTGTCGAGCGTCTCGCCGTTCATCGCGTGCACACCCGCCCCTGGATCGCGAACGCCGTGGTATCGACGGTCAGGTTCGTCGAGTGCGCGGCACCGTTCGTGTCGTTCACCGAAACCGCCACGGCCGTGGCCTGCTGGACCGGACCCGGCTGCCCGGCGACGAACGCGTGGGTGACCGGCAGAGCCGCGTCACAGTTCACGGTCACCGTCCCGACCAGCTGAGCCGTGCCATGCCCAGCGATGTAGCCGGTGCTGCTGCTGGGCGCGAGCCGGACGCTCCCCGAGAGGTACGGACCCGTCAGCGTGCCGCCCTTGAGGGTGACCCCGTCCACCCCGTCGTTCGTGATGCCGATCGAAACGTGCGCGGTGCGATCGCCGCTGAGCACGACGGTCGGCGGCACGGTGCTCATCGCCGCCTTGCCGGTGAGCCCGGCGGACTTCACCGCCGGCGCGCCGCTGAGGTGCACGATCGCCAGCGCGCGGTTGGTCGCGGCCCGCTGCGCGACGAAGACCCCGTTGGTCACCGCCCACCCGATCGCCGCCACCACCGCGACCAGCAGCACCCTGTCGGCCAGCAGCTTGGTCCGCCGCCAGTGCGGCGATGTCAGAAAGCGGTCAACTCGCGCGGACACCGCGGCCCGGACCGCGCTCCACGCTTCGATCACGCGCCTGATCCTCGTCGGGCGCGGGGTTGGCTTTCGGGCGCCCGGGTTCGGCGGACCGACTCCGGCGGGCGCCTGTGTTGCGGGCGGAGATGATTCGGTGCTGGTTGACACAGTCCTAGAAGACGCGAGGTGCCGCATCGTCGTTCCCGTCTCCGCCTGACTTTACCGAGTCGTGCCCTTGTTACCGGGTGCCCTTACCAAGGCGACTACATTCTCCCCGAGAAGTTGGCCGGCAAGGGGTGACACCGCCCTTCAACCATGACAGGATAGTGGGGCGACAGCGGGGGAGCTGTGTCGTGACCGCTCAAACGGCCCACGAGATTCACCCGCCGCGCGCTGACGCCCGGTCCTCGAAGCAGCAGCGGGACCCCGCGTCGGAGAGTACGAAAACACGCAGGTCAAAAATGGTTTGCGAGGCGGAGACGACTCCCCTAGCCTCTCCAGCACATGGAGTGGCCGCAGGCGGGTCCAACTCCAGCGCAACGAACACGGATGCATCGTCGTCAGCTCGCACCTGATGACGGTCTAGCAGAAGGCAGGAGGCGAGACACGTGCGGACAACCAGTGAATTCTTTGCGGCGGTGAAACCGTCCGTTACGGCCCTGCCCACCTGCCTGACCCTGTGGGCCACCCCTGTCTCGGACGTGCCCGCCTTCGCCATCGCCTCCCGGCCCGCCGTGGCCGCTGTCCCGTCGTGGACGGCTGCCCTGGCGCGACCGACGAGCCGCGTCGCGGCCACCGGTGTCGGCTATGCCGCCACCGCCGTCGCCGGCACGCGGCGCGGAGTCGATGACCGCGGGCGAGGCGCCCTGGACGGCACGGCCGCCGGCACGCGCTTCATCGGCAGCAATGGCAAGCAGCAGGACCAGCTCCACCTGATGTCCCGTCGGGACCCCCGCTCCTGGAGACCACCGGCCTGACTTACCGTCAAGCCAGCGACCTTCAGGCCGCGGAACCCGAGATCCGGGATCCGCGGCCTTCTTGTTTCCTCCGGCTCGGCCGGGGGTGCGAGGGGCGGCGGGACCTGAGCCACCTTCAGATCACGACCGAGGAAGACGGCGAGTTGACCGAGACAGCGCAGCTCGAGACCCGCAGCCAGACCCCGAGCACCACCGCAGTGACTTATGGCACCGCAGCCGGCGGCGCCGAAGCCGAGAGGAAGGAAGCAACGATGCAGCTGACCGTGTTCGAGCCGGTCCCGCTCGCCGACGACCTGCCGTGTCGTTCCAGCGACCCGGAGCTGTTCTTCGCCGAGTCGCCGGCGGACGTCGAGTTCGCCAAGAGCATCTGCACCGCCTGCCCGATCCGCGAGGCCTGCCTCTCCGGCGCGCTCGAGCGCAAGGAGCCGTGGGGCGTCTGGGGCGGCGAGCTGTTCGTCCAGGGCGTGATCGTGGCCCGCAAGCGGCCGCGCGGCCGCCCGCGCAAGACCGACGTCGCGCTCGCCGCGGCGGCCTAGGTCCCCGTCAGCATCCGATATCCGAGAAACATCCACCGAACCAGGAAGCGATCTACCCCGATGTCCACTACCGATCTGTTCGTTCCCCCGGTCTCCGGCGACGCCATTCCTTCCGACCTTCGTATCAGGAGCAACGCGATGATCCACACCCACTATCAGCTGATTCAAGAACTGCACCGCGAACGGTTACGACAAGCGGAAAGGCACCGCGTCCAGCGCGCGGCGCTACGTGCGCGCCGTGCCCTCGCTCAGCAGTTGATGCGGTAACTGCTCATAGCGATAGCTATAGATAGCGAGATGCGGTTCGACCGCTGACAACCGGCAACATGAAACGGCTCGCCCTCCCGGATCCACCGGAGAGGGCGAGCCGCTTGCGTTACCGCGGGTGCTTCGTCGTTACGCCTTCGCGGTCAGCGCCTTCGCCGCCTCGATCAGGGCCGGGAAGCTGTTGTGGCCCGAGCCCTGGATGCCGTGCGGCGACACCGACGCGTGGGGCGAGAGCGGGGCGCCGGCCGAGCCGAAGAACTGGCTGTTGATCAGCCGGTTCATCTGCGCCGCCAGTGCGTCGCGCTCCTGGCCGAGCTGCGCGAGGAACGCGGTGGTGCGCAGGTAGGTCGCGTCGCCGTCCGAGGTTGACTCGATCGCCGCCGTCGCGGTCTTCAGCGTCGCGGTGGCGAACGCGCCGACCGAGGCGTTCAGCTGCTTGTACGCCGCGGCCAGCGACTCGTACAGCGGCTGAGCGTGCTGCACCGACGTCGGCAACGCGCTGCGGTTCAGGAAGCCGATCAGCGGAACGCCGTCGTAGGCGTAGTCGTCCGTGAGCCCGAGCAGCGCCATCATCGTCGGCCGGATGTCGGTGTGGTCTGACCAGACCGCGCTGGTGGTGCCGAGATGCTTGACCCCGGGGCCGACCAGGCCGAGCCAGGTGGTGTCGATGTCCGGCGCGAAGTCGCCGTGGTTCCAGGCGAACCCGGGCTGCACCTGCACGCAGGGCGCCGTGCAGTTCGCCGCGCCGCCGAAGACGAAGTAGTCGGGGTCGGCGAACTCGGTCACCGTCGGCGTGCGCAGCGGGTCGCCGCTGATCATGTGCAGGATGTTCATCTCGGTCTGGTCGGCCATGTACGCCGCGATCGGGCCGGTGTTGCCGGTGATCGGGTTGGTCGCGGTGACCGCGGCCACCGCCTTCTCGAACGCCCGGGTGGTCGGGTCGGTCTGCGCCGGGTTGCCGTTGATCCAGTAGTTGGGCGCCGAGTCGGCGTGGATGCCGAACGCGGTCGTGTTGTTCTGCTGGGTCGCCAGCAGGCCCCTGATGTTCGCGTTGACCTCACCGATCGTCGAGTACGTGCACGGCACGTTCACGCCGTCGCAGTCCGCCGGGCTCGGCGGTCCGCCGACGAAGTGGTCGTTCTCGTCCGCGGTCACCACGAACAGGGTGTTGGACTTGTTGATCCCGTCCTTGGCCAGCCGGCTGAAGAACTGGCCGAACGCGGTGTCGTACGACTTGAGCGCGGCGACGTACCCGGCCTGGCCCGGGCCGTATGCCCCGCCGCCGTTGTGGTTGTCGTGCGCGTCGGAGATGTAGGAGTAGGTGACCGGGATGCCGGCCTCCTGCATCTGCGCGGTGTAGCCGAGGCTGGTCGCGGCGCTCATCCCGTCGAAGCCCGGGAAGGCGTTGGTGCCGGTGACCGGGTCGATGATCGGGGTGACGCCGTCCGCCTGGGTGACCGGGCCGTTGGGGGATATCGCCGGGTTGGTGTACTTGGCCCCGAACAGCGCCTGGTAGCCGTCGTAGCCGCCGGGCTCGTCGGGCAGCACGTCGGGCTTGGCGTTGGCCGAGTGCGCGCACAGCGCGGAGTCCTTGGCGCAGTGCACGCCGATGCCCACGAAGTCGGCGAAGGCCAGGTTCGGGTTGGCGGCCAGCTCGGCGGCCTCCGCCGAGTTCGCGCCGAACACCTTCGGGATGTCGATCTTGGTGTTCTCCAGGATGGTGTTCGCGGTGGACACCGAGCCGAAGTCGCAGCCGGCCCGGGTGTAGCCGACCCACGGCGCCGGGGTGTTCTTCCCGGCCGGGGTGACCATCGTCGGCGCGGTGTCGGTCGGCGTCGGCGTCGAGGAGTCGGCGACGCCGTCGGTCCAGTACGCGAAGGACGTGGCCGAGTTCGTCGTGCCGTTCGGGGTGTAGTAGCGGTACGAGTTCGACACCGGCTGGCCGTGCTCCGAGCCGTACAGGCCGGTGATCGAGGTGAGGATGTCGTTGCCGGTGTGCGCGATCAGCGGCGTGTGGTTGTTCGCGTCCATCGTGCCGTTGTCGTTGATGAAGCCGAGCAGGTTCGGCATCTGCTCCAGGTCGCTCGGCACGTTCGGGTTGTCCCGGGTCAGGTGCACGTTGTCGAAGTCGATGTAGATGACGTGTTTGATCGCGCTGCCCCGCTGGTTCAATGCACAGTCGGGGTCCGCGCTCGTGATGCCCGCGCGTGTCGCGCCGTGCTGCGCGGTGCCCGCCTGCGCGGCGGCGGCGGACGTGCCGGCGACCAGCGCCACCGCGATGAAGGGTACGAGGCCGCGGCCGCGGCCCGGCCTTCCCATGCGTCCCATCGGTTTACTCTCCCCAGGTCGAGACTTCAGCGTCCTGATGTCTTGGCCACCGCCCGGCGGCCAGATATGACGACAACACAGAAGCAACGTCCGTGTCATGGGTGCGGCGCACCAAAACGGAGTGAACTTCGGGCGAAAGCGCGTGCCGCGCGCCGGTGCGAATCAGGGCAACCGGTCGCCAAATCTGACGACTCGTCGCGTCACTCCTGCCAGCGCCTCGGCAGCCTGCCTACGCGCGCAAGCAAGGAGGCCGTCATGGGGCAGCGAGCAGAGAGAAGGCAGGCCGCCGAGGCGTTAGCATCGGGGCGTGATTCCGATCACCGAGAAGGAATTGCGCGAGTCCTTCGTCAACTGCTCGAAGGGCGAGGCGGCCCGGATCGATCCGCCGCGCGGGCTGGCCAGGCTGCCGTGGCAGGACCTGGACTTCCTCGGCTGGCGCGACCCGAAGGCCCCGGAGCGCGGCTATCTGGTGGCCGAGCACCGCGACCGGCTGGTCGGCCTGAGCATGCGGGCGCCGACCGGAGTGCGCCGGAGCCTGATCAAGACCACGGTGTGCTCGATCTGCGTGACCGGCCACCCCGGCTCAGGCGTGGCGCTGTTCGCCGCCGCCAGGGCCGGCGCCGCCGGGCGTCAGGGCAACAGCGTCGGCACGTACATGTGCGCGGACCTGGCCTGCCCGTTGTACGTGCGTGGCAAGAAGGTCTCGGACCTCGGCGCGCGTTTCGAGGAGTCGCTGAGCGTGGACGAGCAGATCGCCCGCACGATGGCGAACCTCGAGCAGTTCCTCGACCAGGTCCTCAAGCCCTGACGGGCCGGCCGCCGGTCAGCCGTCCGCGTCCTGCTCGTCGTCGGCGAAGCCCGGCAGCCAGGCCCCGAGTTCGGCGCGCACCGGCACGGTCGCCCCGAGCTGGCACAGGATGCCGAGGCCGCCCATGGTCACCCGGTGGATCAACAGGTAGCTCGGCGGCAGGTTCAGCCGCCGGCCGAGCGAGGCGGCCGGGTTCCTGCCGTTGGCCAGGTGGGTGGCCTGGCGGCGCAGCCAGTCCCGGTCGAAGCCGAACCGCGGGCCGCGCAGCGGCTCGATCAGCGGGGAGAGATAGTCGAGCACGGCCGCCGGGTCGAGCACCGTGCCCGGCTTGAGGAAGCCCTCGGCGCGCAGCGTCTCGGCCACCTCGTCGGCGCTGCCGGCCAGTGCGCTGCGCAGCGCGACGCCGATCGCCTCGGGCATCCCGTTCGGCAGCCGGTTGACCGCGCCGAAGTCGAGCACGCCGAGCCGCCACTGCGCCGGGTCGTGCGGATCCGCTTCGGCGGCGGGGTCCGCGGCGGCCGGCAGCAGCCGGAAGTTGCCCGGGTGCGGATCGGCGTGCAGCAGGCCGACACGCTCGGGCCCGGAGTACAGGAACCGCACGAGCAGCGTGCCCGCGCGGTCGCGCTGCGCCTGGGTGCCCGAGGCGATCACGGTGGCCAGCGGGATCCCGGGCAGCCATTCGGTGACCAGCACGGTGCCCGCCTGCTCGACCACGTTCGGCACCGTGATGTCCGGATCGTCGGCGTAGCCCTTCGCGTAGGCGGACTGCGCGGCGGCCTCGGCCGCGTAGTCCAGCTCCTCGGCGATGCGCGCGCGCAGCTCGGCGAGCAGCGGCTTGACCTCGATGCCGGGGACCAGCAGCCCGAACAGCCGGGAGACCCGGGCCAGCTGGTTGAGGTCGCCGAGCAGCGCCCGCCCGGCGCCCGGGTACTGGATCTTGACCGCCACGTCCCGGCCGTCGCTCCACACCGCGCGGTGTACCTGCCCGATCGACGCGGCCGCGGCCGGCCGGTCGTCGAAGGACGCGAACTTCTCCCGCCAGTCCCGGCCGAAGGCCGCGGCCAGCGACTTGTGCACGGAGGCCGCGGGCAGCGCCGGCGCGTTCTCCTGCAACCCGGTCAGCGCCGCGCGGTACGGCCGGGCCAGTTCGTCCGGCAGCGCCGCCTCGAAGACCGAGAGCGCCTGGCCGAACTTCATCGCCCCGCCCTTGAGCTCGCCGAGCACCCGGAAGAGCTGCTCGGCGGTGCGTTGCTGCACCTCGGTCACCACGGCGGCGGCGGGCGCGCCGCCGATCCGCTTGCCCAGCCCGAGCGTGGCGCGCCCGGCCAGCCCGAGCGGCAGCGTGGCGAGTTTCGCCGTCCGGGCTACGGCGTTGCGCGGCACATCACTCACACAGCCTATTCTGCCAGTTCGCCCTGGTGTGGGAGCGCTCCTGGCGTACAACCGCATTCCGGATGTGCCGGGACGGCGAACCGCTCGGGCAATGCGTACGGCAGCGCGAACTCCCACACCGCGCCGACGCTCGGCGGCGACTGCCCGTCGAGGAACGCGAGCGCGTGCAGCACGGCGTGGCCGGCCGCCAGCGCGGCCAACGTCGCGTCGCAGGCCGGACGCGATGTCGCCCCGTCGCGGGCGAGCCCGGCCAGGGTGCGCGGCCACAGCGGATCGTCCTCGGCTCGGGTCAGGTCCCGGCAGCGGGCACACGGCGTGCGGCCCGGCACGACCAGCGGGCCGAGGACGGCGCGGTCTTCGCAGACCTCGGCGATCAGATACGGGACGGCGCGCTCGGCCAGTTCCGCCAGCAGCTCGGTGGGCGGCCGTTCGCCGGGCGCGACGATCGCGAGGTCGGGTCCGGTGCGGCGGGACGGGAGGGCGAAGTTCGTGGACGGGGCGAGCAGCCGGATCGCGCGCACCACGGCGTCCTGGCGGCGGGCGCCGACGTCGCCGTCCCGGTAACCGCCGGGGCTGGTGTCCTGGTGCCGGACCGGCGCGGGATCCACCGGCATGATCGTGCCGACGCCGCAGGCGGCCAGCCGCAGCGCCGCCTGCGCTCCCACCCGGCCGAGCCCGTGCACGGCCACCGCC
>JBKOWZ010000034.1:0-5871 GCA_046724665.1 Actinomycetota bacterium
GCGCGCGGGCGGCCTGGCCCTCGACCGGCCTGGCCCGGCGCAGCCAGGTCTCGGCGCTGGTGGGCAGCGCGAGCAGGCGCAGCGCGGGGCCGAGCGGCGGGCCGTCCACCACCACCAGGTCCCAGGCACCGCCGGTGACAGCGTTGGTGATCTCGTTCAGGGCGAGCGGTTCGGCCAGTCCCGGAGGGGCGGCGAGCTCGGCGGCGTCGGGCACCGTGACGCCGAAAGTTTCAACGGCGACGCGGAAGCGGGCGGCCGCCTTGCCGTACCACTCCTCGAACGCGGGCTGGCCCGCGAACCGCTGCGCGAACAGCAGGTCGTCGATCTGGGTGGGGACGGTGCCGACCTGATGGTCGAGGATGGCCGGCAGGTCGTCGGCGTCGTTGTCCGGGCCGAGCGCGCCGAGGGAGAGGATCAGCGTGCGCAGGCCGCGCTGCGCGCCGTGCGCGGCGGTGGCCGCGGCGACCGTGGTCACCCCGCTGCCGCCCTTGCCGGTGCAGAACACCAGGCGCGTGGCCCGGCCCGGCGCGTCCGCGGGTGTCATCGTCTCCATGGGGTCCGCGGGCTACCGGGCCGTGGCTTCGACGCGCCTCTTGAGGCCGGAAAGCGCGCGGTCGATGATGACCTTCTCGATCTTGGCCTTCATCATGCCGAACAGCGGGATCTTCGCGTCCACGGCGAGGGTGTACTCGACGGTGGTCGCGGCGCCGCCGTCGGCGGGGGTGAGTACATACGAACCCTCGAGCGAACGCAGCATGTCCCCCTCGACCAGGGTCCAGTGCACGGCGCGGTCCCCGTCGAAGGTGTAGTCGAGCACCTGCCGGTCGCGCAGCGCCCCGGCGTCGATGGACAGGCGCACCCGGGCGGCGCGGCCGGAGTCGGGGTCCTCGCGCAGGATCTCGGCCTGCTTGACCTCTCCGGTCCACTGGGGGTACGAGGGCAGGTCCGCGATGACCGCCATGACGTCGGCGGCGGGCGCGCCGATCTGGATCGAGGCTCTGGTCCGGTCCGCCATCGCCCTGCCTTTCTGCCCCGGCCGGCGCTGGCGCGGTCGTGCCCCCGGCTCTGCTCGGTTCAGGGTACCGCGCCGCCGCGGCGCCACGGCGGCAGCGGCACAGCGGGACACGGCACTAGCTACTGGCTGGTAATAAGATGTAACGTCGGTGCAGGGACTGGGACGCACCGGCGGGCGCGCACCCGGTAAGTTTCAGACCACTACACTCCCTGCGTGTTTGAGGAGCCGCGCGTGCGCGAGTTCAGTGTCGAACCGTTGTACGAGGTGCCCCCCGGCGCCAACCTCACCGACCTCGTGCACCGCAACGCCGCCGAGGCGCCGGAGCAGGCGGTACTGGCCCGCAAGGTCGGCGGTGAGTGGCGCGACGTGACGGCCCGTCAGTTCCTCGACGAGGTCGTCGAGGTGGCGCGGGGGCTGGTGGCGGCCGGGATCAACCCGGGCGACCGTGTCGCGATCATGTCGAGGACCCGCTACGAGTGGTCGCTGCTCGACTTCGCCATCTTCGAGGCCGGTGCGATCCCGGTGCCGATCTACGAGACCTCGTCGGCCGAGCAGGTCGCCTGGATCCTGTCGGACTCGGGCGCGGTCGCCGCGTTCGCCGAGTTCCCGGCGAACAGCGCCGTCATGGAGTCGGTGCGCGACCAGGCCGCCGGGCTGAAGTACGTGTGGCAGATCGAGCCGTCGGACAAGGCGCCCACGGGCGCGGTGGCGCTGCTCACCAAGGCTGGGGCCGACGTGCCGGCGTCGGTGCTCGACGAGCGCCGCGCCACGCTGGGCCCGGACTCGATCGCCACGATCATCTACACCTCGGGCACGACCGGCCGGCCCAAGGGCTGCGTCCTGTCGCACGGCAACATGCTGTTCGAGGCCTGCAACGCGGTGGAGTTCCTGCACAAGGTGTTCCGCGGCGAGGGCGAGGCACCCTCGACGCTGCTGTTCCTGCCGATGGCGCACGTCTTCGCCCGGATCATCCACCTCGGCTCGATCTACGCGCGCGCGAAGCTCGGGCACTGCGAGGACGCGAAGAACGTGGTGGCGGAACTCGGCACGTTCAAGCCGAGCTTCATCCTGTCGGTGCCCCGGGTGTTCGAGAAGGTCTACAACGGCGCGAGCCAGAAGGCGCACGCCGAGGGCAAGGGCCGGATCTTCGACCTGGCCGCCGACACCGCGATCGCGTTCTCGCGGGCGCAGGAGGCCGGACGGGTGCCGGTCGGCCTGAAGCTGAAGCACGCGGTGTTCGACCGGCTGGTGTACGGCAAGCTGCGCGCGGCGCTCGGCGGCAACGCCAAGGCCGCGATCTCCGGCGGCGCGCCGCTGGGCGTCCGGCTGACGCACTTCTTCCGCGGCATCGGGCTGTTCGTGTGTGAGGGCTACGGCATGACCGAGACCTCGCCCGCGCTGTCGGTCAACCCGTATCCGAACGCGAAGGCGGGGACGGTCGGCCCGCCGCTGCCCGGCGTCACGGTCCGCATCGCGGACGACGGCGAGATCGAGATCAAGAGCCAGATCGTGTTCCAGGGCTACTGGAACAACGACGCGGCGACCGCCGAGGCGTTCACCGCCGACGGCTACCTCAAGACCGGCGACCTCGGCAAGCTCGACGAGGATGGCTACCTGTCGATCACCGGTCGCAAGAAGGAGATCCTGGTCACCGCGGGCGGCAAGAACGTCGCCCCGGCGGTGCTCGAGGACCGGCTCAACGCGCACCCGCTGATCAACCAGACGATGGTGGTCGGCGACAAGCAGCCGTTCATCGCGGCGCTGATCACCCTGGACGCCGAGGCGCTGCCGACCTGGCTCGAGCACAACGGCCGGGACCGGGCCACTCCCCTGGCGCAGCTGGCGTCGGACGCCGCGGTGATGCGGGAGATCGAGGCCGCGGTGGCGCGGGCGAACGAGGCGGTGTCGAAGGCGGAATCGATCCGCAAGTTCACCGTCCTGCCGGTGGAGTGGACCATCGACGCCGGGCAGATCACCCCGTCGATGAAGATCAAGCGCAATGTGATCGCGGAGCAGTTCGCCGAGGAGATCGACAAGCTGTACGCGCGCTGAGTGCGTGCGCTAGTGCCGTGGCACTAGCCCTGTGGGCCGAGCAGCGCTCGGAAGCGTTCACGAATCGTGGACCAACGCCAGCGCTGCTCGACCCACTCCCGGCCCGCGGCACCGAGCTTCGCGCCGAGTTGCGGGTCGGTGAGCAGCTCCGCGACGCGTCGGGCGGTCTCCTCCACCGACCGACCGGGTACCACGTACCCTGTCTCGCCGTGCAGGACGGCGTCAGGCGCCCCGCCGGAGTCCCCGCCGACGACCGGTAGACCGGTAGCCGACGCCTCCAGGTAGACGATGCCGAGCCCCTCGACGTCGAGACCGCCGCGCCGGGTGCGACACGGCATGGCGAACACGTCCCCGGCGGCGAAGTACAGCGGCAGGTCCTCCCAAGGCACCGAGCCGGTGAACACGACGTCCCGCTCGACGCCCGCCTCGCGCGCCAGCCGCTCGAGCTCCTTGCGGTACGGCCCACCGCTGCCGATGAGCAACACAGCGTCAGGTACCGCGCGCTTGACGGCGGGCCAGGCGCGGATGAGCGTGTCCTGCCCCTTGCGCGGTACGAGGCGCGAGATGCAGACGGCGACCGGACGGTCCGTCAGCCCGTAGCGCGCGTGGATCGCGACGGCCTCGGCCGACCCGCGCAGCGAGGGCCGAAAGCGATCGGTGTCCACGCCGGGTGAGAGCTGCACCATGCGCGCGGCCGCCTGCGGGCTGAGCACTGCGCCGATCCGCGAGCGCTGGTACTCGCTCAGATACGTCACCACGTCCACGCCGTCGCCGATCCGCCGCAGCAGCGATCGCGCGCCGGGCAGCTGCGCCCAGCCGGTCTCGTGCCCGTGCGTCGTCGCGACGAGGCGATTGACGCCGGCCCGCCGCAGCGCCGGAGCCATCAAGCCGAGTGGCGCCGCGGCACCGAACCAGACGGTGTCGCAGCCCTCGGCACGCGCGATCTCGCAAGCGCGGCGTACCCGGCGGGGCTCGGGCAGCAGGACCGAGGTCTTCTCTCGGATCGTCAGATAATCGTGCGCCGCGTCGTAGGCCCGGCACTCGTCCGCTTTCCCGTGCCAGGTCGAGGCGTAGACGACGACGTCCGACGGGGCGAACCCATCGACCATGGCCTGAACGAACTCCTGGATGCCGCCGGGGCGCGGGGGGTAGTCGTTCGTGACGACGAGAGTGCGGGGCATGCGGCAACGCTACGACACGGGCCGTACCACTTTGTCGATCGGCATGGCGTTCAGCGGGGCGAACTGCACGACGGAACCCGGTCGCGGCGCGTGGATGACCAGCCCCCGGCCGACGTAGATGCCGATGTGCGTACGGCCGGCGAAGTAGACCACGAGGTCACCGGGCCGAATACCGGACAGCGGCACGCTGCGACCGGCGTCGGCCTGCTCCTGCGAAGTGCGCGGCAACTGGACGCCCGCGGCCGCCCACACGTGTTGTGTGAGGCCGGAGCAGTCGAACTCGCCGGGACCGGTCGCGCCCCACACGTACGGCTTGCCGAGTTCGTTGTACGCAGCCTCGACCGCTTTGACGACCCGAGCGACATCAGGCGGAGACGGGGCAGAAGCGGAGGAAGCCGCAGTAGCAACAGTGCCAGCAGCATCGGAGGCGGCGCCGGTAATCGCGGACAACAAAGAGCTCAGCGACGGCGCCGAGGCCGGGACAGCAGCAGCGACGCCGGGTGCGGCGTACCCTTCGTCACCGCGCGCGAGTGCGGCGGTAACCGCGTCACGGTCCGCGTCGTCGAGCGAGCTCAGGCGGCCGCGAGCAGCGGCCAGCTTGGCTTGGATGTCAGCGCGATGCGCGGCGAGCTGAAGCTCGGCGGCGTGCAGATCGGCCAACTGCCCGGCAGACTCGCGTTCGAGTGTGTTCAGCGCCTGCTGATCGCGCTGCACGGCCATAACGCGCTGCCGGTCTACAGCGGCCATGCGATCGGTCATCCCGGCGCGTTCGAGGAAGTTGTCCGGGTGCGTGAAGAAGACCAAAGCCATCGACGGGCTCAGTCCGGCGTCGCGGTACTGCTCGGCGGCGAGGCGGCCCAAGGTCCCCGTCACGGCGGCGAGACGGCTGCGCAGCTGCGCGGAGCGCGTCCCGGAACTCGCGACGGCGGCCTGGAGGCGAGCGATGCGCTCCTCGGTCGCGTCATACTGCTCGGTGCTGGCCTCCGCCTGCTCGTAGAGCCCGGCGATCTGCTGCTTGACCGCGTCGAGCCCCTCCGGCGCCGACCCGGTGGACGGCTCGGCGTGTCCGATGGCGGGAACCAGGCCGCCAGCGGCGACGGTCGCGGTGACAGTCGCGGTCACCAGTCCAGTCGCGCGCGCCAATCGGCGATGGCCGCGATGGCCGCGCGTGCGTCTATGGGACGCCACGATTCGGCGTCACCCCTCTCGCAATCGCACTCGACTACGCCCATCCAGTGATGGGTCGAATGCGCACCGTAGCGAGACGACTACGCTTGGAGCAATGGCGCTTCACCCGTCAGGACCAGTGCGCCACGGTGTGGCGACGCAGCACCGAATGGGGCCGAGTGGGGTCAAGTTGAGCCGAGTTGGACCGAGTTGAGCCGAATGGGGCAGCTAGCAGCTAGCTGACTGGCGGCCCCGCCCCCCGGGTGAGTGCTGTCAATGCTGTGTGTAGGTGGATCAGGTACGGGTCCTGATCTCAATGTTCTGTGAAATTCTGGGTCGGTCAGTCGGTGGGTTAGTTGGTGGGTGTGGGTTGGTAGTGGGTGGGTGTGGTGGTGTAGGTGTGGCCGGTGTGTTGTGAGGTCCAGGTGGTGGTGTCGCCTTGGCGGTGGAGTGTCC
>JBKOWZ010000231.1:0-6320 GCA_046724665.1 Actinomycetota bacterium
CAGGGTGCGCGACAGGAAGGCGGTGTGCTCCGGCGGGTCGAGATCGGCGGCCAGCCGGGCGGCGGCCAGCAAGGTCTCGGTCTGCGCTTCGAGCCAGGCCTCGGCCAGCGCGGGTCCGCGCCCGGCGAACTCGCGGCGCGCGGTCCCGAACCGGTCGGCCGGCGGCAGTCGGCCGCGCTCGTGCGGATAGAGCGTCGCGACCGCCGCCGCGGCGGACCCGGCCAGCTCGTCGAGCAGGCGGACGGCCGCGGCGCGGCGCTCGGCCTCAGGCTCCTGCTGCTCGCACAGCTCGCGGGCGTAGTCCCGCAGCAGGTCGTGCAGGGCGTAGCGGGCGAATCCGGATCCGCTCTCGTGGACCAGGTGCAGCCGCGCCAGCTCCTCAGCGGCCTGCCGCGCATCGCGCATGGGCCGGTCAAGCAGCGCGCCGACCGCGTAGACGTCGAACTCGCGGCCTGGATGCAGCCCGAGCAGCCGGAACGCACGCGCCGCGTCGGCGGGCAGCGCGTCGTAGGACCAGGAGAACACGGCGCGCACGGCGGTCGCGTCGTCGCCTCCGGCGCTGAGCGCGTCGAGTCGGCTCTGGTGGTCGTTGAACTGTGCGACCAGGTCGCCGAGTGCCGCCGCCGGACGCGAGGCGACGCGCTCGGCCGCGATGCGCAGTGCGAGCGGAAGCCGGTCGCAGGCCTTTGCCAGCGCCAGCGTCGCGGACGGCTCGGCATCGACCTGCGGCCCGACCAGGCGGTGCAGCAGCGTGGTGGCCTCCGCGCCGGAGAGCGGGGAGACCGGGATCCGGCGCGCGCCGTCGCGCGCGACCAGTCCGGCCAGGTCGCTGCGGCTGGTGACGAGGGCGCGGCAGTGCGGCACGCCGGGCAGCAGCGGGCGCACCTGCGCGGGAGAGCGGGCGTTGTCGAGCAGGATCAGTACCCTGCGCCCGGCGAGCGCGGTGCGGTAACGCGCGGCCAGATCTTCGAGGTCTGATGGGGCGTCGGCACGCGGGATGCCCAGCGCGCCGAGGAATCTGGTCAGTACCTCGGCCGGCTCCATCGGCGGCTGCGGCCCGTACCCGCGCAGATCGGCGTAGAGGCAGCCATCGGGGAAGTGTTCTGCGACGCGATGCGCCCACCGAACCGCGAGGGCGGTCTTTCCGACGCCGGCGGGCCCGCTGATCGTCGCGACGGTGACCGGCGCGGTGTCCGCGCCGAACTCGTCGAGCAGCGCGAGTTGGGCGGTCCGGCCGACGAAGTCGGGCACGTCGGCGGGCAGTTGCCTCGGTGTGTTCGACCGTTGAGGAGTTGCTGGCCAGACGGCTTCGGCGGTCTCACCGGCTGATGAGTGATCACGTCCCAGCAGCGCCCGATGCACGGCTGCGAGTTCGGGCCCTGGGTCAACGCCAAGCTGCTCGGCGAGGCGTTCCCGGGTGCCGTTGAAGTGCTCGAAGGCATCCGCACGCCGTCCCGCCGCGTGATACGCGCGGATCAGCCGTGCCTGCGCGACTTCGTCCAGCGGCTGCGTCTGCGCGGCCTGTTCGGCGAGCCCGACGACCTCGGCCGCGCGGCCTACGGCGATGGCGGCGTCGAGGTATCCGGCCAGCGCCGATGCCCGCGTGCCGTCGAGCGCGCGCAACGCGGGGTGGTCGGCGAGCCACGGCAGGTCGGCCGCCGGCGCTGCGGTCCAGAGCGCGAGCGCGTCGCCGAGCAGGCTGTGCGCCGTGGCGAAGTCGCCGTGCCGAAGCGGCTCTGTCGCACGCTCGGCCAACGCGCGGAACCGCCACAGATCGACCTGCTCGGGCTCGACGCGCAGCGCGTACCCGTCGCCGACCGAGGGAAGCAGGGTGCTGGGCCGGTGCGCGGCCCGCGCGGGTTCCAGCGTCGCACGCAGCCGCTTGACGTGCGTCTGCACGATGTTCCACGCGCTGCGCGGCGGCTGCCCGTCCTGCCACATGGCGTCGAGCAGGTGCGCCCGGCTCGCGGGGCGGCCCTCGGCGAGCACGAGTAGCGCCAGCACCGTCCGCTGCTGCGTCGGACCGGCGGGCAGCTCTTGGCCGCCGTGCCACAGCCGGACGCCGCCGAACAGCGTGATCCGCAACAATGCCGCGTGAGGTTCCACCTTGCTCAGGCTCCCAGCAGCAGCGGCGAGGGCAGCTCGTGCTCCGGGTGCATCCGCAGCAGGGTCAGAACCGTTCCGGCGACGCCGTTCAGCAGCCCGGGAGCGGTCGTTTCGACCGTCTCAGCGGCCGACTTCGCCTCCTGCTGTAAGAGCTCGATCAGCCACGCGTCGAACTGCCCGCTGCCCGCAGCGGCAAGGCACTCCCACCATCCTGCCGCGCCGTGCCACAGCGACCGGCCGCCGGACCGGGGCATCGCACTCAACGCCTGGGCTGCCTGATGGGCCGCATCTATATACGGCTTCTCGTTCTCGCTCGCGATCACGGCGAGATCGTAGGCGGCCAGACCGATTCCGGCCACGCCGCGGCACCAGCTCGGATCGTCGGCGACCTGCTCCAGCGCGGCTTGCGGGTCGAAGACCCTTTCGGCGAGCGCACGCCAACGGTCGCGCCGCTGCCCGTCACCGGCCGCACTCGCCGCGATCCGGTGCAGCGCCCAGCCGATCCCGGCGCGGCCGTGCGCGAATCCGGCCTCTTCTGTCAATGGTTTGTCGCCAGGCTCGATCGCCCGCGCGAGCAGGTCGGCGGCGGTCGCGGCGACCTCGAGCCAGCGCCCGTCGCCGGTCGCGTCCGCCAGACCGAGCAGCGGCGTGATCGTCCCGGCCAGCCCGCCGGACCAGTCCGGATTCCAGCGGCCGTCGCCGGCACGCAGCCCCTTCGCGAGCAGCGTCGCGCGCATGACCGCCCGGTCGAGCGCGGCGCCGTCGTCCAGCAGCCGGTTGAGCGCGGTCCACGTCCACACCTGCCCGGCGAGCCCGGTGAGCGCTCCGATCCGGTGCGAACGGCGGCGGTCCTCGGCGGCGCGCAACGCGGTCAGCGTGCCGGATAGCAGATCGCTGATTCCATCGACGCGCTCGGCGCGTCCCGCCGCGGCTTCGCGGCCGTATCCGGCCAGGCACAACGCCACTCCAGCCTGGCCGCTGTGCAGGTCGCACTCCAGTGCGCGCACGCTCCAGCCGGCTTCGCCGAGCACCGGACCGATCCAGGTCACCGAGCCGTCAGCGCCCTGAATCACGGTGTCGCGCAGTGTACGCACCGCCTCGGCGGCGACCTCGCGCCGCTTCGCGTCAACGGTCCCTGATGAGCCACGGGGCGCAGGCGTGTCCTGCGATGCCGTCCGCACCCGGGGCAAGCCGTCACGGTACGCGCCCGCGAGCGTGAAGCGGATCAGCCGCGCCTCCAACTCCAGGTCGGCCGCGCGCCAGTCGTCCAGCGCCGCCGCCAGCTGCGACGCATCGACTCGCGCGGTGAACACCGGAGTGTCACCGACGAGCAAGTCCGCGATCTCTGCGTCGATCGTCGCTGGATCGGAAGGTGCGACCGGGTTCGCGTGAGCGTGCCGCAACAGCGCCGCGCGGGCGTGCTCGGCCGCCGCCGACTCGTCATGCAGCGCGGCGGGATGCCAGAGCATCCGGCGCACGTCGCCATAGACCTGCGTGGAGCGCACGACCCGGCGCACCTCGCAGCCGAGGAACGGCGCGAGCAGCGCGTCCAGCCGCCCGGCCGCGTCGAGTTCGCGCAGCCGGGCGCTCAGCTCCAGGAAGCCGGCGGCGATGTGCTCCCAGAACCGCTCCGGCTGGGGATCAGGGTTCGGATGGTTGCGCACCGCGGCGATCCGCGCCTCGCCGCTCACCAGCCGCGCGCCGTCGGTCCCGGCGCCCGCGATCGTCGGGGCGGTGTGCGTCGGCTGCTCCGAGGGCAGCCGGCCGACCGCGGAGACATCGATCCCGGAGAGCAGGCCGACTCGCATCGGCAGGATGCCG
Source organism: Actinomycetota bacterium (assembly GCA_046724665.1). Classification (GTDB taxonomy): domain Bacteria; phylum Actinomycetota; class Actinomycetes; order Streptomycetales; family Catenulisporaceae; genus Actinocrinis. Next base: position 3,928 of record JBKOWZ010000231.1, read on the forward strand.
GAGCGCAGCACGGCCCGGTGCAGGATCCGCGCCGCGGCGTCGGCGGCGGTCGCGCTGCCGGCCGTCGTGCCCGCATTCCGGCGCGCGGCGGGTGGCGGCGGGGGAGCGAGCATGGTCTCCGCGTCCACCACGACCGGGACCGGGCCGTGCGCCACGATGTTGTCCGCGTGCAGATCGGTGCCGCCGATCAGCCGCGTCACCGCGAGCCAGCGGCCGAGGTTGGCGTAGAAGAGCGCTGTCTCGTCGTCGTCCGCGCAGTATTCGTGCTCGACGAAGGCGGTCCAGCCGTAGCCCCCGCGCACCAGCGTCCGCGCGGTCCCGATCCGCCCCGGTTCGGGCATCAGCGCCGCGAGCACCGCGTCGAGCGAGGCGTCGATCTCCAGCGGCCGCGGCTTGTACATCAGCGATCCGCCGTCGAATTCGATCCGTGAGACGGTGTGCCCGCCGCGGTGCGGGTCGCCGGCGCCGAGCTTGAGCGCGCGCAGTTCGCCGAGCGGCTGCGCGTCGGCCGAGCCGGCGGCGAGCCGTTCGAGGTCGGGCCGGTCGGCGACGAGCCGCTGCGCGAGCGTGCCGACGGCCTCGATGAAGTTGCGGCCGGCCGCGTCGAGCCGGTCCAGCAGCGTCGGGTAGCGCTTCGCGAGGCCGTCGCGGAAGGCCGGCGTCGCGGCCAGTTCCAGAAACGCGGACCAGCGCTGCTTCTCGTCGCCGCGGCCGAGCTCTCCGGCCAGCGACGCGGCGTGCAGCTCCAGCAGCAGGACCCGGTCGAGGCGCTGCTGCGTCGCCGCCAGCAGATGGCTGCGGGCGTCGCGGTAGACGACCCAGGCCTGCGGCCCGGACAGCCCCGCGACGCCCGCGACCCGCTCACGCAGGCGGTCGGTCAGCGCCGAGGCCAGCGCCTCGGCGGGGTGGGCGAACAAACCGGGCGTAAGATCAGCCGACGGCTACGCGCAGGTCTTCGACGGTGACGTACGAGTCCTCGACCGTCACGAACGCGTCCTCGACCGTGACGTAGGAGTCTTCGACGGTCACGAAGCAGTCCTCGACCGTGACGAACGCGTCTTCCACGGTGACGAACGCGTCCTCGACGGTCACCAGGGAGTCTTCCACGGTGACGTAGGAGTCTTCGACCGTGACGAAGGAGTCTTCGACGGTCACGAAGGCGTCCTCGACGGTTACGAACGCGTCTTCGATCGTGACGAGCGCGTCTTCGATGGTCACGAGGCTGTCCTCGGCGGTGGCGAAGGTCGCCCCGGCGAACAGCGGGCCGGCGGGGTTGGCCTTGCCATAGGCGCTGGCGGCGCCCGACAGCCAGGCCGAAACAACCTGCTCGGATGCTGCGTTGGTCATCGCATTGCCCTTCTGCGATCCGGATCTCGGGGGAGGCGCGGGGGTATGTCTCGGAACGTCGTGCAGATGGACCGCGGCCGTGGGCCGCAACCGGGAATGTTATCAGTGTTCTGTTTGTCACGGAAGTGGCTGAAATCCTCCCGGCGCGCCGGCGCCGCGGCAGGGCGCCGCCTGCCGCGGGGAGCGCCGGATCAGCCGTTGGTGGCCAGCGCCTGGAGCCTGTCGTAGGCGCCGTTGAAGACGTCCTGGTCTCCCGGCTGGGACCCGGCGTCAGCGTACTGCCAGAACGTGTAGAAGCCCCAGCCCGCTGGCAGCGGGCCGCCGCCGCTGGCGGTGTAGTTCGCGATCCACAGCGGATCGTAGGCCGCGAAGCCGGAGTAGTTGCCGGTGCAGGTCTGCCACCAGTTGGTGGTGCTGTAGATCACCGGGTACGCATGCTCGCGCGCGGCGTACTCGTTCACGAAGTTCCAGATCCAGTTGACCATGCTCGTCTGGGACAGCCCGTAGCAGGTCGCCCCGTAGGGGTTGTACTCGATGTCGAGCGCGCCCGGCAGGGTCTTGCCGTCGGGGGACCAGCCGCCGCCGTGCGCGATGAAGTAGTCGGCCTGGGTGGTGCCGGAGGAGTTGTTCGGGATCGCGAAGTGGTAGGACCCGCGGATCACCCCGTAGTTGTATGAGCCATTGTACTGCTGGGTGAAGTAAGGGTTCGTGTAGTACGTGCCCTCGGTCGCCTTGATGTAGACGAAGTCGATGTTCGGCGCCACCGCGGCCCAGTTGACGTTGCCCTGGTAGGCGCTGATGTCGATGCCGGGCAGCTGCGGCACCGTGGCCGCCGGGCGGACCGCGTGCCCGGCGGCGGTGGCGGGCTCGTGCGCGGCGATGGTCGAGCCCATGCTGTCGAGCAGCGGGTGGGTGATCGGCTCCGGGTTGACCGGGGTGGGGTAGTTGGTGGGCCGGACCGCGATCCGCTGGCCGGTCACGGTGGTCGCCCAGCTCAAGCCGCCGTTGCCGGCGGCGCTCGCGGCCGGGATCGGGCCGGCCAGCGC
>JBKOWZ010000207.1:0-5010 GCA_046724665.1 Actinomycetota bacterium
CGTCGTGCTGGTTGCTGCCGAAGGTGATCGCGATGAACGCGACTTCGAGCCCTTCGAGCAGCACGCCCTTGAACGAGAGCGTGTAGGAGTACCAGTCGTTGACCGCCCACCGGCTTTCGGAGTGCGCTCGGCGTGCCGCAGCCAGTTCGCGCTGGAAGATCGCGTCCTCGTCGTGCAGGTCCTTGTGCCCGCTGTAGCGCAGGATCGCCTTGCGCAGCCACTGGAGGCCGAACACCAGCAGCAGGCCGCCGACCACCAACCGCAGCGCGCCGAGCGGGATCGCGGTCAGCGCCGGCCCGAGCGCGGCGACGACCGCAGCCAGCACCAGCAGGGCGCTGCCCACGCCGAGGCCCGCCGAGCGCCAGTCGCGCGCGGTGCCCGCGGCCAGCACGATCGTGACCGCCTCCACCGCCTCGACCGCGCAGGCCAGGAACACCGCGACGAACAGCGCGGCGCTCGTTCCGGTCACCGCCCACCTCCCACCGGCTGTCGGCTGCCGGCTGCGATCCCGTCAGTCCAGCCAATCCGCATTTCTGACCTGCCGATCATCGTAACTACCGTTGAATCGGCCAGCCGGTACTGCCTCACTCGCCTCGCCGGAGCGCAGGTGTCGGACCCGCGTGATGTAGTGATCCCGATGGACGACAAACGATCGGACGGACAACCGACGCGTGGAGTGACGATGGCGGCGAAGACGGCGGCAGTCAAGACGGTGACGGACGGCGCGTTCCGCATCGTTCCGGCGAACGAGGCGTTCTGGGACGACCTACAGACCGTGTTCGGCAAGCGCGGCGCCCCGGCCGCCTGCCAGTGCCAGTGGTTCCAGACCTCGGCCGCCGAATGGCGCTCCCTTCCGCGCGAGGAACGCGCGCTGCGGCTGCATGAACAGACCGCCTGCGGCGACCCCGACGCGCCCACGACCAGCGGACTGGTGGCCTACCTCGACGACGAACCGGTCGGCTGGTGCGCGGTCGAGCCGCGTTCGGTCTACGTGCGCCTGCGTAGTGGCCGCATCGTCTGGTCCGGTCGCGACGAGGACCCCGACGACGACGGCGTGTGGGCGGTGAGCTGCTTCGTCACGCGCACGGGATTCAGGCGCCGCGGCGTCAGCCGTGCGCTCGCGGCCGCGACGGTGGACTTCGCCCGCGAGCGCGGCGCCCGCGCGCTCGAGGCGTACCCGATGATCACCAAGCCGGGCGAGGAGATCACCTGGGGCGAGCTGTACGTCGGCAGCCGCGGCATCTTCGCCGCCGCCGGCTTCACCGAGGTCAGCAGGCCCACCGTGCGGCGGGTCGTGATGCGCGTCGACTTCTGACTAGCGAAAGTCGCGGCCGCGCAGGTGGCCTGGCTGGGCGGCGACGCGCAGCGGTGCGAGCCGCCCGGCGACGACGTTGAGCGCGCCGCCTCGGGGGTCGGAACCGGTGCGGTCGGAGCGTTCGAGGCTGCCGGTGATGCGCAGGGCGCCGTAGGAGAGGCCGACGCGCTGGTACTTGGCCCAGACGGCGGGTGAACAGACCACGTTCACCAGGCCGGTCTCGTCCTCGAGGGAGAGGAAGCAGACGCCCCCGGCGGTGGGCGGGCGCTGGCGGTGGGTGACGATCCCGGCGACGCGCACCAGGGTGCGGTCGGGGATGTCCGCGAGGCCTGCGACGGGGGTGTGGCCGGTGGCGTCGAGTTCGGCGCGTACGTGGGCGATGGGGTGGGAGTCGGGGCTGGTGCCGGTGGCCCAGAGGTCCGCGAAGGTCTGCTCGACCGGGCTCATCGCGGGCAGCGGCGGGGTGCGGTCGGCGCCGCAGGTGCCGGGCAGGTGGGCGCCGGTGGTGCCGGCCAGGGCGCCGGCCTGCCAGAGGGCCTCGCGGCGGGTCAGGCCGAAGCAGTCGAACGCGCCTGCCGTGGCCAGGGCCTCCAACGCCGCGCGGGGCAAGCCGGTGCGGCGCACGAAGTCTTCCAGGTCGTCGTAAGGGCCGTTCTCGTCGCGTTCGGCGGCGATGCGTTCGGCTGCTTTCGCGCCGAGGTCGCGCACGGAGGCGAAGCCGAGGCGGAGCGCGGGTTGCGGATGCGGCGAGGAGTGCGGGTGCGTGCGCTGATACACCCCGGATACGGGTTCGAGGCTCGCCTTGTCGCGTGAGGCGTTGGCGTCTACGCCGCGCACGGTCACGTCGTGCCGCCGCGCGTCGTTGATCAGGGACGCGGGGCTGTAGAAGCCCATCGGCTGGTTGTTGAGCAGCGCGGCGGTGAACGCGGCCGGATAGTAGAGCTTTAAGTACGAGCTCGCGTATACGAGGTACGCGAAAGAGATGGAGTGCGACTCGGGGAAGCCGTACGAGCTGAAGGCCTCGAGCTTCTGGTAGATCTCCTCGGCCAGTTCGGCGGGGATGTCGTTGGCGGCCATCCCGGACAGCAGGCGCTGCTTGAGGGCGAGCATCTTCTCGGTGGAGCGTTTCGCGCTCATCGCCCGGCGCAGCTCGTCGGCCTCGGCGGCGGAGAAGTTCGCGACCGCGATGGCCATCTGCATCACCTGCTCCTGGAACAGCGGCACGCCCAGGGTGCGGTGGAGTACTTCGCGCAGCAGCGGGTGCGGGGGTTCGGGCTTCTCCTTCCCGGGATCGTTGCGGCGGCGCAGGTAGGGGTGCACGGCCCCGCCCTGGATGGGGCCGGGGCGGATGAGCGCGACCTCGATGACCAGGTCGTAGAACCTGCGCGGTTTGAGCCTGGGCAGGGTGGCCATCTGGGCGCGGGACTCGACCTGGAAGACGCCCACCGAGTCGGCGTCGCAGAGCATGGCGTAGACCTTGTCGTCCTCGCCGGGGACCGTGCCGAGGGTCAGGTCCTCACCGTGGTGGACCCGGACCAGGTCGAAGGCGTCGTGCAGCGCGCCGAGCATGCCAAGGCCCAACAGGTCGAACTTGACCAGCCCGGCGTCCGCGCAGTCGTCCTTGTCCCACTGGACCACGGAGCGGTTCTCCATCCGGGCCCACTCGGTGGGTACGACTTCCGCGACGGGACGGTCGCACAGCACCATGCCGCCGGAGTGGATGCCCAGATGCCGGGGCAGGCCGTGCAGCCGGGTGGCCAGGTCCAGCACGTCGGGCGGGATGTCGGTGTCCTTCAGGTCCATCGCTCCGGCGTAGGGGCCGAGCTGCTTGGCCCAGGCGTCCTGCGCGCCGGGGGAGTAGCCGAGTGCGCGGGCGGCGTCGCGGATCGCCATCCGCGCCCGGTAGGTGATCACGTTGGCGACCTGGGCGGCGCGCTCGCGGCCGTACTTGCCGTAGACGTGCTGGATGACCTGCTCGCGTTTGCCGGATTCGATGTCCAGGTCGATGTCCGGGTAGCCGTCGCGTACCGGGGAGAGGAAGCGCTCGAAGACCAGGTTGTGCTCGACCGGGTCCACGTTGGTGATGCGCAGGGCGTAGCAGACCGCCGAGTTGGCGGCCGAGCCGCGGCCCTGGGCCAGGATGTTCCCGTCATGGCAGAACTTCGCGATCTCGTAGACGATCAGGAAGTAGCCGGCCAGCTCCATGTGGGCGATCACGCCGAGCTCGTAGTCCAGCTGCCGATAGGCGTCGGGGTGCTCACGGCGCGGGCCGTAGCGTTCCTGCGCACCCCGCTCCACCAGATGGCGCAGGTAGGACGACTCGTCAGGGAACTGATCGGGGATCTCCCGTCCCGGCAGGCTCGGCTTGACGGCCGTGAAGTCGAACGCGCACTGCCGGGCAAGTTCGACGGTCCGCTCCAGGACGCCGGGGAAGCGGGCGAAGCGCCCGGCCATCTCCTCGCCCGAGCGCAGGTGCGCGGTCGGGCCGGCCGGCAGCCAGCCGTCGATCTCCTCCAGGGACCTGCGCGCGCGCAGCGCGGCGAGGGCGCCGGCGGTCGGGAAGCCGGCCGGGGTGGCGTAGTGCACGTTGTTCGACACGATCGTCAGGGCGCTGTGACGCCGCGCGAGCTGCGCGAGGGCGTCGTTGCGCGCGTCGTCCCCGGGCAGGTCGTGGTCGATCAGCTCGACGAAGACGTTGTCCGCCCCGAACAGCGACTGGAGGCGCCGCAGTTCGCGCCCGGCCGCCCGCTCGCCGTCGCGGGACAGCGCGCCGGGTACCAGGCCCTTGCGACACCCGGTGAGCACCGCCCAGCGCCCCGCCGACCGCGCCGCGAGCTCTTCGAGGTCGTACACGGCCCGGCCCTTGCCCGAACCGGCCAGGCGCGCGTCCCCGATCGCCTTCGACAGCGACCGGTATCCGTCCACGTCCCGGGCCAGCAGAAGCAGGTGCGCCCCGGGCGGATCCTCGACTCCGGTGCGCTCGGCCGTGTCCGCCGCCAGCGACAGCTCCGCGCCGAACGCGGTACGCACCCCGCTGCCTTTCGCGGCCTGTGCCAAGCGCACCACGCCGTACAGGCCGTCGTGGTCGGTGAGGGCGAGCACTTCCAGGCCGAGCCGCGCGGCCTCGGCGACCAGGTCCTCGGGCTCGCTGACGCCGTCGAGGAAGGAGAAGTTGGAGTGGCAGTGCAACTCGGCGTAGGGCACCGCGGCTTCGGCGCGGTGTATCGGCGAGGACGGCCGCGCGGGTTTCGCGGTGAGCTCCCCGTGCTTGGCCCAGGACAGCACCTTGTCCAGCTCCCGCCACGGCATCACCGGGTTGTTGAAGCTCACTGGTACACCCCCTCGACCCGCCACACTGCGCCCTCGACTGCCAGCAGCCACGCGCGTCCGTCCGAGGTCTCGCACTGCACCCGAGCCAGCCGCCGCGCGCCGACCGGGTCCCAGCGCCGCTCGTCGTACGGCCACGGGCCGGCCCACCTGAGTACTCGCAACGACTCGCCCGCCACGACCAGCGTCGTCGGCGTTCCTGTCATGCGTGCGCGGCCGGTGACTGTCACCGGGTCGCCTGCGGGGTCGCGCAGTTCGATCGCTGCTGCTGGTGACGTTGTCGCTGCTGCTGGGGCCGCAGTCGGCAGGTACGGCGGCGCCGGGGGAGGCACGGCGCCCGGCCACGGTGCCGCCGGCCTCGCGCCTGG
>JBKOWZ010000200.1:0-13936 GCA_046724665.1 Actinomycetota bacterium
GGTTGCGTCTCGTGGGCTCGGAGATGTGTATAAGAGACAGACGCTGACCCGGCCGCGCCCCGCGACGCGGACCTTCCGTTCCGGCACGCGCTTCGTGGACCTGCCCGAGGGCCTGCTGGACAGCGTCATGGCGCAGGCGAACCGGCTCGCGATCACCCCGGCGGCGTTCTGCCTCGGCATGCTGACGGTGTTCCTGGCCCGGCTGCGCGGCCGCGAGCGGTTCGCGCTCGCGGTCCCGGTGGACACCCGGATGCACGTCGGCGCGCTCGACACCGTCGGATTCTTCGGCGTGCCGGTGCCGTTCGCGGCCGAGGCCGCGGCGCACGAGCCGATCAGCGAGGTGCTGCGGCGTACCGACCTGCGGCTGGCCCGGGTGCTGGAGAAGGGCGCGTCGTTCTTCGGCGCCATGTCGGCCCTCGTCGAGGAGGGCCTGCACCGGCCGGACGCGCCGCTGGTCGAGGTCTACTTCAACTTCATCAGGCCCCAGGCGCTCAAGGTGCGCGGCCTGGAGATCATGCAGGCGGGCACCGGCTACTCAGACCTCGATCTCATGGTCTCGGTCGCCTGCGACCTGAACCATCTGCGGCTCGACTACAACCTCGACATCATCGACGAGGACGACTGCGTCCGCTTCGGGCAGGAATACCTCGACCTGCTCGCCGAGGTCGCCGGCGGCGCCGACGCGCAGGCCGCGCCGGTGATGCGGCAGCAGCCGTCCGAGCCCGCCGAGGCCGTGGCGCCCGCCGCGTCGATAGCGCTCGCGGCCACCTTCGCCCTCGGCGATATGACCGCGATGATCGAGGCAGCACTCGAAGACGGGAGCACCGTCGCCGCCGCGCCGTACCACCAGGCGCTGGCCGGCCTCAAGGATCCGGCCGGAGTCTTCACGCAGCCCACGGCCGCCGTCGGCGTCGTGCTGCTGCGCGCCGCCGACTTCGCGCGGTTCGGCCCGGCAGGCGACGACCTGCTGGCCGAACTCGCCGACGAATACCCGGCGGCGCTGCGCTCGCTGCACGAACGGACCGGCCTGCCGGTGATCGTCGGCTTCCTGCCGGCCGAGTCGGCGGACGACAGACTGCCGCGTTGGGAGCGGGATCTCGCCGCGCGGCTGCGCGCGCAGCCCGGCGTCGTGGTCGTTGCGCCCGAGGCGTGGGGTAGCGGGTACGACATCGCAGAGCCTTTCGACGCGGAGACCGACGCACTCGCGCACCTGCCGTTCACCCCGCAGTTCCAGGCCGCGGTCGCGCTCACGGTGGCCGACCTGGTCCACGCGGTCCGGCGCACGCCGCCGAAGGTCGTCGCCGTGGACGGCGACGACACGCTGTGGGGAGGGGTGGCCGGCGAGATCGGGCCGGACGCGGTCGATCTGGCCGGGCCGCGCGAGGCGCTGGCCCGGCGGCTGCTGGAATGGCGCGGCGCGGGCGTCCTGCTCGCGCTGGTGAGCAACAACGACGAGGCCACCGTTCTCAGCGTGCTGCAACGCCCCGACAGCGTGCTGCGGGCCGAGCACTTCAGCGCGATCTCGACGGCCTGGGGACCGAAGGCGGCCCGGCTCGAGGCGATCGCCGTCGAGCTCGGACTCGGGCTCGACGGCTTCCTGTACCTCGACGACAACCCGGTCGAGATCGCCGCGATGCGGTCCGTGCTGCCCGAGGTGCTCGCGGTGACCTGTCCGCCCGCGAGCGAGCTCGACGCCTTCGTCGCCCGGCTGTGGCCGCTGCCGCCGAAGGCCGCGACGAGGGAAGACGCCGCGCGGGCGAACTTCTACCAGCAGGAGCGGCTGCGCACCCGGGAGCGCGAGCAGATCGGGTTCGCCGACTTCCTCGACCGGCTCCAGCTCGAAGTGGACGTCGAGCCGCTGTCCGCGGCGACGATCAAGCGCTCGGCGCAGCTGAGCCGCCGCACCAACCAGTTCAACCTGCGTCCCGGGCCGCTGGACGAGGCCGCGCTGGAGAAGTGGCAGCGCAAGGGCGAGGTGTGGACGGCGTCGGCGCGCGACCGGTTCGGCGACTACGGCCAGGTCGGCGTACTGGTGCTGCGACGCGCCGGCAACACGCTCGAAGTGGTCGCCTGGATGCTCAGCTGTCGCGCGCTCGGCCGCGGCGTCGAGGAGCGGCTGCTGCTGTGGCTGGCCGATCGCGCGGAGGCGCTGGGATACGAGTCGGTACGCCTGGTCGCCGAGAACACGCCGCGCAATGTTCCGGCGCGGCGGCTGGTGGCGGCCCTCGGCGGGGGAGAGGTGGACAGCCCGAGGCTGGACGTCGCGATCCCGCTGGCCCGGCTGCGCGAGTTCCAGTCGTGGAGCAGCGAAGAAGGGCCCGGCGACGACGGATCCGGCGACGCGCGAGAGGAGTCTGGAGCGCACGGTGGCTGACGAGAACAACGGCACGACCTCCCGCAACCCGGCGGTCGATCGGCGCTATGAAGGCGAGCTGATCGACGGCAGCTCCAGCGGCACCGCACGCGTGGCGGACCTACTGGCCCGCACGCGTGCGGCACCCACGTCAGAGGACGGCGAAACCCCGACCGACGCCGAGGTGCCGACGACACCGGCGACGACGACCTGGGACCTTGAGCGGCTCACCTCCGGCATCACCTCGCGTGCGGCCCGCTTCCTCGGCGGCGCGCCGGTGGACCCCGACACAGACCTCTTCGACGCCGGCGCGACGTCGGTCGGCGCCGTGGAACTCGTCGCGCTCATCGCCCGGGAACTGGACGTGCGGCTCAGCCTCGACGACGTGTTCGCGGACGCCCGGCCGCGGCACCTCGCGTACCGCTGGCTCGCCGCTCAGGGCATCGATGTCGAGGCGCTGCGCACGCAGACTCAGATCCCGGCGATATCGGCGCCCGCGTCCGAGCTCGGAGCCGCGCCGCAGCCGAGCGTCGCGGCCGACGGCGACGACCTGGCCTGGATCGCGTCCGACCTGGCCCGCGCCGACCGGCTGCCGTGGGTCGATCTGCCCGAGCAGATCCCGCCGCGCCGCATCCTGCTGACCGGCGCGACCGGCTTCCTCGGCAGCCACCTGCTGCTCGACCTGCTGCGGCGCTGCGATGCGCACGTCGTGTGCCTCGTGCGCGGCGCCGACGACCAGCAGGCCGAGCAGCGCCTCGGCGAGGCGCTCACGAGCTTCCAGGTGCCCTGGTCCGCGGAGGTGCGCCGCCGCGTCACCGTTGTCGCCGGCGACATCCGCCAACCGCGGCTCGGCCTGAGCGAGCAGCGGTGGACCAGCCTGGCGCACGAGGTCGATTCGGTCGTCAGCGTCGCCGCGGCGGTCGATTTCCTGCGCGGATACCCGTCGCTGCGGCAGACCAACGTGATCGGCCCGCTGATGCTCGCCGAGTTCGCGGTCGCCGGGCGGGTCAAGCCGCTGCACCACATCTCGTCCATCGCCGTGTTCAACGAGATCGGCATCGCCTCGATGGGCGAAGACGACCCGGTCGCGCACATCGACCGGCTCGCCGCCGGATACGACAAGTCGAAGTGGGCCGCCGAGGCGGCGCTGCGCCGCGCCCGTGAGCACGGCCTGGTCGTCACGCTGCTGCGGCCGGGCGGAATCGGCGGCCACACGCAGACCGGCGCCTACAACGCGCACGACCTGAGCACCGGCTTCATGTCGGCGTTCACCCGCTACCGCACGGTGCCCGCGTTCCGGGTCCTCAACGTCGCCCCGGTGGACTGGGTCAGCCGGCTGGCGGCGGCGATCATCTGCGAGCCGGAGGGCTGGGGCCAGACCTACAACCTGGTCGGCAAGCCGAACACGCTGCCCGCGCTGGTGCGCGACATGCAGCTGAACGGCCTGAACGCGCAGGTGCTCGACTGGGACGACTGGCGCGAGGACCTGCTGGCCCGGCTGGAGGCCGAGCCGGCGCCGGAACTCGAATTCCTCGGCCGGGTGCTGCGCAGCCCGACCGCGGTCAAGCTGTGCGAGGCCACCCTGCTCGGCCCGGCGGCCACCGGCGCCCGCGCCGAGGCCTTCGCCGCGCGGCACAAGCTGCCCGCGCCGGGCCGTTACGACGGCTGGGCGCAGCTGAAGACCTTCGAACGGCTGGCGAAGGACGGCCTGGTCCACCTGCCGAGCCGGGGCGACCCGCCGTACCTCTGGTTCTCCGAGACGATGGCCGGAACGCTCGGGCCGCTCGGCGGCCGGGCCGACTCGCCGTGCACGCTCTCGATGAAGCTGTCGATCTCCAGCATGTACCAGCTGGTCCAGGGGCGCCGCATCGACGTGCACGGCGAGGTCGAGTGCCCCCTGCTGCACCCCGAACCGCTGGTCGTCCAGGACGGCGAGATCCGGGTGCGCCCCGACGAGGGCGTGCCGATGCTGCACGGCACCGAGCATCCGTTGCTGCACTACCGGTTGCAGTTGCGGGACCGCGACGGCCGGATCTGGTGGCTGGAGGGCCGCAAGACCGCCCGCGCCCGCCGCGACCTGCTGCGGCAGGCCCGCACGCTCGAGGTCGAGGTCGGATACGACGGCGAGCCGCCGCACCTGTCCGGCGTGGTGGCCGTGCCCGGCGGCTACGTGCGCCAGCAGATCGACGGCATCCGGGTCAATCCGAAGCTGTCCGCGCAGGAGCAGCGCGTCGCCAAGCTGATGTGGCTCGGCTGGTTCGGCTCCCAGATCGGCCGCGGCCTGCTGGAGCCGCTGCTGCGTACCGGCGCGGACCTGCTCGACCTGCGGCGCGACGCGGCCCTCATCAAGCGCGAGCGCAAGAGGCGGAACCCATGACGACCAGCCCGACCACACCGGCGAGCGCGAACGGGAGAAGGAGCGGGAGCGGGATCGTGAACGCGGGGCCGGCCCCGAGGGTGCGGCCGCTGCGGGCTCGCTTCGACGCGGCGAGCATCGAGGCGATCCCGTTTCGCGCCTCCGACGGCACGCACCTGTCGCTCAACCGCATCGCCGCCCACGACGCCCCCGCCGACCGCCCGGCGGTCCTGCTGCTGCACGGTCACACCGCGTCGGCGGACATGTTCGTCCTGCCCGAGACGCGCAACATGGCCGACGTGCTGCTCGACGCGGGCTACGAGCCGTGGCTGCTGGACTGGCGCGGCAGCTGCCGTCTGCCGCACAACGAGAACAGCTCCCGCTTCAGCTACGACGACGTGGCGCTCTACGACATCCCGGACGCGGTCTCGTACATCCGCGGCCGCATCGGCGAGCGGCAGCTGTTCATCGTCTCGCACTGCATCGGCGCGATGTGCCTGTCGATGAGCATGGCGGCCGGTCTCGTGCCGGGCGTGGACGCCGTGGTGGCGCAGGGCGTGTTCCTGACGCCGAAGCTGTCCGGCCGCACGCGCTTGCGGATGCACGTCGGCGGCGAGCTGCTGCGCACGCGGCTCGACCACGTCCCGGTGGACATCCGCAAGGTCGGGCTGTGGTCCAAGTACACGCCGCTGTTCGCGCTCGCCGCGCGCGGCGCCGACTGCCCGGACCCGACCTGCCAGATGCTGCACAACTCCACCTGGGGCCTGGGCGCGTCGCTGTTCGTGCACGACAATCTGGACGAGCTCACGCACGACCGGTTGGCCGAGCTGTTCGGGCCGGTGCCCGTGTGGTCGCTGCCGCACATGCGCCGGATCGAGCTGGCGCACTCGGTGATGCGGTGGAACCACGGCGACCTGCGGTACCGGGCACTGCCGGAGAACGCGCTGGACCGCGCGGACCGGATCGACAGCCCGCTGCTGCTGATCTCCGGCAGCCAGAACCGGCTGTGGCTGGATTCGAACAAGCTCTGCTACGACATCCTGACCTCGCGCCACCCGCAGCTCGACGTCTCGTACACCGAGGTCCCGGGCTACGGACACGTCGATACGTTCATCGGCCGCAGCGCGGCGCTCGACGTGTTCGGGCACATCCTCGACTTCCTCGACGAGCACCGGCGCTAGGCCCCGCGCCGAGAAGCTTTCACGGAAGGCGAGCCCTGCGAAGCCGGTCAGGAGTGTGCAGGCCACGGGCGCCGCACGGTGCGGTCAGTGCTGTTGTACGATCCCGCTTGCATCAGGGTTCGTAAACGCGTTCGGACAGCACACCCGACAGACGAGAAGGGCGGAACATGCGATTCCACGGCAGGAACGGTCGCCGACTGCTCACCGTCGCCACCCTCGGGGCGCTGGGTACCGGCCTGGCCGCGGCTCCGGCGCTCGCGGCCGGTTCGTACCCGGTGCCCCGCTCGGCCACCGGGATCGGCCAGGGCGTCAACGGGGACGCCGCGATCGCCGATGTGGAGCCGCGGCTGCAAGCGGCGATCCTGGCCGACGGCACCGACTGCGTCAACTGGAGCGTGTCCTACCAGCAGGTCTGGCTGGGCAACGGCTGGGTGGTCCTGCGGGTCACCCTCTCCGCCGACTGCGCGACCTGATCACGGTCGCCACCTGAAGTGTCCCGATGGCGACGAGGCCATCGGGACACTGTTTTTCAGGACACCGTGTTTTGAGGACACCGTGTCTCATGGGCCCGACTTGCTTCAAGGGGCGAGCAACTGCGGGATCGCGCTGCGGAAGTACAGCGCGGCGCCGGGCTTGTAATAGTGCGTGCCGTCCCAGCGATAGGCGAGGTTCCTCGCCAGGGCGGGATCGGTGCAGAACGCGGCAGGTGGTTCGAGCGTGCGCACCACGCCGGAGCCGTGTCCGGTGCCGGCCGCGGAATCGGCGTTGGCGTAGGCGGTGAGCAGCGCGTTGATATGCCGGGTGCGGGAGTCGTCGCCGCGCTCTGGCCAGTAGCCCGAGCCGGGCTCGGGAACCGGGCGGTAACAGGGCAGCAGCGACAGTTCGATGCGCGGCACGCCGGTCGCCTTCAGCCTGCCCACCGCGGCCGCGAGCCTGGACGTGTAATACGCGTCCCACTTCGCGCCGCCGAACGGCATCGCGGCGCCGTTGACCGTCTCGTCGAACTCGTCCCAGCCACCGATCATCACGACGACGATGTCTGGGCGCTGCCGGGCGACGCGCGCGGCCCACTTCGCGTCCGAGCCGCCGCAGTCGGCGTCGAGGTCGCGCCGCTCTCCGTCGCGGCTGCTGATGTCGCCGCCGAGGAAGCCGCAGCCCTCGGTCGTGTCGTCGATGACGGCGAGGTATTCGCCGAGGTTCGCCGGCTTGTTCAGCAGCAGTGTCATGCCCTGGGAGTCGCCGACGAAGGCGACGGTCGGCGGATGGGCCGGTCGCGCGGGCATCGCGGTCGGGACAGCGGCCGGGGCGCGTGCGGGCTTGGCCGCGCCCGGCGTACGCGCGGGCTTCGGAGCGGAGCCGGCGCCGTCGGCGGCCGAACCGGAGTCGGTCAGCGTGAGCGCGGGACCGTTGTCCTCGGCGATCGCGTTCGGGTTCGCGGGGTAGCGCCGCGCGGTGTCGATCAACCGGTCGCCGAGTCCCGCGCCGCACGCCACAAGCGCTACTGCCATCGTGGCGACGGCTGCCGGCCGGGCGAAACTGCGCTGACGCAACGCGTCACGACACCGTGCGACCGTGCGGCCGATCGCGCCGTGCCGGATCGGCTGCTCGACGTAACGGAACGTCAGGTGCGCGAGCAGCAGCGAGACGCCGATGCGCAGCGCGAAATCCACCGGCCCCGGCAGGTGGACGTCCGAACCGGGGCGGGTCACGTCGAACACCGGCCAGTGCCACAGGTACAGCGAGTACGAACGCTCGCCGAGCCACACCAGCGGCTTCGCGGCCAGCACGCGGGCGACCAGCGCGCCCGCAGTCGCGGCGCGGATGACGAGCGCGGCCGCGCCACACACAATTAACAGGCCCAGCGGATAGAGCCACGGGCTCTTGTCCGAAGCGGTGATGACGGCGAAGGCGAGTACGCCGAGTGCGAAGATTCCGAGTACGTCCGGTGCCACTGCACGCCAGCGGCGCACGGCACTGTAGCTACCGAACGCACGCCAGCGACTCGGCGTACCAGAGCGTTCGGGGGTTCTGGAACTGTGCCCGGAGTTCAGCGTGTACGTGGCTGCCAGGCACGCGCCGATCAGCAACTCGAACGCACGCGTGTCGCTGCCGTAGTAGACGCGCGAAGGATCTCGCCAGGGCGAGTACTGCGCCCACATCGCCAATGCCGAGCCCGCAGCCAACGCCGCGGTCACGAAGAACACCGGCCTGCGCCCGGATCGCACCTTGAGCACTACCGCCAGGATCGGCGGCCACAGCAGGTAGAACTGCTCCTCGACGGCGAGCGACCACAGGTTGATCAGCAGCGAAGGCCTGCCGGTGCCGCCGAAATAGGACTGCCCCCGCAGAATCAGCCACCAGTTGGTCACGTACCCGAGCGCCGCGGCCACGTCGCCGCGAAGCGTCGCCGCCTCGCGGGGCAGCGCGACGATCACGTAGACGCAAACTCCCGCCAGCACGGTGAACAACGCGGGGAGCAGTCTGCGGGCGCGGCGGAGATAGAAACGCCGGAAGTTGATGCGTCCGCCAGACGAGTGCTCACTCAGCAGTAGTCCGGTGATAAGAAAACCGGAAAGTACGAAGAATAGGTCCACGCCGAGGAATCCGCCGCGGGCCCATGCGAAATCCGCGTGGTAGAGCAGCACCACCGCGATCGCGAGAGCCCGCAGGCCGTCGAGCGCCAGCACTCGATGACGCGTCGGCGTGTCGTGCACGATCCACCCCGCTCCGGATCGACGGTCGGCCCGGCGTATCGCACCGCATTCTTCCCGACTCACGTCGCCGCCCCGCAGATTCCGTGTCGTGCGGTCGGGTGAATTTCTCGGATTACTCAGATCAGTTCGAGAAGTCCTGTGTCATCCAGACCGTTCCCGAGCCGTCCCGGTAGACCGCGATGCCGATGTGATGGAACGAGCTGCTCAGGATGTTCTGCCGGTGGCCGTCGTCCGGCGGCTTCTCGTCGAGCATGCTCTGCGTCAGCCCGGCGGCCATCTGCGCGATCGCGGAGTCCGAGTCGGCGACCGGCCCGCCTTCGCCGATGTTCTCGCCGGCGCTGGTCCAGTGCACTCCGGCGGCGGTCTCGCGGGCGCCGAGCCCGTCCTCGCCGGGGCACTGATGGGAGAGCCCGCAGCCGCCGGACATGGCCTGGTTGTGCGCCGTCGCGCTCCGCGTCAGTCCGCTGGTGATCGTGTACGCGGGCAGTCCGGCCTGCGCGCGGGCCTGGTTGATCAGCGCGAGCACCTGGAGCACCGCGTCGTTCTGGGTCGGGTCGGCAGCGCTCGTGGTCGCGGCGGCCGGCGGACTGGTTCGCGGCGCGGCGCTGGCGGACGGCTTGCCCGCGGCGGTCCACGTCGGCGACAAGGATGGGGACGGGTTCACCGCAGTGCTCGCTGCGGTTGCAGAAGGTGCCGCAGTGTCGGTCGGCGAACCGGTCGCGGATCCCGAGACGACGATCGCGTTGACCGGGGGACCGGCCGACGATCTGCCGGAGTGGACCGCATACAGCGCGGCGACGCCGAGGCCGCCCACGGCCGTGATCGCGATCGCCGCGATCAGTGGCTTGGCTATCAGGCCGCCGGCCTGCCCCGCCTGCCCCGCGTGCCCCGCGTGTGCCGTGGCCCGGTGCGCACTCGTGTGCCTTCCGGACCGCGGCCCGGGTATTCGGCCCGCCGTCGCACTTGTGCCGGCGCTTGCCGCGTGGGCGGCATGAGCCGCCGCGAGCATGTAGGCCACGTAGCCGGCGGGCAGCGGGACCAGGCTGAGCCCGGCGAGCAGGCGCTCGGTGGGAACCAGGTCGATCGCGACATCGGAGCAGTACGAGCACTCGCGCACGTGCCGGGCGAACCGCTTGCGCCACAGCGGCGTCTCCTCGCCGCGCCACTGCGCCGCGGCGTCGGCGAGCCCGCGGCAGCGCGGCGCGGTCATCAGCGCGCGTACGACCATGCGCGCCACGTCGAGCTGCCCCTTCATCCGGGCCACGCGCACGGTCACGTGGTGCGGGTCCAGGTCCAGCGCGGCGACCATCTCGGCGCGCGACAGCTGGCCGGTGTTCACCAGCCACCACAGCGACAGCAGATGCCGGTCGTCGGCCTCCAGCCAGCGGGTGGCCAGCGCCACCTCGCGGCGCTGCCCGGCCAGCCCGAGCTCGGTGAGGGTGAGATCGACGAAGTCCGCGCCGGGGTCGGCGAGCTCGGCCGCCTCGTCCAGCGACGCGTGCGCCGCGCGCCGCGAACTGCCGTGCTCGCGCACCTGGTTCATCGTCACGGCGACCAGCCAGGAGCGGAACCGCTCCGGCTCGCGCAGCCCGCCAAGGCCGCGCACCACGCGCAGCATCGTCTCCTGCACCACGTCGTCCACGTCGCCGCGCCCCGCCAGCGCCCGGCCGACGATGTTGTACACCAGCGGCAGGTATCGCTCGACCAACTCGTCGAGCGACTCCTGGTCCCCCGCGCGCGCGTCCGCGACCAGACGCGCGTCCGTCTGCCCGACCATGAGGCCTACCTTCGGTTCAAGGCTCTTCCATCCCCCTTCGGTTATCGGAGACCCCTAAGTTAGGCGCCGGGTCACAGAAAATCCACACGAGACGGCGATCACTTGTGGACGACCTGTGGATCACCCGGGGAGCACTCGCGCGGACGGTACGGCGCGCTGCCTCGCGGGTGGCGCGAAATGAGGTTAGCCTAAGCTAATTGTCGGGCGGCTCATGGTGCGCCCGGCTCGCACTGGAGGTTCGCGCAGTGACTGACGACCGCACCGTGCCCGTTGACCGCCCTGTGTCCGTTAACCGCACTGTGTCCATTGACCGAGCCGTGTCCGACGATCGCGCGGTGCCTGATCGCGGTAGTGCGTCTGATCACGACACTGTGTCCGACGGCCGCACCGCGGCGCCCTTCTCCGAGCGGCTGCGGCTGGAGACGCGCGATGCCCGCGACGAGGCCGAGTCGGCGGCCTACTTCCGGCTGCTGCTGGCCGGGGCGCTCGAACCGCAGGAGTACGCGGCGCTGCTGGTCCAGTACCACTGCGTCTACCTGGAGTTGCGCCGAGCCGCCGAGGCGCTGCGCGATGACCCGCTCGCGGGGCCGTTCGCCCGCGACCGCCGGGGCCGCGTCGAGGATCTGGAGGCCGACCTGCATGCCCTGCTCGGCTCGCACTGGCGTGAGCAGTCGCAGCTGACCGAGGCCGCGAGGGCATACCGCGACCGCGTTCGCGAGGTGGCCGGGACGCCGGCCGCGTTCGTCGCGCACCAATACGTGCGGTACCTCAGCGAACTCTCGGTCGGCCAGCTCATCCGCGCCGCCGTGACGCAGGTCTACGACCTGGGCGTCGCGGGAGCGGGAACGAAGTTCTTCACGCTGCCCGCCGGTGCGTCCGCGCACGACCTGAAGCGCGAGTACCGGGCACTGCTCGACGCCGCACCCTGGATCACCGCGGATCAGGCGCTCATCGTGAACGAGGCGCGGATCGCCTTCCGTCGCAACGCCGCGGTCGCGGCGGCCCTTGGCAAATGGATTGCCTCCGGCGGGTCAGGGCTTACATTGGGCTGAGCAGCGGTGTTGCGTGGGCGGCGAGCGATGGCGATCAGGAGGTGCGACACGAAAAGGGACCTCGTCACGGCACCTCGCCGGGTCATCAGGGCGCTCGGCCTGCTGATCGGCGCGCTGGTCTTCACCGCGGCCTGTGCGTCCAGCACCACGTCAACCCCGGCACCGACCGCAGCAGGCGGCTCCGGCGCCCCCGGCGGTTCGAGTGCCGGCAGTACCCCGAGCGCCGTCGCCACGCAGGCCGCCTCCGCGCACGCGGTCGGCGCCAGCGCGTGCATCACGAGATACCTGCACGGCGGTGTCGGCCAGAGGCAGGGCGCGATGGGCTCCACCTACGTCAACATCGTCTTCAAGAATCTCGGCACCGCCCCCTGCACGCTCTACGGCTACCCGGGCGTCTCTCTCGGCGCCGGCACGCCGGTGAACCAGGTCGGCCAGCCCGCTGACCGCGACCACGCGGTCCCGTCGAAGGTGATCACGCTTCAGCCCGGCGGCTACGCGTACGCGACGCTGCGCATCACCGACGCGCTGAACTACCCGGAGCCCACCTGCAAGCCGGTCCCCACCACCTGGCTGCTGGTCTATCCGCCGAACACGTCGAACCTGATCTACATCCCGTACAGCACCAACGCGTGCACGGGGAATGTCGTCACCCTCACCGTGCAGGCGGTGCAGGCCGGCGACGGCGGCTGAGCCGAGCCCGCCGGCACGGGGACACCGACCCCGGAGGGAGCCCGCTCGGCGCTCAGGGGGGCGCGCGCGGGTAGTCCGCCACCACCCGGTGCGCTCGATCAGTTCCTGAACCTCTGTAGTGTCAGCGCTCGGATAAGTAAGGTGAGCGTGGTAGAGGGCTGTCTCTCCCATTCCCTTCGGCCGTCCGGAGCCATCCGCGAGTACGGGTGCTTACTGAGGAGGTACGGTGCAGGAGAAAGTCAAAGAGTTCGTCATCAATGCCCTGAATGAGATGAACTACGACGTCAGCGGGGTGACCGGCGACACCGACCTCGGACCGGCCGGGCTCGACCTCGAGTCGCTGGCGCTGGCCGACCTCGCGGTGCAGGTGGAGGACGTCTTCGGGGTCAAGTTCGGCCTCGACGAGATGGAGAGCACCGCGATGATGACGCTCGACGAGTTCGCCGCCGAGGTGGCCGGCCGGATCCCGGCGGCGCCGGCCGCCGGCGACGCGTAGGCGGGCCGGGTCCGCGTGAGCGTCAAGAATATCCGCGCCCTGCTGGCCGCCGACCCCGAGGTCGGCGCCGGCAACGTCCTGACCACCCGGATGCGCCACGGCGTCGGCATCGACGTGCCGCTGGTCACCTTCGACACCGACGTGGACGGGCACCCGGCCGGCGAGCCGTTCACCCTCGTCGAGCTCGACCGGGTCGTGCGGGCCCGCGCCGCCGCGCTGCACGGGCTCGGCCTGCGGCCGCGCGACCCGGTCGCCGTGTACGTGTCGAACGCCGCCGACGCGGTGCTCAGCTTCTTCGCGCTGGCCCGCCTCGGCGCGATTCCGGCGCTGGTCAATCCGAACCTCGACGCCGAGCGCGCCGCCCTCTTCATCAGCAGGCTGAACGCGGTCGGCCTGCTCACCGACCGCTCACACCGCGAGCAGCTGACCGGGAAGGACCCCGGCACCCCGCTGCTGCCGGACGTGTCAGAGCTCGGATCAGGCGACCCGGACGCGGCCGCGGCGCCGTACCGGCACTGGCCGGACGATCCGGTGGCGATCACGCACTCCTCGGGCACGACCGGCATGCCGAAGGCGGTCGTGCACTCGCACGCCAGCCTCTACGCCGCGATCCGCTACCGCCTCGGCCTGCCGCGCCCGCAGGGCTCCGAGCGGATGCTCAGCGCTCTGCCGTCGCCGCACGCCGCCACGCTGATCGCGATCAACCTCGCGCTGAGCGCGCAGGCCGAGATCATGCTGCTGTCCGAGCAGACCGGCGCCGCCGTGCTCGACACGATCGAGAGCTGGCGCCCCGGCAGCGTCGTCGGCTTCGCCGCGACCTGGGCCGACCTGGCGCGGCACGACCTGGCCGCGCGGGAACTCGACTCGGTGGCGCTCTGGTGGAACACCGGCGACTGCGCGCACGAGGCGCACATCAGGAAGCTGATCGCGGTCGGATCGCGGCAGACCTCGACGACCGGCGGCCGGGTGCGCACACCGGGATCGGTGTTCGTAGACGGCCTGGGCTCGACCGAGATGGGCCACTCGCACTTCTTCATCACGCACACCCTGGAAACCGACCGGTACGGCCGCTGCGTCGGCAAGCCGCACGCGTTCGTGGACTGCGAAGTGCTCGGTCCGGATGGTGAGCCGCTGGGTCCGGGTGAGGTCGGGGAGCTGGGGACCAAGTCGCCGACGCTCGCGCTGGGCTACTGGAACGACTCGGCCACCACGTACCGCACCCGGGTGCGCGGCTACTTCCTGACCGGCGACCTGATGTACCGCGACCAAGAGGGCTACTACTACCACCTGGACCGCATGGTCGATTCACTCGACCTC
>JBKOWZ010000300.1:0-5955 GCA_046724665.1 Actinomycetota bacterium
GCCCAGTCCCGGCGCTCCGGCGCGCGCCCCGACGAGCGCGACCCGCAACCGCTCGAAGCCACGCTGGCCAGGCTGCTGGCTGAAGCGGGCTGGGAGTCCCCCGCGGCCGTCGGCGGAATCATCCACGGCTGGGCGGACATCGTCGGCCCGCGCATCGCCGCGCACTGCGAGCCGGTCTCCTACGAGGACGGCGTACTGACCGTGCAGACCGACTCCTCGGCCTGGGCGACCGAGCTGCGTAACCTGTCCGCGACGCTGCTTACGCGCCTCAACTCCGCGGTACCGCGCCGTACCGTGCCTGGTGGCGCGCCGAGGCCCGCGATAGAGCGCATCTCGGTGCTCGGCCCGAACCCGCCGAGCTGGCGACGCGGCAGGTTATCCGCAGACGGGGGAGCCAGGGGTCGTCGCGACCGCTGAGTATGCCCCCATGCGTGGTCGCATAGTGTGACGATTCGACAATCGGTTGGTATGAACCGGCGCCGCGCATGACGCCGATCCCGCGTCGAGCGTCGGCCGACCCCGGCTCGCGTGGGGGGACACTTGACCGGGGGTGGATCAGCTCAGAAGGGCCGTCAGGCCGCGTATGCCGCCTTCAGTCACCGCGAACGGGTAGAATGGAAGGCAGTTCCAGGCAGTCGAGGATATCCGGCGGTCGGCGACCCTTCGCCGCACGGCGGGCCCCCGAGTCCGCCTGCCGCTGGTGCCGCGAAGGCGCGCTCCAGTTCCTCGCCCTGTGGCCCGGCCCCTTCCCGGTCGGCCGGTGTCGCTGACGTAGAGAAAGGGTTTCGCGTCCGTGGTCGATCCAGAGCTTTCCGCGCCATCCGCCCCCGTACCCGGCGATCCGGCCGCACCCGCGTCCCGGCAGCAGAGCGGCAACGGCGACTACGACGCCAGCGCTATCAGCGTCCTCGAAGGCCTCGAGGCGGTGCGCAAGCGCCCCGGCATGTACATCGGCTCGACCGGCGAGCGCGGCCTGCACCACCTCGTCTACGAGGTGGTCGACAACGCCGTGGACGAGGCGCTGGCCGGATACTGCGACGAC
The DNA here is from genome assembly GCA_046724665.1 of Actinomycetota bacterium. Classification (GTDB taxonomy): domain Bacteria; phylum Actinomycetota; class Actinomycetes; order Streptomycetales; family Catenulisporaceae; genus Actinocrinis. The sequence goes on from JBKOWZ010000300.1 coordinate 1,043, forward strand.
ATCCAGGTCACCCTGCTGGCCGACGGCGGGGTGAGCGTCGTGGACAACGGCCGCGGCATCCCCGTTGACATCGTGCCCGGCCAGGACAAGCCCGCCGTCGAGGTCGTGCTCACCGTGCTGCACGCCGGCGGCAAGTTCGGCGGCGGCGGGTACGCGGTCTCCGGCGGCCTGCACGGCGTCGGCGTGTCCGTGGTCAACGCGCTGTCCTCGCGCCTGACCGTCGCGGTCAAGCGCGAGGGCGCCCTGTGGACGCAGGAGTACCTGCGCGGCACGCCCACCGCCGACCTGAACCGCGCGCCGCTCGGCGGCACCGATACCGCGGCGACCGGCACGACCGTCACCTTCTGGGCCGACGACGAGGTCTTCGAGACCACCGCCTACAGCTTCGAGACCCTGGCCCGGCGCTTCCAGGAGATGGCCTTCCTCAACCGCGGCCTGACCATCTCGCTGACCGACGAGCGCCCCGAGTTCAAGGACGAGGAGGGCAACCCGCGCGCGGTGGTCTTCCGCTACGACGGCGGCATCGCCGACTTCGTCCGCCACATCAACGCGGCCAAGGGCGAACTGGTGCACCCCCAGGTCATCGAGTTCGCCGCGGAGGACACCGACCGCAAGATCTCCGCCGAGATCGCGATGCAGTGGAACAGCCAGTACTCCGAGGGCGTGTACACCTTCGCCAACACGATCAACACCCCGGACGGCGGCACGCACGAGGAGGGCTTCCGCTCCGCGCTGACGAACATCGTCAACCGGTATGCGAAGGACCAGAAGCTGCTCAAGGACAAGGACGACAACCTCGCCGGCGAGGACATCCGCGAGGGGCTGACCGCGATCATCTCGGTCAAGCTCGGCGAACCGCAGTTCGAGGGCCAGACCAAGGCCAAGCTCGGCAACACCGAGGCGCGCACCTTCGTCCAGAAGATCACCTACGAGCAGCTGGCCGACTGGTTCGACCGCAACCCGAACGAGGCCAAGGACATCGTGCGCAAGTCGATCCAGGCGGCCACCGCCCGGATCGCCGCGCGCAAGGCCCGCGAGCTGACCCGGCGCAAGGGCCTGCTGGAGACGATGGCCCTGCCCGGCAAGCTGGCCGACTGCCAGTCCACCAACCCGGTCGTGTGCGAGATCTTCGTGGTCGAGGGCGACAGCGCCGGCGGCTCGGCCAAGTCGGGCCGCGACCCGAAGGTGCAGGCCATCCTGCCGATCCGCGGCAAGATCCTGAACGTGGAGAAGGCCCGGATCGACCGGGTGCTCCAGAACAACGAGGTGCAGGCGCTCATCTCGGCCCTCGGCACCGGCGTGCACGACGACTTCGACATCTCAAGGCTGCGCTACCACAAGATCATCCTGATGGCCGACGCCGACGTGGACGGCCAGCACATCACCACCCTGCTGCTGACCCTGCTGTTCCGGTTCATGCGCCCGCTGATCGAGGCCGGGCACGTGTACCTGGCCGCGCCGCCGCTGTACAAGGTCAAGTGGACCAACAACGACTTCGCCTACGCCTACTCGGACCGCGAGCGCGACGCGCTGCTGGCCGCCGGCGCCGCGGCCGGGCGCCGGGTGAAGGACGACACCGTCCAGCGCTTCAAGGGCCTCGGCGAGATGAACGCCGAGGAGCTGCGGATCACCACCATGGACCGCGACTCGCGGATCCTGCGGCAGGTCACCCTCGACGACGCGGCCCAGGCCGACGAGCTGTTCTCGATCCTGATGGGCGAGGACGTCGAGGCGCGCCGCTCGTTCATCCAGCGCAACGCCAAGGACGTGCGGTTCTTGGACATCTGACGCTGTCTCGACCTCTGCGCCGCACCCGCCGGGCACGTGCCCGCCGGCCGGCCTCCGCGATCCGACCTGACCGAAGGAACCACTCTCCGTGTCCGACGAGAACAGCCCTGCCGACGACGACGTGACGGACCCGACCCCGATCTCCACCCTGCCCGACTCGGCACTGCCCGAGCAGCCGGCCGGCGACCGCATCGAGATGGTCGATCTGCTGACCGAGATGCAGCGGTCGTACCTCGACTACTCGATGGCGGTCATCGTCGGCCGGGCGCTGCCCGAGGTGCGCGACGGCCTCAAGCCGGTGCACCGCCGTGTGCTGTACGCCATGTACGACGGCGGTTACCGACCGGACCGCGGCTACTTCAAGTGCGCGCGCGTCGTCGGTGAGGTCATGGGTGTCTACCACCCGCACGGTGACAGCGCGATCTACGACACCCTGGTCCGGCTCGCGCAGCCGTGGGCAATGCGCATGCCCTTGGTCGACGGCAACGGCAACTTCGGCTCGCCCGGCAATGACCCGGCCGCCGCGATGCGGTACACCGAGTGCAAGCTCGCCCCGCTGGCGATGGAGATGCTGCGCGAGATCGACGAGGACACCGTCGATTTCAACCCGAACTACGACGGCCGCTCGCAGGAGCCCGTCGTACTCCCCTCCCGCTTCCCCAACCTCCTCGTCAACGGCTCGTCCGGCATCGCGGTCGGCATGGCGACCAACATCCCCATGCACAACCTGCGCGAGGTCAACGACGGCGTCCAGTGGTACCTGTCGCATCCCGAAGCCACCCCGGCCGAACTACTCGAGGCGCTGATCGAGCGGATCAAGGGCCCGGACTTCCCGACCGGCGCGAAGATCGTCGGCCGCCGCGGCATCGAGGACGCGTATCGCACCGGCCGCGGCTCGATCATCATGCGCGCGGTGGTCGAGGTCGAGGAGATCAACGGCCGCGCCTGCCTCGTCGTCACCGAGCTGCCCTACCAGGTCAACCCGGACAACCTGGCCTCGAAGATCGCCGAGCTGGTCAAGGACGGCAAGATCCAGGGCATCGCAGACGTGCGCGACGAGTCCTCGTCCCGCACCGGCCAGCGCCTGGTCATCGTGCTGCGCCGGGACGCCGTCGCCAAGGTCGTCCTGAACAACCTGTACAAGCACACCCAGCTCCAGGACACCTTCGGCGCCAACATGCTGGCGATGGTGGACGGCGTCCCGCGTACCCTGCCGCTCGACGCCTTCATCCGCTACTGGGTGGAACACCAGGTCGAGGTCATCGTCCGGCGCACCCGCTACCGGCTGCGCAAGGCGCAGGAACGCGACCACATCCTCCAGGCGCTGCTCAGGGCCCTCGACGCAATTGACGAGGTCATCGCGCTGATCCGGGCCAGCCAGACGGTGGACGCGGCCCGCACCGGCCTGATGAACCTGCTGGAGATCGACGAGATCCAGGCCAACGCGATCCTGGAGATGCAGCTGCGCCGGCTGGCCGCCCTGGAGCGCCAGCGCATCGTCGATGAGCACGAGGAACTGCTCACGAAGATCGCCGAGTACCGCGCCATCCTGGCCTCCGAGGAGCGCCAGCGCACGATCGTCTCCGAGGAGCTTCAGGCCATCGTCGACAAGTACGGCGACGAGCGGCGCTCCGAACTGGTGCCCTACGAGGGCGACATGTCCATCGAGGACCTGATCCCCGAGGAGGACATCGTCGTCACCATCACCCGTGGGGGCTACGCCAAACGGACCAAGACGGAGCTGTACCGTTCGCAGAAGCGCGGCGGCAAGGGGGTGCGCGGCGCCCAGCTCAAGCAGGACGACATCGTGGACCACTTCTTCACCACGACCACGCACCACTGGATCCTGTTCTTCACCAACAAGGGCCGGGTCTACCGGGCCAAGGCCTACGAGCTGCCCGACTCCGGCCGTGACGCGCGCGGCCAGCACGTGGCCAACGTGCTCGCCTTCCAGCCAGACGAGACGATCGCCCAGGTCCTGGACCTGCGCGACTACGAGGTCGCCCCCTACCTGGTCCTGGCCACCAAGAAGGGCCTGGTCAAGAAGACGTCCCTCAAGGACTACGACTCCCCTCGCTCCGGCGGCGTCATCGCCATCAACCTGCGCGAGGACGACGAGCTGATCGCCGCCGAGCTGGTCTCCGCCGAGGACGACCTGCTGCTGGTCAGCAAGCAGGCCCAGGCCATCCGCTTCAACGCCTCGGACGAGTCGCTGCGCCCGATGGGACGCGCCACGTCGGGTGTCATCGGCATGCGGTTCCGCGAGGACGACGAACTGCTGTCGATGAGCGTGGTGAAGGAGGGCACGTTCGTCTTCACCGCCACCGACCGCGGCTTCGGTAAGCGCACCGCCGTCGAGCGTTACCCGGTGCGCGGCCGCGGCGGCTTGGGCGTCATCGCCGCGAAGACCGTGGACGAGCGCGGCGAACTGGTCGGGGCGCTCATCGTCGAGGAGAACGACGAGGTCCTGGCGATCACCGCGAGCGGAGGGGTCATCCGCACCAGCGTCTCAGGCCTGCGCGAGACCGGCCGGGACACGATGGGCGTCCAGCTGATCCACGTCGGCAAGCGCGACGCCGTCATCGCGATCGCCCGCAACGCCGAGTCGGAGAGTGCCGAGAGCCCGGAGAACGCGGAGAGCGCCGTAGCGGTGCCCGCCGAGCCGGGTGACGCGGCGGATGCGGACGGCGTGGAGCGGGCCGACGAGGAGCGGGGTACCGTATCCGAAACGGAACCGATGACCCCCGACGAGGCGTAGTAAACATGTGCGAGCCGGGCGGCGCGTCGCATCCGCCGTCCCGGGTATAGAGCCGGGGACCTGCGGTCTCGGTGCGGAAACGCCGCTCCGAGGCGAGGTTCAAGGTTCCGATGAGCAACTTCGACGACGCAGGGGGCCTGGAGACGACCGTGAGTGAGAGCTCGAACCCCACAGCCGGGCGGCCCGGCGGCAGCCGCAGCTACGGCGACGCTCAGACCGCCGTGCGCCCGGCGCCGTCGGCGACTCCGGCGGCTCCCGCGTCTGCGGCATCGGCCCACCCCGCGGCACCGGCACCCGGTGCGGGCGTCGGTACAGGTGCCGGATCCGCCGCCCTCACCTCTGCCTCGGCCTCCGCGTCGGCCTCGGC
>JBKOWZ010000191.1:0-39698 GCA_046724665.1 Actinomycetota bacterium
CCGCGGTGGCGAGCGCGGCGGCGAGCGTCCGGCCCGTCCGGCCGAGGCCCCTGTCACCGCCGCGACCGAGGCTGCGGCCGAGGCCCCCGCGGCAGCTGTTGAAGCACCGAAGGAGGGCTGACCCATGCTGATCCCCCGCAGGGTCAAGCACCGCAAGCAGCACCACCCGTCCCGCTCCGGCGCGTCCAAGGGCGGCAACGAGCTGGCGTTCGGCGAGTACGGCATCCAGGCGCTGACGCCCGCGTACGTGACGAACCGCCAGATCGAGTCGGCGCGTATCGCGATCAACCGGCACATCCGCCGCGGCGGCAAGGTCTGGATCAACATCTACCCGGACCGCCCGCTGACCAAGAAGCCCGCCGAGACCCGGATGGGTTCCGGCAAGGGCTCCACCGAATGGTGGGTGGCGAACGTCAAGCCGGGCCGCGTGCTGTTCGAGCTGTCGTTCCCGAACGAGAAGGTCGCTCGGGAGGCGCTGCTGCGCGCCACCCACAAGCTTCCGCTCAAGTGCCGGATCATCAAGCGCGAGGCAGGCGAGGTCTGATGCCGATCGGGACCAGGACGTACGAGCTGCGCGAGCTGACCGACGAGGCGCTCGCCGGCAAGCTGCGCGAGGCCAAGGAGGAGCTGTTCAACCTCCGCTTCCAGCAGGCCACCGGCCAGCTGGAGAACCACGGCCGGATGAAGGCGGTCAAGTCCGACATCGCGCGGATCTACACGATCCAGCGCGAGCGGGAACTCGGTATCACGGACGGTGCCGAATGAGCGACGAGGTGGCGACGAACGTGACAGCCGGCACGACCGGGACGCAGGAGCGCAACCGCCGCAAGGTCCGCGAGGGCCTGGTGGTCAGCGACAAGATGGACAAGACCGTCGTGGTGGCGGTCGAGGACCGCGTCAAGCACGCGCTGTACGGCAAGGTCATGCGCCGTACCAGCAAGCTGAAGGCGCACGACGAGCAGAACGCCTGTGGTATCGGCGACCGGGTGCTGCTGATGGAGACCCGGCCGCTGTCCGCGACCAAGCGCTGGCGCGTGGTCGAGATCCTCGAGAAGGCCAAGTAATTCGACACCCGCACACCTCTGCGAAGAGACTGTGTGTCCAGTCAGGAGTAGAACGTGATTCAGCAGGAATCGCGGCTGCGGGTCGCCGACAACACCGGTGCCAAGGAGATCCTCTGCATCCGGGTTCTCGGTGGATCCAGCCGCCGCTACGCCGGGATCGGTGACGTGATCGTCGCCACCGTCAAGGACGCGCTGCCCGGCGCCGGCGTGAAGAAGGGCGACGTCGTCAAGGCGGTCGTCGTGCGCACGGTGAAGGAGCGCCGCCGTCCGGACGGCTCGTACATCCGGTTCGACGAGAACGCGGCCGTCCTGATCAAGGACGGCGGCGACCCGCGCGGTACCCGCATTTTCGGCCCGGTCGGACGCGAGCTGCGTGACAAGCGCTACATGCGCATCATCTCGCTGGCCCCGGAGGTGCTCTAAGCCATGGCGCACAAGATGAACATCCACAAGGGCGACCTGGTCCAGGTCATCTCGGGCAAGGACAAGGGCCTCCAGGGCAAGGTCGTGCAGGCCTTCCCGGACCGGCAGAAGGTCATCGTCGAGGGTGTCAACCGGATCAAGAAGCACGAGAAGGTCGGCCAGACCTCTCGCGGCGCCAAGACCGGCGGCATCATCACCAAGGAGGCCCCGATCCACGTCAGCAACGTGATGCTGGTGGTCGAGGTCGAGGGCAAGAAGGTCGTCACCCGGGTCGGCTACCGGCGCGAGGAGCAGGAGCGCCGCCTGCCCGACGGCACGACGAAGACGGTCACGCGTTCCGTGCGGTACGCGAAGAAGACCGGTGAGGAAATCTGATGACGGTCGTGGAAGAGACTCAAGCCAAGGTCGCGCCCCGGCTCAAGGAGCGCTACCGGGCCGAGATCGCGGGCGCGCTGCGCGAGCAGTTCGGCTACCAGAACGTCATGCAGGTGCCCGGCGTGTCCAAGGTGATCGTGAACATGGGCGTCGGCGACGCCGCCCGCGACGCCAAGCTGATCGAGGGCGCGGTGCGCGACCTGGCCACCATCACCGGCCAGAAGCCGACGGTCACCCGGGCCCGCAAGTCCATCGCGCAGTTCAAGCTGCGCGAGGGGCAGCCGATCGGCGCGCACGCGACGCTGCGCGGCGACCGGATGTGGGAGTTCCTCGACCGGCTCATCACCATCGCGCTGCCGCGTATCCGCGACTTTCGCGGACTTTCGCCGAAGCAGTTCGACGGCAACGGCAACTACACCTTCGGTCTCAACGAGCAGTCCATGTTCCACGAGATCGACCAGGACAGGATCGACCGGGTCCGCGGCATGGACATCACCGTGGTGACCACGGCGAAGACCGACGACGAGGGGCGCGCGCTGCTGCGGCTGCTCGGCTTCCCGTTCAAGGAGGCGTGACAAGTGGCGAAGACCGCCCTGATCAACAAGGCAGCCCGCAAGCCGAAGTTCAAGGTGCGCGGCTACACCCGGTGCCAGAAGTGCGGGCGTCCGCACTCGGTGTACCGCAAGTTCGGCCTCTGCCGGGTCTGCCTGCGGACCATGGCGCACGCGGGCGAGCTGCCCGGCGTGACCAAGTCCAGCTGGTAAGAAGCACCGGTAACGAGCAGTTACCATTGAACCGATGAAAACGTGGGCACGGCGTCCTCGCGGCGCCGCGCCACACCGGGCGCTCTAGCGAAAGCGAGTCCGTCGGTACTCCGCACGCGTGCGGAAAGGCCGACCGCTGGTTCCAGAACCAGGCGCCTTGCAATGTCACTACGACGCCGTAGGTCCCCTCGGCGAATCCAAGGCACCTGGTTTTTTCGCGTCCGGGTCCGGCGATGCGCACGGGGCGGAAACCGCGGTGGAAAGGCCGAAGGCCCCACCTATGACCATGACCGACCCGATCGCGGACATGCTCACCCGTCTGCGCAACGGCAACGCCGCGTACCACGACTCGGTCACCATGCCGTACTCCAAGCTCAAGGCCAGGATCGCCGAGATCCTCCAGCAGGAGGGCTACATCGCCTCCTACAAGGCCGAGGAGCTCCAGGTCGGCAAGAACCTGATCATCACGCTGAAGTACGGCCCGAACCGCGAGCGGTCGATCGCCGGGATCAAGCGGATCTCGAAGCCGGGACTGCGCGTCTACGCCAAGTCCACCGGCCTGCCGAGGGTGCTCGGCGGACTCGGCATCGCGATCATCTCCTCGTCCTCCGGTCTGCTCACGGACCGTCAGGCCGCCAAGAAGGGTGTGGGCGGGGAAGTCCTCGCCTACGTCTGGTAAGTCCGGAAGGGAGGACTACAGCCAATGTCACGGATCGGACGGCTGCCCATCCCGGTTCCGGCCGGCGTGGAGGTCAGCATCAACGGGCGCGAGGTGACCGTGAAGGGGCCCAAGGGCACCCTGTCGCACACCGTCGCCGCGCCGATCGAGATCGAGAAGGCGGAGGACGGCACCCTGCGGGTGACCCGTCCCAACGACGAGCGCGCCGCCAAGGAGCGGCACGGTCTGACCCGCACCCTCGTCAACAACATGATCGTGGGAGTGACCGCCGGGTACTCCAAGACGCTGGAGATCTCCGGCGTCGGTTACCGCGTGCAGGCCAAGGGCTCGGACCTCGAGTTCGCCCTCGGCTACTCGCACCCGATCACGGTCAACCCGCCGGAGGGCATCTCCTTCCGGGTCGAGGCCCCGACCCGCTTCGTGGTCTCGGGCATCGACAAGCAACTGGTCGGCGAGGTGGCGGCGAACATCCGCAAGCTGCGCAAGCCCGACCCGTACAAGGCCAAGGGCGTGCGGTACCAGGGTGAGGTCATCCGCCGCAAGGTCGGAAAGGCTGGCAAGTAGCCATGGCGTACAGCATCAAGATCGCCAAGGGCGACGCGAAGAAGGCCGTGGCGCGCAGGCGGCGGCACCTGCGGGTGCGCAAGCGGGTCAACGGCACCGCGCAGCGCCCGCGCCTGGTCGTCACCCGGACCAACCGGCACATGGTGGCCCAGATCGTCAACGACAAGCTCGGCCACACCCTGGTGTCCGCCTCCACGCTGGAGGCGGGGCTGCGCACCGCCGAGGGTCGCAAGACCGAGCTCTCCCGCCAGGTCGGCAAGCTGGTCGGCGAGCGGGCCAAGGCCGCCGGCATCACCACGGTCGTCTTCGACCGGGCCGGCTACCAGTACCACGGCCGGGTCGCCGCGGTCGCCGAGGGCGCCCGCGAGGCGGGGCTGGAGTTCTGATGAACCGCACCCAGATCACCCAGAGCAGCGAAATGAGGGATTCCTGATGCCTCCCCAGCAGCGCCGCGGTGGCGGCGCCGGCGGTGGCCGCGGCGGCGAGGGCGGGGAGCGTCGGGAACGTCGCGACCGCCGCAACCAAGACGCCGCTCCCGCCGCGGAGAAGACCGCCTACGTCGAGCGCGTGGTGACCATCAACCGTGTCGCCAAGGTCGTCAAGGGCGGCCGCCGCTTCAGCTTCACGGCGCTGGTCGTCGTGGGCGACGGCGACGGCACGGTCGGCGTCGGCTACGGCAAGGCCAAGGAGGTGCCCGCGGCGATCGCCAAGGGCGTCGAGGAGGCCAAGAAGCACTTCTTCAAGGTGCCGCGGATCCAGGGCACCATCCCGCACCCGATCACCGGCGAGGACGCCGCGGGCGTCGTGCTGCTCAAGCCGGCCTCGGCCGGTACCGGCGTCATCGCCGGCGGCCCGGTGCGCGCGGTGCTCGAGTGCGCGGGCGTGCACGACGTGCTGTCCAAGTCGCTCGGGTCCGACAACCCGATCAACATCGTGCACGCCACGGTGGCCGCTCTCAAGGGCCTGGTACGGCCCGAGGAGATCGCGGCGCGCCGCGGACTGCCGCTGGAGGACGTGGCCCCGGCCGCCCTGCTGCGCGCGCGTGCCGGAGTGGGTGCGTGAGTGAGATGGCGAAGCTGAAGGTCACCCAGATCCGGTCGAAGATCGGCACCAAGCAGAACCACCGTGCCACGCTGGACGCGCTGGGCCTCAAGCGGATCAACCACACGGTCGTCAAGGACGACCGCCCGGAGATCCGCGGCATGGTGCACACCGTCCGCCACCTCGTGAAGGTTGAGGAGGTAGAGGACTGATGTCCGAGCAGGAGAACGAGGTCCGCGTGCTCAAGGTCCACGACCTGCGGCCCGCCCCCGGCGCCAAGAAGGCCAAGACCCGGGTCGGCCGCGGTGAGGGCTCGAAGGGCAAGACCGCGGGCCGCGGCACCAAGGGCACCAAGGCGCGCTACCAGGTTCCGGAGCGCTTCGAGGGCGGCCAGATGCCGCTGCACATGCGGCTGCCGAAGCTCAAGGGCTTCAAGAACCGCTTCCGGGTCGAGTACCAGGTGGTCAACCTGGCCAAGCTCGCCGAGCTGTACCCGCAGGGCGGCGAGGTGACCAAGGCCGACCTGGTCGCCAAGGGCGCGGTGCGCAAGAACGAGTTGGTCAAGGTGCTCGGCACCGGGGACATCTCGGTCGCGCTCAACGTCAAGGTGGACGCCTACTCGGCCTCCGCCAAGGAGAAGATCGCGGCCGCCGGCGGCTCCGCAGAGGAGCTGTGACCGGCCCGCGCCGATAACGCAGTGTTCGAAGGCCCGCCCCCCCCGCGGGCGGGCCTTCGCTTGCACGCCCGCGAGCGCCTTACACGCACTACGGCCTGGACGTATACCAGCCGCGTCCTGTGAATGACGGCTGAGTATCGCTTTGTCCCGTCCTCTCTGCGTAAGATGGCGCGAGCCGGGGCGTAGCCCGGTCGTTCAGCCGTGTCCTCGCGGGCACGCAACCGTCATCAGGGACCGCCGGCCGCCGCACGGGTCGGCGGGGTAGCGCAGGAGGAACAGTGCTCACTGCCTTTGCCCGGGCATTCCGGACTCCGGACCTGCGCAAGAAGCTGTTGTTCACGCTCGCGGTCATGTTCCTGTTCCGGCTCGGGTCGCACATCCCGTCCCCGGGCGTGAACTCGGCGGCGATCCGGGCGTGCGTCTCCGGAAACGGGGCCACCACCGGACTCGGGCTGATCAACCTGTTCTCCGGCGGCGCGCTGCTGCAACTTTCCGTCTTCGCGCTCGGCATCATGCCGTACATCACCGCGTCGATCATCCTCCAGCTGCTGACGGTGGTGATCCCCCGGCTCGACACCCTCAAGAAGGAGGGGCAGTCCGGCCAGGCGAAGATCACCCAGTACACCCGGTACCTGACCGTGGGCCTCGCCATCCTCCAGTCCACCGGCCTGATCGCCACCGCGAAGTACTCGCCCAGCTACCTGATCTCCGGCTGCTCGAGCCAGATCGTCTACCCGAGCGTGGACACCAAGGCCATGGTCATCATGGTCGCGGTGATGGTGGCCGGCACCTCGATCATCATGTGGCTCGGCGAGCTGATCACCGACCGCGGCGTCGGCAACGGCATGTCGCTGCTGATCTTCACCTCGATCGCGTCCGGCTTCCCGTCCTCGCTGTGGGCCATCAAGGAGACCTCGAAGCTCGGCGGCGGCTGGGTGATCTTCCTCGGCGTGGTCGCGATGGGCATGATCATGGTCGGGTTCGTGGTCTTCATCGAGCAGGGCCAGCGGCGCATCCCGGTGCAGTACGCCAAGAAGCAGGTCGGCCGGCGGATGTACGGCGGCTCCTCGACCTACATCCCGATCAAGGTGAACCAGGCCGGCGTCATCCCGGTCATCTTCGCCTCCTCGCTGCTCCAGCTGCCGGTGCTGGTGGCGCAGTTCGCCGACCCCAACGGCACCCACCACTGGTCGGTCTGGGTCCGCAACCAGCTCGGCCTGACCAACAACGGCTACTCGTACTACTACTCGCTCTCGTACTTCGTGCTGATCCTGTTCTTCGCCTTCTTCTACGTCGCGATCACGTTTAACCCCGACGAGGTTGCGGACAATATGAAGAAGTACGGCGGCTTCATCCCGGGCATCCGCGCGGGCAAGCCGACCGCCGAATACCTGAACTACATCCTGACCCGGATCACCTGGCCCGGAGCGCTGTACCTGGCGCTGATCGCGATCATCCCGATGATCGCGCTGGCCGAGTTCCGCACGGGCAGCAAGTTCCCCTTCGGCGGTACCTCGATCCTGATCATCGTGGGCGTCGGCCTCGAGACGGTCAAGCAGATCGAGAGCCAGTTGCAGCAGCACAACTACGAAGGGTTCCTTCGCTAAATGCGTATCGTGCTTGTCGGCCCGCCCGGCGCGGGCAAGGGGACCCAGGCCAAGATCATCGCCGGGCGGCTGTCCATTCCGGCGATCTCGACCGGGGACATCTTCCGCGCCAACGTCGGGGCCGGCACGCCGCTGGGACTCGAGGCGAAGGGCTACATGGACGCCGGGCAGCTCGTGCCGGACGGCGTCACCATCGGCATGGTGCGCGACCGGCTGGCCGAGCCGGACGTGGCCGGCGGCTTCCTGCTCGACGGCTTCCCGCGCAACGTCGCGCAGGCCGAGGAGCTCGAGTCGATCCTGCTGGCCCTGGACACCAAGCTCGACGTCGTGCTCGAACTCGCGGTGGACAGCGACGAGGTGGTCCGCCGGATCGCCGGGCGGCGGCTGTGCCGCAACGACGCGACGCACATCTTCCACGCGGACTTCAACCCGCCGCGGGTGCCAGGGGTCTGCGACGTCTGCGGCGGCGAGCTGTACCAGCGCGACGACGACGTGGAGGAGACGGTGCGCGAGCGGCTGGCCGTCTACCAGCGGGAGACCGCGCCCATCGTCGGCTTCTACGCCGAGCGCGGCCTGCTGGCCACGGTGGACGCCACCGGCGGCCTCGACGAGGTCACCGAGCGGGCACTGAGTGCCCTCGACGACCGCTGAGGCCGATCGCGTGATCGAGCTGAAGAACGAGGAGCAGTTCGCGCTGATGCGCGAGGCCGGCCTGGTCGTGGCGCGCACGCTCGAGCTGCTGCGCGCCGAGGTCAAGGACGGGGTCACCACGGCCAGGCTCGACGCGCTGGCCGAGGACTCGATCAGGTCGCAGGGCGCGATCCCGTCGTTCAAGGGCTACGGCGGCGGCCACGGCGCCCCCGAGTTCCCCGGCGTGATCTGCGCCTCGGTCAACCACGAGATCGTGCACGGCATCCCGGGCGAGCAGGTGGTGCGCGACGGCGACATCGTCTCGATCGACTGCGGCGCCATCTACCAGGGCTGGCACGGCGACTCGGCGATCACCGTGGCCTGCGGCGAGGCCGAGCCCGCATTGGCCGAGCTGATGCGGGTCACCGAGGAGGCGATGTGGCACGGCATCGCCGCGATCCGGCCAGGCGACCGGCTCAACAACATCGGCCGGGCGATCCAGACGTACGTGCGCGGCCAGGGCATGTACGGCATCGTCGAGGGCTACGGCGGCCACGGCATCGGCTCGCAGATGCACATGGACCCGATGGTCTTCAACCACCGCACCATCGACCGCGGCCCGCGGATGCAGGTGGGCATGGCCCTGGCGATCGAGCCGATGCTCACCCTCGGCCACAAGCAGACCATGGAGCTGTCCGACGGCTGGACCGTGGTGACCCGCGACGGTTCGAGCGCGGCGCACTTCGAGCACACCGTGGCGATCACCGAGCAGGGCCTGTGGGTCACCACCGCCTTCGACGGCGGGCGCGAGCGGCTGACCGCGATGGGGCTGGCGTCCCACCCCTGACCGGCCCGACATCCGCGCCGACCCGACACTGACATAGTGCGCGAGCGCGAGGTACACTCGCGATATGTCGCAAGCTGGGGTGCCGGACCCCAATGTCCGGGCGTCGGACGCCGACCGCGAGCGCATCGTGGAGCAGCTCAGGCAGCACACGGCCGACGGTCGGCTCACCATGGACGAGTTCGAGGAGCGGATGGCCGCGGCCTACGCCGCGAAGACCTACCGCGATCTGGCGGAGCTGACCCGCGACCTGCCCGTTGACCTGGGCGCGGCCGGCGGCCGACCGTACGCCGTGAGCGAGAAGTACGCCGCACGCGAGCACGACAACCAGTCCGAGTTCGTGAACGTCCTGATCGGCGCCGCGATGGACTGGAAGATGCAGAAGCAGCAGTTCCGCGACCAGATGCGCGAGCAGCGGCACCAGGCCAAGCTGGCGAAGCAGGCCGCGCAGCCGATCGGGGCCCGGTTCGCCGGGTGGGCGGCCATCTCCACTCTGCTGACCGGCATCTGGTTCATGGCCGGAATCACCAGCGGCGGCCACTTCGGTCACTTCTGGCCGATCTGGCCGATCGGCATCCTCGGCTTCTTCACCGTGCTCGGCGCGCTCAAGCACGCGGCGCTGCGCCGTGAGCTGACCCGGCGCTGACCGGCGCCCGGTCGGCTCGGGCCGATTGGTGTTTTGCGCGCCCCGCGACGTAAACTTGCTCGTCGGTCATGCGACCGCGGCATGCAGTCGTCTACTGAAGAAGCGAGGATATGCCCAAGAAAGAAGGGGCCATCGAGATCGAGGGCACCGTCGTCGAGTCTCTGCCCAACGCGATGTTCCGGGTCGAGCTGCAAAACGGGCACAAGGTTCTCGCGCACATCAGCGGGAAGATGCGGATGCACTACATCCGGATCCTCCCGGACGACCGGGTCGTCGTCGAGCTCAGCCCGTACGACCTGACCCGCGGCCGGATCGTGTACCGGTACAAGTAACCCCGTAAGCAAGCAATTACATACGCATATCGTCCGCGATCACGATCGCTCGAAGGGACCTCCATCATGAAGGTCAAGCCGAGCGTCAAGCCGATCTGCGACAAGTGCAAGGTGATCCGCCGTCACGGCCGGGTCATGGTGATCTGCGAGAACCTGCGGCACAAGCAGCGCCAGGGCTGAAACGCCCGGCGCACCCTGTGCGGCACGCAGGACCGCTCTCCCGTCCACCGCGCGCTTGCTCGTCGTCCGCGATTGACGTCCAGCACCCGTAAGAGCGCGGCATCCCGACCCCGGTAGCGATACCGGACGACACCCCCGGCACGGAGGCCGGGGACCTTTCTGTGCAGTGCTGGCTGGCCCGTCTGGGCAGCACAGGACAGGAACGGTGCCGCGCCAGACCTCCGCGAACGAAGGAAAAAGGAGCCTGCCGAGATGGCACGCCTCGTCGGAGTCGATCTCCCCCGCGAGAAGCGGCTGGAGATCGCCCTGACCTACATCTACGGCATCGGCCGCACCCGTGCGCAGCAGACCTGCGCCGAGGCCGGTGTCTCCCCGGATGTCCGGGTGAAGGACCTGTCCGAAGACGACCTGGTCAAGCTGCGCGACTGGATCGACGCGAACTACAAGGTGGAGGGCGACCTGCGCCGCGAGGTGGCCGCCGACATCCGCCGCAAGATGGAGATCGGCTGCTACCAGGGTCTGCGCCACCGCCGCGGCCTGCCGGTGCGCGGCCAGCGCACGCACACCAACGCGCGTACCCGCAAGGGCCCGCGCCGCGCCATCGCCGGCAAGAAGAAGCCCGGAAAGAAGTAGTCCCCGCCGGTCCGCAGGGGACCGATCACCTCACTTGGAGTACAGCGAGATATGCCTCCCAAGAGCCGTCAGGCCGCGGGCGCCGCGAAGACCAAGGTGCGCCGCAAGGAGAAGAAGAACGTCGCCCACGGGCACGCGCACATCAAGAGCACCTTCAACAACACGATCGTCTCGATCACCGACCCGCAGGGCAACGTGATCTCCTGGGCCAGCTCCGGCCAGGTCGGCTTCAAGGGTTCGCGCAAGTCAACCCCCTTCGCCGCGCAGATGACCGCCGAGGCCGCCGCCCGCCGCGCCATGGAGCACGGCATGCGCAAGGTGGACGTGTTCGTCAAGGGTCCGGGCTCCGGCCGAGAGACCGCGATCCGCTCGCTCCAGCAGACCGGCCTCGAGGTCGGGTCCATCAACGATGTGACCCCGTCCCCGCACAACGGCTGCCGTCCGCCGAAGCGCCGCCGCGTCTGAGAGCCAGGAGATAGAAGGAAATGGCCCGTTACATCGGACCCGACTGCAAGCGGTGCCGCCGCGAGAAGACCAAGCTCTTCCTCAAGGGCGCCAAGTGCGAGTCGGCCAAGTGCCCCATCGAGATCCGTCCCTACCCGCCGGGCGAGCACGGCCGCGGCCGGACCAAGGACAGCGAGTACCTGCTCCAGATGCGCGAGAAGCAGAAGTGCGCGCGCATCTACGGCGTCCTCGAGAAGCAGTTCCGCGGCTACTACGAGGAGGCGAACCGCAAGCAGGGCAAGACCGGCGAGAACCTGCTGCGCATCCTCGAGTCGCGCCTCGACAACGTCGTCTACCGGGCCGGCTTCGCCAAGTCCCGCGACCACGCCCGCCAGCTGGTGCGGCACGGCCATATCATGCTCAACGGCCACAAGGCGGACATCCCGTCGATGCGGGTGCGTGAGAACGACATCGTCGAGGTCCGCAGGGACTCGCTCGAGCTGGCCCCGTTCGTGGTGGCCCGCGCCGAGGCCGGCGAGCGCACCGTGCCGGCCTGGCTCGAGGTCATCCCGTCGCGGATGCGGATCCTGGTCCACTCGCTGCCCGCGCGCCAGGTGATCGACACCCAGGTGCAGGAGCAGCTGATCGTCGAGCTCTACTCCAAGTAAGCCGGCAGTCGGGTTCGGAGAGCAGAAATACGGGAGTGCCGTCTCGGGGTTATCCTGGGACGGCACTCCTGAGGCGCGTCCACGCCTGGGCGTGCCTGGCGGGCGTCAAATAGCGGGCGCCCCTGATCACGGAGGTTCCATTGCTCATCGCTCAGCGTCCCACGCTGACCGAGGAAGTCGTTGACGAGTTCCGCTCCCGGTTCACCATCGAGCCGCTGGAGCCCGGCTTCGGATACACCCTCGGCAACTCCCTGCGCCGCACCCTGCTCTCCTCGATCCCGGGCGCGGCCGTCACCAGCATCCGCATCGACGGGGTGCTGCACGAGTTCCAGACCATCCCGGGCGTCAAGGAGGACGTCACCGACCTGATCCTGAACATCAAGGGCCTGGTCGTCTCCTCCGAGCACGACGAGCCGGTGGTCATGTACCTGCGCAAGCAGGGCCCCGGCATCGTCACCGCCGCGGACATCGCCCCGCCGGCCGGCGTCGAGGTGCACAACCCCGAGCTGCTGCTGGCCACGCTCAACGGCAAGGGCAAGCTGGAGATGGAGCTGACGGTCGAGCGCGGCCGCGGCTACGTCTCAGCGGTGCAGAACAAGCAGGCCGGCCAGGAGATCGGCCGGATCCCGGTGGACTCGATCTATTCCCCGGTGCTCAAGGTCAAGTACGAGGTGCTGGCGACCCGCGTCGAGCAGCGCACCGACTTCGACAAGCTGGTCGTGGACGTCGAGACCAAGCCCTGCCTGCGCCCGCGCGACGCGGTCGCCTCGGCCGGCAAGACCCTGGTCGAGCTGTTCGGCCTGGCCCGCGAGCTGAATGTCGAGGCCGAGGGCATCGACATGGGCCCGTCCCCGACGGACGCCGCCCTGGCCGCCGACCTGGCGCTGCCGATCGAGGAGCTGGAGCTGACCGTCCGCTCCTACAACTGCCTCAAACGTGAGGGCATCCACACCGTGGGCGAACTGGTCGCGCGCTCCGAGGCCGACCTGCTGGACATCCGCAACTTCGGCGCCAAGTCCATCGACGAGGTCAAGGCGAAGCTGCACACCATGGGCCTGGCCCTGAAGGACTCCCCGCCCGGATTCGACCCGTCGCTGGCGCTGGCCGAGGCCTACGGCGGCGACGACGACGACCTGTCGTACGCCGAGACCGAGCAGTACTAGTCACCACGCAGCACCAGTAACCACACAGCGTCCGGGGTCCGATTCGCGGGCCCCGGGACTGCGCGAGGTACCACGGTTCCGAAGAGAACGGCAGTCGGCCCGCGCAGGAACCACAAGGAGAAGGCAGCCCAATGCCCACCCCGAAGAAGGGCCCCCGCCTCGGCGGGTCAGGCGCGCACCAGAAGCACATGCTGGCGAACCTGGCCAAGTCCCTGATCGAGCACGGCGGCATCACCACCACGCACGCCAAGGCGCGCGAGCTGCGGCCGTTCGTCGAGCCGCTGATCACCAAGGCCAAGAAGGGCGGCCTGCACAACCGCCGCCAGGTCATGGCCGCGCTGGAGATCCGCAACTCCGCGTTCTACGACGGCGGCGGCGTGATCGCCAAGCTGTTCGAGCAGGTCGGTCCGGCGTACGCGGAGCGTCCGGGCGGCTACACCCGGATCATCAAGCTCGGCCCGCGCCGCGGCGACAACGCGCCGATGGCCCGCATCGAGCTGGTCGAGGCCCGCACCGTGCAGCAGCAGGCCACCGACGAGGCGAGCGCGGCGACCCGGCGTGCGGTCAAGGAGGCCGAGGCGAAGCAGACCGCGGAACCCACCGCGGACGCGGCCGAGGCGGACACGGTCGAAGCAGACGCGGTCGAGGCGGACACCGAGGACTCGGCAGAGCCCGAGGACGCCAAGCCCGAGGCCTGATGTTGGACTCCGATGCGGGTGAGAGCCGAGTAGGGGCTCTCACCCGCATTCGTTTCGACCTGTCCTACGACGGCACCGAGTTCGCCGGCTGGGCTCGGCAGCGCTCCGGTGTGCGCACGGTCCAGGGCGTGCTGGAAGACGCGCTGACGGCCGTGCTGCGCCTGCCCGAACCCGCGCGGCTGACCGTCGCGGGCCGCACCGACGCCGGAGTGCACGCCGCTGGCCAGGTCGCGCACCTGGACCTGCAAACCGGCATCTGGAAGACGCACGCGGACAAGCTGCTCTACCGCCTCGCGGGCAAGCTGCCGATGGACGTACGCGTCTGGGCCGTGAACGAGGCGCCCGCCGACTTCGACGCACGCTTCGCCGCCCTCTCAAGGCGGTACGTGTACCGCGTCGGCGATTCGCGTTACGGCGTCGAACCGGTGCGCCGCCGCTTCGTGCTCTGGCACGCCCACCCGCTGGACGTCGATGCGATGAACGCCGCCGGTGCGCTGATGCTCGGTGAGCACGACTTCGCCGCGTACTGCAAGAAGCGCGACGGCGCGACGACGATCAGGCGTCTGCTGCGCCTGGACTGGCAGCGCACCCGGCACGACGAAGTCGAGGCGACGGTCGAAGCCGACGCCTTCTGCCACTCGATGGTGCGTGCGCTGGTCGCCGCGATGCTGATGGTCGGCGACGGTCGGCGTCCGCGGGAGTTCCCGGCCGAGGTGCTCGGCGGCCTGATCAGGCATCCCGGCGTCAACGTGGTGCCGCCTCACGGCCTCTCGCTCGAAGAGGTGCGGTACCCACAGGATTCGCAACTGGCCGCCCGCGCCCTCGAAGCCCGGCGGATGCGGACGCTGTGCTGATCCCGTTTCCGCATTTTGGCCCGTCGTCAAGAGTCGGGTACCCTCTTCTTGTAGTTTCCGCGCATCGCCATTTCTTCGTGGCGCGCGCCCGGACTTCGGCGGACGTTCCAGCCGAAGAAGCCGGGGGGCACGGTGCCTGATGCCGTAGGTATGGGCGTCGGTGCGTGCCTACGGATCCTAAGCCAGGCATTCCGTTTGATCTTGAATGATTCCGTCTAACGAAGGCAGTCCCGTGCCCACGTACAGCCCCAAGCCCGGCGAGGTCGAGAAGAAGTGGTACGTCATCGACGCCGCTGACGTCGTCCTCGGCCGGCTCGCCAGCCAGACGGCCATCCTGCTGCGCGGCAAGCACAAGCCGCAGTTCGCCCCGCACGTGGACACCGGCGACTTCGTGATCATCGTCAACGCCGACAAGGTCCACCTGTCCGGCAAC
Source organism: Actinomycetota bacterium (assembly GCA_046724665.1). Classification (GTDB taxonomy): domain Bacteria; phylum Actinomycetota; class Actinomycetes; order Streptomycetales; family Catenulisporaceae; genus Actinocrinis. The sequence goes on from JBKOWZ010000191.1 coordinate 14,719, forward strand.
AAGCGCGAGGACAAGCTGGCCTACCGGCACTCCGGCTACCCCGGCGGTCTGCGCTCGGTCAAGTACGGCGACCTGATCGACAAGGACTCCCGCAAGGCCGTGGAGAAGGCCGTGCGCGGCATGCTGCCGAAGAACACCCTCGGCCGCCAGATGCTCAAGAAGCTCAAGGTCTACGGCGGCCCGAGCCACCCGCACGCCGCGCAGCGGCCCGAGCCGTACGAGCTGTCCCAGGTCGCGCAGTAACCACTGCCGCTAACAGTTTCCCGAGAATAAGGAGTTCGCGGCTGTGTCTGAACTGACCGCCGACATCGAGGCCGAGGCCTTCGACGACGAGGAAGTCCCCGAGAGCTACACCACCGAGAGCGCCCCGGCGGCGGCGCCGGCCCGGCAGCTGGCGGCCACCGTCGCCGCCGGCGGCACCGGCCGGCGCAAGGAGGCCGTGGCCCGGGTGCGCATCGTGCCCGGCACCGGCAAGTGGAAGATCAACGGTCGCTCGCTCGACGCGTACTTCCCGAACAAGGTGCACCAGCAGGAGGTCAACGAGCCCTTCCACGTGCTGGAGCTCGACGGCCGCTACGACGTGATCGCGCGCATCGACGGCGGCGGCATCTCCGGCCAGGCCGGCGCGCTGCGGCTCGGCATCGCCCGCGCGCTGAACGAGGCCGATACCGAGAACAACCGGCCGGTGCTGAAGAAGGCCGGCTTCCTGACCCGGGACGCGCGGGTGAAGGAGCGCAAGAAGGCCGGTCTGAAGAAGGCCCGCAAGGCTCCGCAGTACAGCAAGCGTTAATCGGCCGGTCACGCGAAGCGTCAGTCTCGCGGCACCGGCGTGCCAGGCCCGGACGTGCAACCCCGTCGTGCGCTTTTCGCGTACGGTGGGGTTGCCTGTTTTCCGGCGGGTAACGACGAGCGCAACCTCGACACCTCTTGCCTTGTCATCTTTACCGAGACCTCGATTTCCCACTCGTCCAGCTCTGGGGGTTCGGACCATGGCCCGACTTTTCGGCACCGACGGCGTGCGCGGCCTCGCCAACCGGGATCTGACCGCCGAGCTCGCGCTCGACCTGTCGATCGCCGCGGCGCACGTCCTTGCCGAACTGGGCACCTTCGCCGGGCACCGGCCCCGGGCCGTGGTCGGCCGTGACCCGCGGGCCTCAGGAGAGTTCCTCGAGGCGGCGGTGGCCGCCGGGCTGGCCTCCGCGGGCGTGGACGTGCTGCGGGTCGGCGTGCTGCCCACCCCGGCGGTGGCGTACCTGACCGAGGCGCTCGGCGCGGACCTCGGGGTGATGCTCTCGGCGAGCCACAACCCGGCCCCGGACAACGGGATCAAGTTCTTCTCCCGCGGCGGCCTCAAGCTGGCCGACGAGGTGGAGGAGGCGATCGAGGCCCGCATCGGCGAGCAGTGGGAGCGGCCGGTCGGGGTCGGCGTGGGCCGGATCACCGACCTGCCGGACGGCGGCTCGCGGTACGTGGACTATCTCGTCTCGACGGTGCCCAACCGGCTCGACGGCCTCAAGGTGGTCGTGGACGAGGCGCACGGCGCGGCGTACCGGGTCTCCCCGGAGGCGCTGCGGCGGCTCGGCGCGGAGGTCATCGAGATCGGCGTGCAGCCGGACGGCCTGAACATCAACGACGGCTGCGGGAGCACGCACCTGGACGCGGTACGCGCCGCGGTGATCGAGCACGGCGCCGACGCGGGCATCGCGCACGACGGGGACGCCGACCGCTGCCTGGCCGTGGACGCGTCCGGCGAGGTCGTGGACGGCGACCAGATCATTGCGATCCTGGCGCTCGCGCTGCGCGAGCACGGCAGGCTGGCGAAGGACACCGTCGTCACCACCGTGATGTCCAACCTCGGCTTCAAGATTGCGATGGAGCGGGAGGGCGTGACCGTGGTGCGGACCGCCGTCGGCGACCGCTACGTGCTCGAGGCGATGCGGGCCGACGGCCTGTCCATCGGCGGCGAGCAGTCCGGCCACGTGATCCTGCTCGACCACGCCAAGACCGGCGACGGCGTGCTGACCGGCCTGCACCTGCTCGCGCGCGTCGCCGAGACGGGCAAGCCGCTGGACGAACTGGCCGCGGTGATGCGCCGGCTGCCGCAGGTGCTGGTGAACGTGAAGGACGTGGACAAGTCGCGGGTCGGCAGCTCGCCGCAGATCTCCGAGGCGGTCGGCGCGGCGGAAAGCGAGCTCGGCGCGGCCGGCCGGGTGCTGCTGCGGCCCTCGGGTACCGAGCCGATGGTGCGCGTGATGGTCGAGGCCGAGTCGCACGACCTGGCCGAGTCGGTCGCCCACCGGCTCGCGGGCGTCGTGCGGGACGCGCTGTCCTGACCCTGCCGTCCTGACAGGCTGTTCCCCGGGAAAGCCTCCATTCCCGCGCGTCTTGTGGCAGGGTTGCCGCGGAGGGGGTCAGCCGTGGGTGGGATGCGCAGTGTTCGCGAGCGGTTCGTGGACTCGCCGACTTCGCTTGGCGCGAAGGCGAGGGCACGCCGCTGGGAGTGGTTTCAGCAGGATTTCCCCGACATCGGCTCGATGTCGGTGATCGACCTCGGCGGACGGCCGGAGTCGTGGCTGCGCGCCCCGGTGCGCCCGGCGCGCGTGCACGTGGTCAATCTGGAGGAGCCGCCGGCCGAGACGCCGGACTGGATCAGCGCGGAGCAGGGCGACGCGTGCGAACTGCCGGACCACGTCCGCAAGGGCGAGTACGACCTGGTGTTCTCGAACTCGGTGCTCGAGCACGTCGGCGGGCACGAGCGGCGCACCCGCTTCGCCGAGGCGGTGCACGAACTGGCACCGCGCCACTGGGTGCAGACGCCGTACCGGTACTTCCCGGTGGAGCCGCACTTCCTCTTCCCCGGCTTCCAGTTCCTGCCGCTGGCCGCGCGGGTGAGCATCGTGCGCCGCTGGCCGCTGGTGCACACGCCGCCGCAGGATCGAGCGACCGCGCTGCGTGTCGCGCTCTGGGTGGAACTGCTCAGCCGCACGGAGATGGCGCACTACTTCCCGCACTCCACGGTCCGCGTGGAGCGGCTCGGCGGGCTCGCCAAGTCGCTCATCGCGGTCAAGACGGACTGAACCGGACTCACGCGTCCCCGGTCAGCCGGAACGAGCGCAGCCGGTTGGCGGCGAACGAGAGTGCGGCGCCACCGGCGATCGCGGCCAGGATGAGCGCGGTGGCCGCGTTCAGGTGGGCGTTGAGCGCGTCGTCCTTCGCGATCGAGTTCGCCACGCCGAGGGAGTACTGCTCGGCGGAGAGGTACTTCGCCCCGGAGACCAGGTTGGTGACCAGGCCCTCCCAGACCGCCACATAGGCGAGCGCGAAGGCCACCGGGCGCCGGCTGACCGTGGAGATCAGCACGAAGACGGCGGTGTACACGGCGGCACCGAGGGCCGCGCCGAGCCCGAGGCCGACCGCCAGCCTGCCCGCCGAGCCGGCCGCGATCGTCCCGGCGGCGAACTCGGGCACCGCGGCGAACAGCATCGTCACCACGGTCGCGACCACCGCCTTGGTGGCGATGATCGACTTTCGCGGCACCGGGGTGGCCAGCAGGTGCAGGATCGAGCTGTCGTCGATCTCGGATCCGAGCACCGAGGTGCCCACGATCAGCGCGGTGAGCGGGAGCAGTGCGCTGAAGCCGACCCGGCCGAGCAGCTCGGCGGGCCAGCTGGGCGAGGTGCCGTGCGCCGCCTTGAGCGTGATGGTCAGCGCCAGCAGCACGACGGCGGGCAGCGCGAGCAGGAACGCGCGCTTGCGCCCGAGCAGCGCGCGCAGCGTGATCCCGGCGATGGTCGGGTTGTAGAGGTCGCGCATCAGGGGGCTCCTAATTTCCGACCAGGTAGGCGAAGACTGACTCGAGCGATTCGTCGGACGGGATGACCTCGCGCAGGCCGACTCCGGCGTCGCGGCTGACCCGCGCGAGCTGGCGGGTGAACGTGCCGTGGTCGCCCGCGTGCACTTCCAGGCCGATCTTGGTGAGCGTGACGCCCTGCACCGCCGGGGAGCCGATGAGCGCTTGGGCGAGGGCGCGGTCGTCCGTGGTGCGCACGAGGAACACGTGCGGCCGGTTGGTCATCAGCCGCCTGATGGTGCGGTAGTCGCCCGACGCGGCCAGCCGCCCGGCGACGACCACCTGCACCGTGTCGGCGAGGCGTTCGACCTCCTCCAGGATGTGCGAGGAGAACAGGATGACGCGCCCGGCCTGGCCGAGGCCGCGCAGCAGGTCCATCATGTGCAGCCGCTGGCGCGGGTCCATGCCGTTGAACGGCTCGTCGAGCAGCAGGACCTGCGGATCGTGCACCAGCGCCGCGGCGACCTTCGCCCGCTGGCGCATGCCCTTGGAGTACGTGTCGATGCTCCGGTCGGCCGCGTCGGTCAGCTCGACCATCCGCAGCGCGCGCTCGGCCGCCGCCTTCGGGTCGCGCAGCTTGTGCAGCTTCGCCGAGGCGAGGACGAACTCGCGCGCGGTCAGGAACGCGTAGACGCTGTCGCGCTCCGGGACCAGGCCGACCGTGCGGAAGATGTCCGGGTTGCGCCACGGCGCCACGCCGCCGACGGTCACCGTGCCGCGCGAGGGCTCCAGGAAGCCGGAGATCATGTGCAGCAGGGTGGACTTGCCCGCGCCGTTCGGGCCGAGCAGCCCGGTCACTCCCGGGCCGAGGGTCATGGTGATGTCGTTGACCGCGACCACGTTGCCGTACCAGCGGGTCGTGTTGGTCAGCTGGACGGTGCTCATGCGACGCCGACCTTTCGGTAGCGTAGGAACAGGCCTGCGGTGGTCAGGCCGGCCAGCGCGACCAGTTCGGCCGCGTAGAGCGGGCCGCCGGACTGCGGGTCGGGGATGGTGCCGTCGGTCGCGTTCGTCGCCCAGATCCGGGTGCCCTCGATCAGCCGCAGCGGATCGACCAGGCCGCCCTCGCGTGCGATCGCGCTGTAGGTGATGGTCTCTTTGAAGGGCTGTCGGCTGGGACCGTCGGCCGAGTGGCTGCCCACGGACTCGAAGACCTGAGCCACCGCCGTGGTGGCCAGAAAGAGGATCGCGATCGCGCCGGTGACCATCGCCCGGCGTCCGGTGAACGAGGCGATCAGCAGCGTCAGGGGCGCGAACGCGGCGCCGTAGGCGAGCGCGACCAGCAGCCCGGGCACCAGGTCCGTGGTCTGGTCCCACACGCCCGAGCCGCTGGTGGCCGACGCGACCGTGCCGAGGTACATCGCCAGCAGCGGCAGCGCCTCGAACAGCACGATCGCGGTGGCCAGCGCCAGCAGCTTCGCCAGCGGGTAGTCGGCGCGGCGCAGCGGCCGGGAGAAGTAGAGCGGCAGGGTGTGGTGCCGCAGGTCGCGCGAGACCAGCTCGGGCGCGGACACCGCGACGAACACGATGAACAGCAGCGAGGTGTTGTACGCGTAGTGCGTGTACGGCACCGGCAACTCCCCGCCGATGGACGCCACCTTGTAGATGGAGACCGCGGCCGGGAGCATCATCACCGCGAACGTGGTCAGCGGGATGATCCGGGCCCGCGCGCCGCGGCCGAAGCCGAAGGCCGAGCGCAGGCTGAACCAGTAGAGCGAGCGCAGGATGTGCCCGCGGCCGAGCCGGGTCCCGGTGTACGGCTTGTATCCGATGTCGTGGATGACGCTGCCGTCGCCGTCCGTGGCGGCGATCGTCGTGGTCATGGTCCGGCCTCCGGGGTGGGCGTGGCGAAGAGCTCTTCGACGTGGTGGCGGCGGTGTTCCATCCGGTTGAGCGGCAGCGCGAGCTCGGCGATCGCGTCGCGTACCAGGTCGAACACCGCCTCCGAGCCGACCGGGACGAGTAGCGCGCGCTCCTCGGCGTGCACGGTGACGCCCGCGGCGGCCAGGTGCGCGGCGAGCCGGTCGGCGCCCTCCTCGACCTCGATCGCCAGCCACGGCACGTTCTGCGTCATCGAGGAGAGCGAGGCGGCCCGCAGCAGCGTGCCACCCTCGATCGCGACCAGGTGGTCGCAGATCCGCTCGATCTCGCTGAGCAGGTGCGAGGCCACCACCACGGCGATGCCGAACTCGTTGCCGATCCGGTGCACGAGGGCGAGCATCGCCTCCCGGCCGGCCGGGTCGAGGCCGTTGGTCGGCTCGTCGAGCAGCAGCAGCCCCGGGTCGCCGACCAGCGCCTGCGCCAGCTTCACCCGCTGCTTCATCCCGGTGGAGAAGGTGCCGATGTGCCGGTAGCGCTCCTCGTGCAGGCCGACGTGCCGCAGCGCCTCGGCGGCCTGCTCCTTCGCCGCCGTGGCGGGCAGCCCGGTCATCCGGCCCAGGTGCGTGACGAACTCGGTGGCGGTCACGTCCGGCGGCAGGCAGTCGTGCTCGGGCATGTAGCCGACCCGGGCGCGGATCTGCTCGCCGCCGGTCCTGGTGTCGTGGCCGAGCACCCGCGCGCTGCCCTCGGTCGGCTCGAGCAGCCCGAGCAGGATCTTGATGAGGGTGGACTTCCCGGCGCCGTTCGCGCCGACCAGGCCGGTGATCCCGGGCGCCACGGCCAGGGTCAGTCCGGTCAGCGCGGTCACGCCGCCCGGATACCGCTTGCCGAGGCCGCGCGTCTCGATGACTGTCTCGATGACTACTGACACGCGGACACCGTAACCCCGCGCGCTCTCGTGCGGCGTCGGCTTCAGGGATGACCCGACCCGGACCGCCGGCTCGGGGTTGTTCCGGAGGCGGGCCCGGTAGGGTGGCAGACATGTGCGGAATCGTGGGGTACGTCGGCGGCAAGCCGGCGCTGGACGTCGTGCTGGAAGGTCTGCGCCGGCTTGAGTACCGCGGCTACGACTCGGCCGGAGTGGCGGTGCTCGCCGACGGCAGGCTGGAGGGCCGCAAGAAGGCCGGGAAGCTGGCGAACCTGGAGAAGGAGCTGGCCGAGCGGCCGCTGCCCGCCGCCACGGTCGGGCTCGGCCACACCCGGTGGGCCACCCACGGCGGCCCGACCGACGCCAACGCGCACCCGCACTTCGACGCGGCCGACCGGGTCGCCGTCGTGCACAACGGGATCATCGAGAACTTCGCCGCGCTGCGCGCCGAGCTGGCCTCGGGCGGGGTCGAGCTGCGCAGCGAGACGGACACCGAGGTCGTCGCGCACCTGCTCGGCGCCGAGATGGCGACGTCGGACAGCCTCGCCGAAGCCATGCGGCGGGTGTGCCTGCGGCTGGACGGCGCGTTCACCCTCGTCGCCGTGCACGCGGACGACCCGGACGTGGTCGTCGGCGCGCGGCTGAACTCGCCGCTGGTGGTCGGGGTCGGCGACGGCGAGGCCTTCCTGTGCAGCGACGTGGCCGGGTTCATCGGGCACACCCGCGAGGCGATAGAGCTCGGCCAGGGCCAGGTGGTCGAGGTGCGCCGGGACTCGGTGACCGTCACCGACTTCGCCGGCGCCCCGGCCGAGGCCAAGCGCTTCCACGTGAACTGGGACGTGAAGGCCGCAGAGAAGAGCGGCTACGAGTACTTCATGCTCAAGGAGATCGACGAGCAGCCGCAGGCGGTCGCGGACACCCTGCTCGGCCGGGTCTCGGCGGGCGGCCGGCTGGTGCTCGACGAGATGCGGATGAGCGAGGAGGAACTGCGCAGCGTCGACAAGATTGTCGTGATCGCGGCCGGCACCTCGTTCCACGCCGGGCTGATCGCCAAGTACGCGATCGAGCACTGGACGCGCATCCCGGTCGAGGTCGAGCTGGCGTCCGAGTTCCGGTATCGCGATCCGATTCTGACTCGCGACACGCTGATCATAGTTATCTCGCAGAGCGGTGAGACCGCAGACACGCTGATGGCGCTGCGGCACGCGCGCGACCAGCACGCGCGGGTGCTGGCGATCTGCAACACCAACGGCGCGACGATCCCGCGCGAGTCGGACGCGGTCGTCTACACGCACGGCGGCCCGGAGATCGCGGTCGCCTCGACGAAGGCGTTCCTCACCCAGCTGATCGCGTGCTACCTCGTCGGCCTGTACCTGGCGCAGGTGCGCGGGGAGAAGTACGAGGACGAGATCAAGGCGCTGCTCGGGCAGCTGGCCTCGGCCCCGGCGAAGGTGGCCGAGACACTTGAGCGGATGGAGCCGGTGCGCGCGCTCGGCCGGGCGCTCAAGGACGAGGGCCGGGTGCTGTTCCTCGGCCGGCACGTCGGATTCCCGGTGGCGCTCGAGGGCGCGCTCAAGCTCAAGGAGCTGGCGTACGTGCACGCCGAGGGCTTCGCCGCGGGCGAGCTCAAGCACGGCCCGATCGCGCTGATCGAGCAGGACCTGCCGGTCGTGGTGGTGGTGCCGCCGCCGTCCCGGCCGCTGCTGCACGACAAGATCGTCTCGAACATCCAGGAGATCCGGGCGCGCGGCGCGAAGACCATCGTCATCGCGCAGGACGGCGACGACGCGGTGCTGCCCTACGCGGACACCCTGATCCGGGTGCCGGAGCTGCCGACGCTGTTGCAGCCGCTGGTCGCCACGGTGCCGCTCCAGGTCTTCGCCTGCGCGCTGGCCGACGCCAAGGGCCTGGACGTGGACCAGCCGCGCAACCTGGCCAAGTCGGTCACGGTCGAGTGAGACGGGGTGGGCTGGCCCATGATCATCGGAGTCGGCATCGACGTGGTGGACATCGCGCGGTTCGAGGCGAGCCTCGAACGCACCGCGGGGATGGCGCAGCGGCTGTTCACCGCGAGTGAGCAGCAGCTGAAGGTCGCGTCGCTGGCCGCGCGGTTCGCCGCCAAGGAGGCGCTCGCCAAGGCGCTCGGCGCGCCGGGCGGCCTGCACTGGCACGACGCCGAGGTGACGAACGAGCCGTCGGGGCGACCGGTGCTCGCGGTCAGGGGCAGCATCGCGGCGCGCGCGGCGGAACTCGGCGTGTCCAACTTCCATCTGTCGCTCAGTCACGACGCGGGCATCGCGTCGGCGGTCGTCATCGCCGAGCGGTAACCGCACATGCGCCGCGCCTACACCGTCGAAGCGATCCGACACGCCGAAACCGAGCTGATGACCCGCCTGCCGGACGGTGCCCTGATGCAGCGAGCCGCCACCGGGCTCGCGACCGTCGCGGCGCGCATCCTGCGCCAAGCCGGCGGCGTATACGGCGCGCGTGTCACGCTGCTCGTCGGGGTTGGTGCCAACGGCGGCGACGCGCTGTACGCGGGGGCGATGCTGGCACGCCGTGGAGCACGCGTTGACGCGATCCTGCTCGACCCGGGTCGAGTACACGCCGGCGGCCTCGCAGCGCTGACGACGGCCGGCGGACGCGTCGGCGACGTTACGGCGTTTGAGCGTACTGATCTGATTGTCGATGGAATGCTCGGCATCGGTGGCAAGGGCGGACTGCGCGGACACGCGGCGGATCTCGCCGACGCGGCCGCCGACTGCGGTGCGCCGATCCTGGCCGTGGACCTGCCGAGCGGGATTGACGCCGGCACCGGCGAAGTGGGCGGAACGACGATCCGCGCGCACGTGACCGTAACCTTCGGCGCGTACAAGCCCGGCCTGCTCATCGACCCGGCGGCCGAGCGCGCCGGGGTCGTCGAGTTCGTTGACATCGGACTGCGCGCACTGCCGCCGGAGCCGACCGCTGAAGCGTTGCAGGCCGCTGACGTCGCGGCGCTTCTGCCACACCCGGCGCACGAGGCGGACAAGTACGGCCGCGGCGTGGTCGGCATCGCGTGCGGCTCCGTGCAGTACCCGGGTGCCGGTGTGCTGGCGGTCGGCGGCGCGTTGCGCGCGGGTAACGGCGCGGTCCGCTACTCCGGTCCGCCTGAGGTCGCCGCGGACGTTCTGCGCCGCTCTCCTGAGGTCATGATCGGCGGGGCGCTCCCCGCAGACACGCCCCGCGTGCAGGCGTGGGTATGCGGCTGCGGCTTCCCGACCGACGATGCGTACGCGGCCGAGCGCACGCGCCAGGTGATCGAGAGCGGTCTGCCCGCGGTCCTCGACGCGGGCGCGCTCGGCTACCTGAACTCGGACGCACTGCTCACGCACGTCGTCCTCACCCCGCACGCGGGCGAGGCGGCCCGGCTGCTCGGCGTCGAACGCGCGGAGATCGAGGCGCGGCGGCTGGATTCGGTACGCCGCCTCGCCGACATGTACGGCGCAACCGTGCTGCTCAAGGGCTCGACGACGCTCATCGCCGAGCCGGGCGGCCTGACCGTTCGAGCCAATCCGACCGGAACGCCCGCGCTGGCCACCGCGGGCAGCGGTGACGTGCTCGCCGGGCTGATCGGCGGCCTGCTCGCCGCAGGGCTGCGACCGCTGGACGCGGCGAGCGTCGGCGCGTACCTGCACGGACTGGCTGGCAGGCTGGCCTCCAACGGCTCGGCTACCGCTGGTGACCTGCTCGCCGCGCTTTCGTCGGCCTGGCACAATCTCCAGATATGAACAGCGGCGACCACAGCGGCGGACCAGCCCGCCTGGAGGCGAGGATCGACCTGGCCGCCGTCCGCGCCAACATCCGGCGGATGCGCGAGGTCGCCGGGTCGGCGCAGGTGATGGCGGTGGTGAAGGCCGACGCCTACGGCCACGGCATGGTCGAGTGCGCCCGCGCCGCGGTCGAGGCCGGGGCCACCTGGCTCGGCGTGGCGCTGCCCGAGGAGGCGCTGGCGCTGCGGGCGGCCGGGCTCGAGGCGCGCATCCTGACCTGGCTGCACGCACCCGGCGACGCGTTCGCCGACCTCGTGCTCGCCGACGTGGACATCTCCGTCTCCGGGCTGTGGTCGCTGCGCGAGGTCACCGAAGCGGTGCGCGCCACCGGACGGCCCGCGCGGATCCAGCTCAAGGCCGACACCGGGCTCGGCCGCAACGGGGCGGTGCGGGCGGACTGGTCGCTGGTGGTCGAGGAGGCGGTCAAGGCGCAGGAGGACGGCCTAGTGGCCGTCACCGGGCTGTGGTCGCACTTCGCCTGCGCCGACGAGCCGCACCATCCCTCGGTCATCGCGCAGCTGTCCGCGTACCGCGACGCGCTGGCGGTGGCCGAGCAGGCAGGACTGCGCCCCGAGGTGCGGCACATGGCCAACTCCCCGGCCGCGCTGCTGCTGCCGGGCAGCCGCTTCGACCTGGTGCGCAGCGGCCTGGCCAGCTACGGCCTCTCGCCCGCGCCGCGCGAGGGGAGCCCGGCGGACTTCGGGCTGCGCCCCGCGATGACCCTGGTCGGGCGGCTCGCGCTGGTCAAGCAGGTGGACGCCGGGCACGGCATCTCGTACGGCCACACCTACCACACCACGCGGCCGACCCGCCTCGGCCTGGTCCCGGCCGGGTACGCGGACGGGATCCCGCTCGCCGCGTCCAACGTCGGGCCGATCTGGATCGACGGCGTGCGGCACACCGTCGCCGGACGGGTGGCGATGGACCAGTTCATCATCGACCTGGCCGATCAGGAGGCCGGCGTGGGCGACGAGGTCGTCCTGTTCGGCCCCGGAGACCGCGGCGAGCCCACCGCGCAGGACTGGGCCGAGCGGACCGGCACCATCTCGTACGAGATCGTCACGCGCATCGGCCCGCGGGTTCCGCGCGTTTATCTGGACGGTTAACGGGTCCGCGCAGGGTAACACCCCTAATAGAGGAGCGGGGGGCGCGTGATCGGACGTGATCGGAAAGGTGAGCTTCTCGTGGGCGAGAGCGAGTCAGGCGGGCTGTCGGCGATTCAGCGCGCCATGCCGCGCGGTGCGGGCATAGTCGGAGCGGCGCTCGGCGTCGTCGCGGCCGGTACCGCCGTCGGCATCGCGGTGGAGCGGTTCACGATCGGACGCGCCGTGCGTCGGATGGCGCAGATCCACGATCCTGGCGAGGCCTACGGCACACTACGTGGAGTGCCGCAGACCGTGATGGCTGCCGACGGCACCGAGCTGTACGTGGAAGTTGACGACCCGTTCGGCTGGCCGCGCAGCGTGGACTGGAAGCGTGCGGGCAGAGGCGCCCGCGCCGCCGCGGCCCGGCCGTCGCGTCCGACGCTGCTGTTCACCCACGGCTTCTGCCTGCCGCAGGACTGCTGGCACCACCAGCGCGCGGAGTTCTCCGGCGAGTACCGGATGGTGTTCTGGGACCAGCGCGGGCACGGCCGCTCCGATCGGCTGCGGGCGGACGCCGACCTGTCCATAGAGGTGACCGGCGAGGACCTGTACGCGGTGCTCGAGGCGACCTGCCCGACCGGTCCGATCATCCTGATCGGTCACTCGATGGGCGGCATGACGATGATGGCGCTGGCCGAGGCGCACCCGGAGCTGTTCGGCGACCGGATCGTCGGCGCGGCGCTGATGTCCACCTCGGCCGGCGAGTTCGCCGACCTCGAGTTCGGGCTGCCGCACACCGCGGCGAAGGTCTTCCACCGGGCCGCCCCCGGCCTGTTCGAGCTGCTGACCAAGCAGCGCGCGCTGGTCGAGCGCGGCCGGCGGGCCGGCAGCGACCTCGGGCTGGTGCTGACGCGGCGTTACGCGTTCGGCTCGGACGCCCCGGAGTCGGCGGTGCGCTTCGTGCAGGAGCTGATCGAGTCCACCCCGATCGACGTGATCGCGCGCTTCTTCACCGTGTTCCGGGCGCACGACAAGGCGGAGGCGCTGCCGGTCTTCGACCGGGTGCCGACGCTGGTGCTCGCCGCGGACCACGATCTGCTGCTGCCGATCAAGCACAGCCGCGCGCTGGCCGACGCGATCCCGAGCGCCGACTTCGTGACGGTGCAGGACGCCGGGCACGTGGTGATTCTGGAGCACCCGCACGAGGTGAACGGCGCGCTGCGCAAGCTGGTGGACCGAGTCGAGGCGCGCATCGACAAGTCATCCAACGCTTCGTAACCGCGCGCCCGCCCGTAGGATGCAGCAGTGTGACAGGCAGCACTGGGAAGACCACGGCAACGGCAGTCGTAGTCGAGCAGGTTAAGGCGGACACGGCGCAACGAACGCAGGAGGTCGCCCGCGCGCTCGGCGAGCGATTGCGGGCCGGTGACTTGGTGATCCTTTCGGGTGAACTTGGCGCGGGCAAGACGACGTTCACCCAAGGTCTGGCCGAAGGCCTGCGCGTGCGCGGCCCGATCACCTCGCCGACCTTCGTGATCGCCCGCGTGCACCCGTCGCTGGTCGGCGGCGCGCCGCTGGTGCACGTGGACGCGTACCGGCTCGGCTCGCTCGCCGAACTCGACGACCTGGACCTGGACGCCTCGGTGGAGGATTCGGTGACCGTCGTCGAGTGGGGCGAAGGCAAGGCCGAGGTGCTGGCGGGCGAGCGCCTGGACGTCCGCATCGAGCCGCACGCGGACACCAATGGCAGCAACGAAACGCGCCTCATCACTATCACCGCCCACGGCGACGGCCTCGCGGCGCGGTTCACCTGAGACCGGACGGGCAAGGCGGCCCTACGGCAACACAACCACTGGCGTGCCGAAGTCCGAGAACTTCCACAGCGCCTGAGCGTCGGCCTGCGTCTCCCGGATACCGCCGGTGCGCCCGGACGGCGCGGGCGGCAGCCCGGTCACGTTGGCCACCGCGTCGAACCCGAAGGCCGTCGAATGGCCGCCGACCTTGGCGTTGTTGAACAGCACCACGTACTGCACCGGCGTCCCGTCCGTGCCCGCCGACGTGCTCAGCCGGTTCGTCACGCTGAAGGTGCCGGGCGGCGCGGCGACGGTGCCCGGCACGACGATGAACGTGCGCATCACCGTGTTGGACGCGGAGACCAGCCACACCCGCTTCGCCGTCTCGGCGTAGACGATGCGCAGCCCCGAGCCGGAGTTCGCGGGCAGCGCCGTGGTGTCGGGGTGCGCGCTGGCGGTGCCCGCGCCGGTGGTTCCGGCCGCGGCCCTGGTCGATTGGGACGCATTGCCCTTTGCGGAGACCTTCGGCGCGGTGGCCGCGGCCTGCGCCGCCAGCACGCCGACGCCGGCGAGCGCGGCGAGCGTCATGACGGCGACCGAGTAGGTCGCGCCGCGCCCGGACGAGCGTGCCGCTGCGCGTGAGCCGATGCCGCGTCTACCCATCGCCACCCATTCTCGAGACCGGTCCCGGGACGATATCCAGTGACCCATCATGCCGCACGGCCCGGCCATCTGTATCTGAGCCACTACCTGAGCGCCGGTCAGGTAGGGCGATAATGGCTCACGTGCTCCTCCTGGCTTTTGACACGGCGACCCCTGCGGTGACCGTCGCCCTGCACGACGGGACCCGGGTCCTGGCCGAACACACCGAGGTGGACGCGCGCCGCCATGGAGAACTGCTCGCGCCCGGCATCCGCGCCGTGCTGGCGCAGGCGGGGCGCTCGCGCCACGAACTGACCGACGTGGCGGTCGGGGTAGGCCCGGGCCCGTTCACCGGGCTGCGGGTCGGACTGGTGACGGCGCGGGCGCTGGCCGATGCGCTCGGCATCGCCGTGCACGGCGTGTGCACGCTGGACATCCTCGCGTGGGCGGTACGGCACGACGGGCCGTTCGCGGTGGCGACCGACGCGCGCCGCCGCGAGGTGTACTGGGCCCGCTACGCGGCGCCGGAGCAGCGGCTGACCGCCCCGGCGGTGGACTGGCCGCACGTGGTCGCGCCCGAAGTGGCCGGGCTGCCGGTGGCCGGCGAGGGCGCGGCGAAGTACCCGGACTCGTTCCCGGTGCCGATCGCCCCAGAGCTGCCGAGCGCCGCGGACCTGGCCGAACTGACGGCCCGTCGGCTGGCAGCGCCTTCGGCCCTGTCGGCCCTGCTACCACCCGAGCCGCTCTACCTACGCCGTCCCGACGCCGTCGAACCGGGCACACGCAAGCCGGTGAGCCAACCGGCGTTGCGGTGAGTGCCGCGGCGAGAACGGTGCCGACCGAAACCATGCCGACCAAAGCCATGCCGCCGAATACCGCGCTGCGGCCGATGCGCTGGTGGGACATCCCGTCGGTGACCGTCCTGGAGCATGTGACGTTTCCCCAGGACGCATGGTCGGTCGGCATGTTCTGGTCCGAACTGGCCGAGGTGGCGACGCGTTGCTACCTGGTGGCCGAGGAGTACGGCGCGGACGCGACGCACCCCGACCGCCAGGGCCCGCGAATCGTCGGCTACGCCGGGCTGCTGATCGGCGTCGGCGAGGCCGAGGTGCTGACCCTCGCGGTCGATCCGACCCGGGAGCGCTACGGGCTCGGCTCCGCGTTGCTCACCGAGTTGTTGAGGGAAGCCGCACGCAGGCTGTGCGACGACGTCGTCCTCGAGGTGCGCGAGGACAACACGAAGGCGCAGTCGCTTTACCGTAGGTTCGGATTCGTGCAGATAGGCACGCGCCCCCGCTACTACCAGCCGGCGAATGTGGACGCGTGGGTGATGCGCTCGTCCGGCATCATCGATCGATTCGGAGAAGGTGAAGGCGAAGGTGACTGACCGCGTGACGGGAGCGGCGACGACGAGCGGGACGACCGGGGCGACCAGGGTGCGCGGACCCGAGGACGCGCCGATCGTCCTCGGCTTCGAGACCTCCTGCGACGAGACCGGCGTCGGCATCGTGCGCGGCACCGAGCTGCTCGCCGACGCGGTGGCCACCAGCGTGGACGAGCACGCGCGCTTCGGTGGCGTCGTCCCCGAGGTCGCCTCGCGCGCGCACCTTGAGGCGATGGTGCCGACCGTGCACCGCGCGCTGGAGACCGCCGGACTCAAGCTCTCCGACATCGACGCGATCGCGGTTACGGCCGGGCCCGGCCTGGCCGGGGCGCTCCTGGTCGGCGTCGCGGCGGCGAAGGGCTACGCGCTCGCGCTGGACAAGCCGCTGTACGGCGTGAACCACCTGGCCGCACACGTCTGCGTAGACCAGCTTGAGCACGGCCCGCTGCCCGAGCCGTGCATGGCGCTGCTGGTCTCCGGCGGGCACTCCTCGCTGCTGCTCGTCCCAGACGTCACCTCCGACATCAGGCCACTGGGCAGCACCGTGGACGACGCGGCCGGTGAGGCGTTCGACAAGGTCGCGCGGGTGCTCGGACTCGGATTCCCCGGCGGCCCGCTGATCGACCGCGCGGCGAACGACGGCGACAAGGCGGCGATCGCCTTCCCGCGCGGACTGACCGGCCCGAACGACCCGCCGTTCGACTTCTCCTTCTCCGGCCTGAAGACCGCGGTGGCCCGCTGGGTCGAGGCGCGCGAGCGCTCCGGCGAGCCGGTGCCGGTGGCGGACGTGGCGGCGTCGTTCCAGGAGGCGGTGGTGGACGTGCTGACGCGAAAGGCGATCCGCGCCTGCAAGCAGAACGGGGTGGATCACCTGCTGATCGGCGGCGGTGTGGCGGCGAACTCGCGGCTGCGTGCGCTGGCTGAACAGAGGGCCACCGACGCAGGCATCCGGGTGCGCGTGCCGAGGCCGAAGCTGTGCACCGACAACGGCGCGATGGTCGCCGCACTCGGCTCGGAACTGGTCGCGCGAGGCGTGCGGCCGTCGCCGCTGGAACTGCCCGCCGACTCGTCGATGCTGATCACCGAGGTGTTGGTGTAGCGAGCGAGGAATGCGGGGGCGAGTGCGCGTGCGAGTGTTGATGTGGGAGGCGAAGGGCGACGCGGACGGTCTGCTCGCCTGGTGGCGCGACGAGGCGGCACCGAGCCTGCCGAAGGGCGTCGGCGTCGAGCTGTTCCGGTCGGCGGATCGCGTCGTCGCGCTGATACGTCCCGCGCCGACCGGATTGAGTCTGCCCGAGCCGCCGGGTCGCCTGACTGCACGGCCGCCGCACACGTGGCCGTTCGAGACGGTACCCGTGACTGAGTCTGGCTGAGTCTGCGCGCGTGGGCGCTAGTCAGTGCAGAGTGCCTAGGGCATCGAGGGCGGCTTGGAGTGACCGGGCGTAGCCGCGCGAGGTGTACGTCGCGCCGGAGACGATGTCGATGTCGGCGCCCTGCTTCGACAGCGCCTCGGAGCGCAGTATGACCGCCGCCGCGCTCGATCCGCTCCACGAGTGCGGGTTGTCGTGCGGCAACTGAAGCGCTGTCACGTCAACGATTCGGCCGCCGACGACCGTGACCCGCACCTGGACGATCCCGTGCGCCAGCGCGACCTGTGGACCGGTCGCGGTACGCGTCTGGCCTTGCGTGACGACGGTGACCGACATCGCCGCGTTGCGCGTGCGCGAGCCGCCCTTCGTCGCTAGCAGGCCGAGCATGGCGAGCAGCGTCGCGGTGACCACCAGGGCCGTACGGCGCAGACTCATCGAACGCTCCTTCGGCGCTAGGGCTAGGCGCTCGGTACTCGGCGCTCCTTCGATGCGCTTTTCGACGCCCTACTTGCTCGCGCGCTACCTGACGAGACAGCTGAAATGTCGTCACGAGTTGACCGGGTACCGGGCCCATCCCGCAACAGCTGTTCGCATTCCTTCACGTTCCTTGGCGGGGTTTTTGCAAATTTGGTTAAGCCTCTTGACGAGGTGTCCCGTTACCTCTACCGTGCAGCCATCGGTAAGGAAACTTTACTTATCTATCGCGAGCCGGCAGGGAGGCGGGAGATGGACCACGAACCGGTAGGCCCTCCGGGCACGCCCAGCCTGCTGCGCGCTATCAATGACCGCACAGCGCTGCGCCTACTCGCCGACCGGGGGCCGCTCTCGCGTACCCAGCTCGGCGCGCTCGCTGGCCTGTCAAAGCCGACCGCCTCCCAGCTGATGGACCGTCTTGAGGCTGCCGGGCTGGTTGAGCCGGTGCTCGAACCGGACACCGCCCCACCGCACGCATCCGCGCAACCTGTCTCAGCGCAGCCCGTCTCCGCACCGCCTGCCGCTGCACCGCACAGCTCCGTACCGCCTGCCTCGGTACAGCCCGCCGCCGCACCCCACGTCACCCCGCCGCCCGCCTCCGCTCCCGCTGCCGGATCGGGCGCGCCGGGCCGTATCGCGCGCCGCTATCGCCTACGCGGCGCGGCTGCGCACGTCGCAGGGCTCGATGTCACCGCGGCCCGGATCATCGCCCGGGTCTGCGACCTGGCCGGGCACGTCGTCGGTGAGGCCACGCTGTCGACGCCGGGCCGCTCCGCTTCCGGCACCGCTGTGGACCGGGTGCGCGACGCGCTGACGGCGGCCTGCGCGCCCGCCGGACTGGAGCCCCGAGCGCTGCACCACGCCGTCATCGGCATCGGCGGCGCGATCGACCCGGGCACCGGGCGGCTCGGCTTCGCCCGGCACCTGCCGGGCTGGCACGAGCCCGACCTGCTCACCCGGCTGCGCACCGAGCTCACGCCGCCGGACGCGCCAAATCCGCGCATCGACGTCGAGAACGACGTGAACCTCGCCGCCGTCGCCGAACAGGCGGTCGGCGCGGCCGCACCCGGGGGACCCGGCGATCCGCACCCCGGCGCGCGCGACTTCGTCGTGCTCTGGATCGCCGACGGCATCGGCGCGGCGGTCGTCATCGACGGGCGCCTGCACCGCGGCGCCACCGGGGGCGCGGGCGAGGTCGGCTACATGCCCGTGCCGGGCGCGCCGTTCGTGCGCAGCATCGGCCGCGGCACCACCGGCGGCTTCCAGGCGCTGGCGGGAGGCCCCGCCGTGCTGAAACTGGCCCGTCGGCACGGTTTCACCGGCGCCGAACCGCAGATCGCCGTCGCACGCGCGGTCGAGGGGCTGGCCCAGGCGTCCACACCCACACCCACACCCACGTCCACCCGCCCCGGCCAGCCTGACGACGCGGCGTCGGCGCAGACGGCTGCCCGGCGCCTCCTGACCGAGCTGGCCGACCGACTGGCCACCGGCCTGGCCCCGATCGTCGCGGTGCTCGACCCGGAGCTGATCGTGCTCACCGGCGCGATCCTGCGTGCCGGGGCGGCACCGCTGCGCGAACTGATCGCCGAGGCCCTGCACGGCATGGCGATCCCCAGACCCCGCCTGGTCCCGTCCGCCGTGGCGGACAACCCCGTGCTCGCCGGGGCGATCCAGGCGGCCCTGGCGGCGACCCGGGAGGCGGTGTTCTCAAGCACCGTGTCCCAGGCGTCCGCCTGAACGGCCCGCACAGCCTCCTCGTCCCAATCCGCCCTCGCCCCCGCGAAGGAGTCCACGCCATGTGGCCACTGCTACGCATGACAGGCCCCTCAGTCGCAATACCAGCGATATCAGTCGTCCTCACCGCCGCCGCCTGCACCGGCAACACCGCCGCCGCGCCGCAGAAGATCACCGCCGTTGACGCCTACCCCGCCGGCAAGCCGGACGTCACCATCAGCCTCTGGGACGGCTTCTCGCAGGGCTCGGAGAACGACGCCTTCAACGCGATGATCGCGAACTTCGAGAAGGCGCACCCGAACATCCACGTCAAGGTGACCGGCAACATCAACGACACCCAGATCCAGCAGGGCATCAAGGTCGGAGGGGCGCAGTCCCCTGACGTCGCCGTCTCCTTCACCACCGACGACGTCGGCACCTACTGCTCCACCGGCGAGTGGATCGATCTCAAGCAGGACTTGGCCGCCGCGCAGATCGACGTCGCCAAGACCTTCCCCGCGCCGCTGATCGCGTACACGCAGTACCAGGGCAAGCAGTGCGCGCTGCCGCTGGAGAACGACGCATACGGCCTCTACTACAACAAGACCCTCTTCGCCCAGGCCGGCATCACCACCCCGCCGAAGACCCTGTCCGAGTTGCAGGCCGACGCGCTCAAGCTCACGGTGAAGAACCCTGACGGTTCCTTCAAGCAGATCGGCTTCTTCCCGAGCTTCGCCTACTTCGAGGAGGTGCCGGGCCACTTCACCTCGACCTTCCACCTCAAGTGGCAGGGCCCGACGCACAGTTCCCAGCTGGCGAGCGACCCCGGCTTCACCGGGATGCTCCAGTGGCAGAAGGGCTTCGCGGACGCGGTCCTGAACCAGGCCCCGAAGTCCTCGGCCAAGCAGCTGACCGACTTCATGAACAAGTCGATGGGCGCGGGCGAGTTCACCGAGGGGCAGAACCCGTTCGAGACCGGCGTCACCGCGATGGCCCTGGACGGCGAGTGGCGCAACGCCAACCTCAAGTCCGAGACGCCGAACCTGTCCTACGGCACCGCGCCCTTCCCGGTTCAGGACTCTGACGCCGCGTCGTACGGCGGCGGCTACCTGTCCGGCACCGTGATCGGCATCTCCTCGCGCAGCGCGCACCAGGACGCCGACTGGGAACTGGTGAAGTATCTGACCACGAACACGGACTCGCTGGTCGCCTTCGCCAACGCGATCTACAACGTGCCGAGCACGTTCGCCGCACTGGCCTCGCCCAAGCTCACCCAGGACGCGAACTTCCAGACCTTCGTGAAGATCTCCGGCGACCCGCACTCCTCCACCACCCCGGCCTCGCCCAACGGCGGCCAGTACCAGCAGACCGCGCAGACCTGGGTCGCCACCTGGGAAGCAGGCCACGTCTCCGCCGCGGATCTGCCCTCCGCGCTGGCCGCGCTCGACGCGCAGATCGACAAGGACACCGCGGCCGGCGTGCGGCCGAGCGGCAGCTGAGCCGGCCGAGTCGATGACGACGGATCAGCTGGTCACGCTCCCGGCGGCGCTGCGCGCCAAGCGCCGCCGGGAGCGCCTGACGACCCTCGGCTTCATGTCCCCCTGGCTGCTCGGCTTCAGCGTCTTCTTCGCCTATCCGCTGATCGCGGCCGTCTACTTCTCCTTCTTCTACTACGACCAGTTCAACCCGCCGGTCTGGGTGGGCCTGAAGAACTGGGACTACATCCTGTTCAACTTCCCGGACTTCGTCACCGGCCTGAAGAACACGCTCTGGCTCGTCGTGGTCATGGTCGCCCTTCAGATCGTCTTCGGCCTCGGCGTCGCACTGCTGATCACCAAGATCAAGCGCGGCGGCAACATCTTCAGGACCCTGTTCTACCTTCCCTACCTCGCCCCGCCGGTCATCTCCACCCTCGTATTCGTCTACCTCTTCGACGCCGGCGGGCCGATCGACTCGATCCTCGCCCACCTCGGCGTGCACAACCCGCCGCAGTGGTTCAACTCGCCGACCTGGTTCAAGCCCTCGCTGACCGTGCTGTCCCTGTGGGGCGTCGGCAACACCGTGGTGATCTTCTTCGCCGCGCTGCTCGACGTGCCGAAGGAACAGCTGGAGGCCGCGCAGATCGACGGCGCCGGGCCGGTCAAACGGTTCCGCTACGTCACGCTGCCGGCGATCCAGCCGGTCATCCTCTTCTCCGTGGTCACCGGCGTGATCTACACGATGCAGTACTACACGCAGGCGATCGTCGCCGGCGAGGTGGCCAGCGGACACGTGGCCACCGCGGGTACGACCCTCGACATCGGCTATCCGCTCGGCTCCAGCCTGACCGTGCCGCAGCTGATCTACCAGCAGGGCATCCTCAACGCGAACACCGGACCGGCCTGCGTGCTCTCGATCCTGCTGTTCGCGATGACGATGCTGTTCACGCTCGTCCTGCTGCGCCGCCGCGGCGGATTGGTCGGTGAGGACTGAGATGGCCGGACCTCCAGCCCGCGCCGCCGCGCGCCGCCGCCGCGCCCTCGAGTGGATCGCGGTGCACTCGCTCGCGATCGCCGCCGCGGTGTTCTTCGCGGGGCCCTTCTTCTTTCTGCTGGTCACCTCGGTGATGCCGGACAACCAGGCCCTCTCCGGCGCGCTGTGGCCCTCGCACTGGCAGTGGTCGAACTTCCGCCAGGTCTGGGACCGCGCCGGATTCCTCACCTGGTACCGCAACACCCTGCTCTACGCGATACCGGTCACCGCGCTGACCGTCGTCTCCTCGGTCCCGGTGGCCTACGCGCTGGCCAAGTTCAGATTCCGGCTGCGCCGCGTCGCGATGGTCCTGGTGGTCTCCGCGATGATGATCCCGCCGCAGGTCACTGTCATGCCGATGTACATCCTGTGGACCAAGCAGTTCGGCCTCGGCGGCTCGCTGTGGCCGCTGATCGTGCCGACCGCGTTCGGCGACGCGTACTCGGTCTTCCTGCTGCGGCAGTTCCTGCTGACCGTGCCGAAGGAGTATCTCGACGCGGCGCGCGTGGACGGCTGCGGCGAGATCAGGACGCTGCTGCGCGTCGTCGTGCCGATGATCCGTCCGGCGATCGCCGCGGTGGCGCTGTTCCAGTTCTTCTACGCCTGGAACGACTACTTCGGCCCGCAGGTCTACGTCGGCGCCTCGCCGGGCAACTGGACCCTCGCCCTCGGCCTCGAGACCTTCCACGCGGCGCACCACGTGGACTGGAACCTGATGATGGCCGCCAACCTGATGGTCATCGCGCCGGTCGTGGTCGTGTTCTTCTTCGCCCAGAAGGCATTCGTCGAGGGCGTGACACTGACAGGAGTAAAGGGCTGATGAAGCTCGCCATCATCGGGGGAGGCTCGACTTACACCCCCGAACTCGTTGACGGTTTCGCCCGGCTGCGCGCCGAGCTGCCGCTCTCCGAGCTCGCGCTGGTCGATCCGGACGCCGACCGCCTCAACGCGGTCGGCGCGGTATCGCGCCGCATCCTCGCCAAGCAGGCGCATCCCGCGCGCATCCTGACCACCTCGTCCCTCGACGAAGGCGTGGACGGCGCGGACGCAGTGCTCTTCCAACTGCGCATCGGCGGCCAGGCGGCGCGCAACGTGGACGAGACGCTGCCGCTGGAGTTCTGCTGCGTCGGACAGGAAACCACCGGCGCAGGCGGCCTCGCCAAGGCACTGCGCACCGTGCCGGTAGTCCTCGACCTCGCCGACCGGGTCCGCGCGCTCGCCCCCGAGGCCCGGATCGTCGATTTCACCAACCCGGTCGGCATCGTCACGCGCGCGCTGCTGGACGCCGGGCACGACGCGGTGGGCCTGTGCAACGTCGCGATCGGTTTCCAGCGCCTGTTCGCGGCCGAACTCGGCGTCGCTCCGGAGCGGGTCCAGCTCGACCACGTCGGCCTGAACCACCTGACCTGGGAACGCGGGGTGAAGCTCGACGGCGAGCAGGTCCTTCCCTCGATCATCGACCAGCACGCCGACGAGATCGCCGAGGGGAATCAGATCCCTGTCTCCGTGATCCGCCGCCTGGGCATGGTCCCGTCCTACTATCTGCGCTACTACTACACGCACGACCAAGTCGTAGCGGAGGAGCGCAACGCGCCCACGCGCGCGTCCGAGGTATCAGCGATCGAGGAGGAGCTGCTCGAGCTCTACCGCGATCCGGCGGTGGACGAGAAGCCGGAACTGCTGTCCAAGCGCGGCGGGGCCTACTACTCGGAGGCCGCGGTGCAACTACTCGCCTCGCTGGTCGGCGGCAGGGCCGATGTGCAGGTGGTCAACCTGCGCAACAACGGCACGCTGCCGTTCCTGGACGACGACGCCGTCATCGAGGTTTCGGCCGAGGTGAGCGGATCAGGGATCGAACCCCTGCCCCAGGCGCCGCTGCCGCCTGCCCTGCGCGGGCTGATCGCGCACGTGAGCGCGTACGAGGAGCTGGCCCTGGACGCGGCGGTACGCGGCGGCCGGGACCGGGTCTTCGACGCGCTTCTCGCGCACCCGCTGATCGGGCAGATCGACCTGGCCGACAAGCTCGCCGACGCGCTGGTCGCCGCCAACGCGCAGTACCTGCCGTGGGCGCGGTGACTGTGCTCACCGCTGGTCCCCAGCGGGCCGGAACCGTCCTCGCCATCGACGGCGGGAACAGCAAGACCGACGTGCTGCTGGTCGATTCCGGCGGCGCCGTGCTCGCGACGGCCCGCTCCGGCGGCTTCACCCCGCAGAACAGCGGGGTCGCCGCGGCGATCGCGGTGGCGGCGCAGGCGGTCGGCCGGATCCGCGCCGAGCTGGGGATTCCCGACGGCGTGCCGGTGGCCCGGCACCTGGCCGCCTACGTGGCCGGAGCGGATCTGCCGGTGGAGGAGGAGGCGCTCGCCGCGGCGTTCACGGCTGAGCGCTGGACCGACTCGGTCGAGGTGGGCAACGACACCTTCGCCCTGCTGCGCGCCGGGGCTTCGCGGCCGTGGGGCGTGGCAGTGGTGTGCGGGGCGGGAATCAACTGCGCCGGGATCGGCCCCGACGGCAGCCGTGCCAGATTCCCCGCGCTCGGCAGGTTGACCGGTGACTGGGGAGGCGGGCACCACCTGGGTGAAGAAGCGCTCTGGCACGCCGTTCGGGCACAGGACGGCCGGGGCCCGGACACAGGGCTCAGCGAAGCCGTCGCCGAACACTTCGGCCGGCCGACGGCCGAGGACGTGGCGCTCGCCGTGCACTTCGGCGAGATCGACGACGAGCGGCTCGGTGAGTTGGCTCCGGCGGTGATGCGGGTCGCCGCCGACGGCGATCCGATCGCGCTGGCGGTGGTGGACCGGCTGGCGGAGGAGATCGTCACGATGGCCCGGGTCGCGCTCACCCGGCTGCGGATCGCGGACCGGTCGGCCGAGGTGGTGCTCGGGGGAGGGGTGCTGCGGGCACGGCCGCCGGTGCTGATGGACCGGATCACGGCGCGCGCCGCCACCGATATCCCGCTGGCCGAACTGGTCGTCGCGGTGGACCCGCCGGTGGTCGGCGCGGCGTTGCTCGGACTGGACGCCCTGGGCCTGCCCGCAGTGCGCGGTGTTTGATGAAGAACAGTGTTTGATAAGGAACAGTGTTTGATCAAGAAGGGGTCGGGCACGAACACGCGCCCGACCCCAGTCCCGTACCGTCAGACCGGTACCGCTCAGACCAGCTCCGCCTCAAGGCTGATCGGGACCGCCTTGAGCGCCTGGGACACCGGGCAGCCCTCCTTCGCCTTCGCGGCGAACTCGGCGAACTGGTCCGCGGTCAGGCCGGGGACGCTGGCGCGCACGGCCAGCCGGATCGCGGTGATGCCGGTGCCCGGCTGGAAGTCCACCTCGGCCGCGGTGTCCAGCGTGTCCGCCGGGTTGCCGGCCTGGGCCAGCGCGTGCGAGAGGGCCATCGAGAAGCAGGTGGAGTGGGCCGCCGCGATCAGCTCCTCCGGGGAGGTGACGCCGTTGGGCTCGGCGGAGCGCGCCGCCCAGGTGACCGGGTACGTGCCGAGGTTGGAGGAGTTGAAGGCGACCTCGCCCTTACCCTCCATCAGGCTGCCTTCCCAGTGCGCCGCAGCCTTGCGAGTCGTTGCCACTGTTCCGCTCCCATCTGGGT
>JBKOWZ010000093.1:0-15122 GCA_046724665.1 Actinomycetota bacterium
GCCGAGCGGCGCCACGGCCATCACGCCGCCGAGCCGCAGCGCACCGGCCCGCGCGACGGCGTCGGCGATCCGCTCGACCTCGCCGGGCTCGGCGCCGCCCCGGCCGACCGCGTCAGGGTCCAGATTCACTTGCACGAGGCAGGTCGGCGTGCGGCCGGCCCGGCGGGCCGCCTCGTCGAGGGCGGCGACCAGCTTGAGCCGGTCCACCGATTGGATGACGTCGGCGTACCCGACCACCGAACGGACTTTGTTGCTCTGAAGCTGCCCGATGAAGTGCCAGGTCGGCGCCGGGCTCGCGCGCAGGACCTCGGCGACCTGCGCCGCCTTGGCCGACGCCTCCTGGTCACGGTTCTCGCCGAAGTCGCGCAGCCCGAATCCCATCAGCCGCAGCACGTCCGCGGCGGGAAAGAACTTGGTGACCGCGATAAGCGCCACCTCGCCCGGACCGCGGCCCGCGGCGTCGCAGGCGGCGTCGATGCGTGCACGCAGCGTCGCCAGGTTGCGTTCGAGTTCGGCTATGCGCTCTTGGTTCGCGACGGTCGGCGTCTTGTCGTGTGACACTTGTCTCAATCCTCGCCGAACCAGACGAAACCGGCGAACCGTCCGGTGACGCCTTCCCGCCGGTACGAGTAGTGGTCCGCGGACTCCATCGCGCAGATCTCCGATCGGTAGCCCTCGGCGATACCGGCGCGCCGCAGCTGTGCCCAAACCCCGCCGGGCACATCCACGGCCGGTGTGCCCTGACGCGTCGTCGCCCACGATTCGGGTTCACGCTGCGCGACGTCCGCGCGCATCTGCTCTGGTACCTCGTAGCAGGCCCCGCACACAGCCGGTCCGGTGTAGGCGACCATACGTGCCGGGTCCGCGCCGAGTTCGCGCATCGCTGCGATGGTGACGGGGACGACGCCCTTCGCCATCCCGGGGCGCCCGGCGTGTGCGGCTCCCACGACGCCCGCGACCGGGTCGGCGAGCAGGACCGGGGTGCAGTCGGCGACCAGGACGGCGAGCACGAGGTCCGGTCGGTCGGTGACCGAGGCGTCGGCTTCGGGGACGGCCGTGTCCGGCCAGGGCTCACGCGCGACGACGACGTCCGCGCCGTGCACCTGCCTGAGGTAGACCACCCGCTCCGGATCGACGCCGAGTTGCTTGGCGGCGAGGCGGCGGTTCTCCGTGACGAGCTGTGGTGCCTCGCCGACGTGGTCGCCGAGGTTCAGCGAGCCGTAGGGCGGCGCGCTGACGCCGCCGTGGCGGTCGGAGAAGGCGAAGCGTACGCGGCCGCGCGCGAAAGTCTGCACGCTACGAGCCTGTCAGATCGCCCCACGCCGAATCCAGCCGGATGGCCGGCGCAGATCGCGCCGACCGGTCGATCGACGGACCGGATCAGTTGCCTTCCTTGAGGAAGTCCGGGATGTCCAGCTCGTCGGCGGCCAGTCCGGCATCGGCGGAGCGGCTGCCGGGGATGGTCGAGGCCAGCTCGTCCTCTTCCTCCTTCGGCCTGGGCAGCGTGCCGAGCATCGCGTTGTGCACGGTCGTGTTGGCCGCGGTCCCCGCCGCGTCGTCGGCCCGGCGGGTGCCCTCGCGGCGCTTGGCCGGCTGGCCGCCGTCGAAGCCGGCCGCGATGACGGTGACCCGCACCTCGTCGCCGAGCGCGTCGTCGATGACCGCGCCGAAGATGATGTTCGCGTCCTGGTGCGCGGCCTCGGAGACCAGCTGCGCGGCCTCGTTGATCTCGAACAGGCCGAGGTCCGAGCCGCCGGAGATGCTCAGCAGCACGCCGCGGGCGCCGTCGATCGAGGCCTCGAGCAGCGGGGAGGAGATCGCCATCTCGGCGGCGGCGACCGCGCGGTCGTCCCCACGGGCCGAGCCGATGCCCATCAGCGCCGAGCCGGCCTCGGACATGACCGACTTGACGTCGGCGAAGTCCAGGTTGATCAGGCCGGGGGTGGTGATCAGGTCGGTGATGCCCTGGACACCGGAGAGCAGCACCTGGTCCGCGGACTTGAACGCGTCGAGCACCGTGGCGCCCGGCGCGGAGATGGACAGCAGCCGGTCGTTCGGGATCACGATGAGGGTGTCCACCTCCTCGCGCAGCGCGGCGATGCCGGACTCGGCCTGCGCCGCCCGGCGGCGGCCCTCGAAGGTGAACGGCCGGGTGACCACGCCGATGGTCAGCGCGCCGAGCGAGCGGGCGATGCGGGCCACCACCGGGGCGCCGCCGGTGCCGGTGCCGCCGCCCTCGCCTGCGGTGACGAACACCATGTCGGCGCCCTTGATGACCTCCTCGATCTCCTCGGCGTGGTCCTCGGCGGCCTTGCGGCCCACGTCAGGGTCCGCGCCGGCGCCGAGGCCGCGGGTCAGTTCCCGCCCGACGTCGAGCTTCACGTCCGCGTCGCTCATCAGCAGCGCCTGCGCGTCCGTGTTGATGGCGATGAACTCGACGCCCTTGAGCCCGACCTCGATCATCCGGTTGATCGCGTTGACGCCTCCGCCGCCGATCCCGACGACTTTGATCACGGCGAGGTAGTTCTGCGGTGCACCCACGGTTCGAAGGCCTCTCGCGCTGGTGAGTACGGATGGTCGGCGGCTCGGTGGAGATTCGCGAACGACCTTATCGCCCTCGGACTGAGTCAACATCAATTAGGGGTCAACATCAACTATGGGTCAGTCATCAAGGTGACGACTCGATCGACGAATCGACAGTAGGTCTCCCAGCGCGCGCGTTCAACGAACACGCCGAAACTTCGTCCACCGCAGTTCAACTGAGCGGCCGTCACTCAATCATATGGTCAGGACATAGCCGGAGAATCCGGGGCACTGACGTCGTACCGGGCAGCTCTGCCCAAGCGCAACAGAGCCGCCAGGTCGGCCGCCTTCGCCGGGGCGTTGTCTCCCCCGCCCCAATTGACGGTCGCCCCGCCGCGCAGCGTGAGTGAGATCGAATATGCGCTCGAAGCGGAGATACCGGTGACTTGGTGCGCGAGATTCACGGGGAGCGCCTTAAGCGCGGCGAGTGCGCCGGGGACGACCGCCGCTTTGACCGCCGGGCCGCCCTGGACCTGAATGACCGCCAGACCGGCGGTCGGGTGCGTTACCGACCCGAACACGACACCGGACACGTCCACGACGTCGTAATTCGACCCGTTCGGAATCAGCGCGGCGGGAACGCGTTCCGTCACGGTGATGACGACGGTGTGCGGCCAGTCGAGCGACACCTGCGCGGAGGCGATCTGCGGTATCCGCTCGACACGCGCCGCCGCTCCAGCGGTGTCCACGGACACCAGCGGCGTACCAGTGCCAAGCACCGACGTGCTGATCACCTGCTGCACGGAGACGTTCTTCTCCCCCACCACGCGCACGTTCGTCACCGCGAAGAGCGATGTGTGCCATACGACCACGTAAGCCGCAATGAACAGCAGGATGACCGCGACGGTCACCGTCACCGAGAGCCGCCGCCACCGCTCGCGCGAACGCATCCGGGCGGCGTAAAGCCGCGCGGGCAGCGTCGAGACGACGGGCAGTGCCGAAACCTTCGACCGCGCCGCGCCCGACGGCCGATTCGGCTTCGGCTTCGGTGGGTCGGTGACCTCGTCGCTCACGGATCCGATCCTGCTCTCCGCCGGGCCGATTACCCGGCTGACGCGCCGTCGCGAGCGGCGAGCAGTTCGAGGATCCTCGGGCCGAGCGTGGTGACGTCACCCGCTCCGGCGGTGACCACGAGGTCGCCGGGCCGAGCCCACGCGGCGAGCCGAGCCGGTACGGCCGAGGTATCGGGTTCGAAGACGACGCAGTCGGCGGGCAGCGGCACGTCCCCGGCGACGACCGCTCCGGTCACTCCCGGGATCGGATCCTCGCCGGAGCCCGGGTAGACCTCCAGCACGACCACGGCGTCGGCGGCGCCGAGCGGCGCGCCGTATTGCCGCAGAAAGGCCTGAGCGCGCGAATACCGCTGCGGCTGGAACGCGACGATCAGCCGGCCGTCCCCGGCCAGCGTGCGGAACGCGGCCAGCGTCGCGGCGATCTCGGTCGGATGGTGCATGTAGTCGTCGTATACGCGTACGCCGCCGGCTTCGCCCTTGAACTCCATCCGGCGCCGCGCTCCCCCAAAGGCAGCAAGCGCTGCGGGCACGCTCATCAGGTCCACGCCGAGTTCGTCCAGGACGGCGAACGCCGCGGCTGCATTCGCTGCGTTATACGCCCCGGGGATGCCAAGCTCCAGCCGGTACGTACGCCCACTTGATTCAAGTGTGAAACATGCAGACCCTGTTGCCGGAGCTACACCCAGCTCACTGATCATATAATCAACAGTCTGATTATCGGTCATATTGGCTCGTCCGTACCAGGCGACGCGGATACCGCTGTCCTGGGCGGCCTGGCCGACCGCGACGGCGCCCGGATCGTCGGCGCAGACCACCAGCAGCCCGCCGGGCTTCAGCCGGTCCACGAACGAGACGAAGGCCTTGTGCACGTCGTCGAGCGAGGCGAAGTAGTCGGTGTGGTCGAGTTCGACGTTGGTGACGACCGCGATGTCGGGCTCGTAGTGCCGGAAGGTGCCGTCCGACTCGTCGGCCTCCGCGACGAAGACCTCGCCGCGCCCCGCGCGTCCGCTGACCCCTGACGCGCCGATCTCGCCGCCGATCGCGTACGAGGGGTCGAGGCCGAGTACGTCCAGCGCCACGGCCAGCATGGACGTGGTCGTGGTCTTGCCGTGCGTGCCCGCGACCAGAACCGCCGTGCGCCCGACCATCAGCGAGGCGAGCGCCGTGGCACGGTGGATGATCCGCAGGCCGCGCCGGGAGGCCTCGGCGAGTTCCACGTTGTCGGGGCGCACACCGGTCGTCGCCACCACGGTGTCCACGCCGTCCAGGTTCTGCGGCGCCTGGCCGATCCGGACGATCGCGCCCGCCGCGATCAGCGCCTCGATCGCCGGCGTGCGCTTGATGTCGCTGCCGGAGACCGGCAGGCCGCGCTCCACCGCGATCCGCGCGACCGGCGCCATGCCGACGCCGCCGATGCCGACGAAGTGGATACGCCCCAGTTCCTCGGCGGCCGGCACGACCTCGGGCGGCTCATAGCCGCGCGGGTCGCCGATGCTCACGCGCCTACCCCGGCCGGGCCGAGCCGGGGCGAGCCGCCGGTGGCGACGGCCGCCGCGCTGCCCGCCGCCTCGAAGACCAGGTCGGCCAGTGCCTCGTCGGCGTCGCGCCGGCCGAGGTCCGCCGCCGCGCTGCCCATCTGCTCCAGCCGCTGCCGGTCCCCGGCGAGCGGTACCAGTTCGCGGATCAGCCAGTCCGCGGTGAGGTCGTCGTCGTCGATCATCAGGCCGCCGCCGGCGCGTACCGCCGGCTGGGCGTTGAGGCGCTGCTCGCCGTTGCCGATCGGCAGCGGTACATACGCCGCCGGCAGGCCGACCGCCGCGACCTCGGCGCAGGTCATCGCACCGCCCCGGCAAAGCACCAGATCCGCCGCAGCATAGGCGAGGTCCATCCGGTCGAGGTACGGCACCGCGGCGTACGCGGCGCCCTCGACCTTAGGCAGCGCCGCCTCGTCGTAGTTCGCACGGCCGACCGCGTGCAGGATCTGGATTCCGGCGGAGGCGAAGGCCGACGCCGCGGCGAAGACGGCCTCGTTCAGCCGCCGCGCGCCCTGGGAGCCGCCGTAGACCAGCAGCGTCGGCCGGTCCACCGCCAACCCGAACGTCGCGCAGGCCTCGGCGCGCAGCGCGGGGCGGTCGAGCGTGGAGATCGCGCGGCGCAGCGGCATGCCGATGTACTTGCCGCCGCCGATCCGGGTGTCCGGCGAGCCGGTGGCGATGCGGTCGGTCATCCGCGCGCCGACCCGGTTCGCCAGGCCGGGGCGCACGTTCGCCTCGTGCAGCACGATCGGCACGGCGCGGCGGCGGGCGGCGAAGTACGCGGGCAACGCCACGTAGCCGCCGAAGCCGACCACCACGTCGGCGCCGACCCGGTCGAGCACCTCGGCGGCCCGGCGCACCGTCCCGGCCAGCCGGCTCGGCACGGTGAACAGCTCGGAGGTGGGCTTGCGCGGCAGCGGCACCGCCGGGATCAGCTCGAGGTCGTAGCCGCGCTCCGGGACGAGCCGGGTCTCCAGCCCCTTCGTGGTGCCGAGCGCCGTGATCCCGACCCGCGGATCGCGTCTGCGCAGCGCGTCGGCCAGGGCCAGCGCCGGCTCGATGTGTCCGGCGGTGCCGCCGCCGGCGAGCACGACATGGATCGGGCGGGCTGCGTCGGTCACGGTGTGCGTCCCTCTTCTCGCTGTGCCTGCGGGCGCCTCGTACGGCCGGAGCGCTCGCCGGCGACCGCCGAAGGCGCCGCCGCACCGGCCCGGACAGAGAGCTTATCCGTTCGTGCTGAGCCGCTGTCACCGGTCCGGGGGTCACCGGTCCGGGCGAACGACACGAGCATTCCGATCGCCGCCATCGACGGCAGCAGCGAGGAGCCGCCGTAGGAGACGAACGGCAGCGGCACCCCGGCGATGGGCAGCACCCCGAGCACCGCGCCGAGGTTGATCATGACCTGGGCCATCAGCCAGGCGGTCACCGCGCCGGAGGCCAGCCGCACGAAGCCGTCCCGCGCGCGCAGCGCTATCCGCACCCCCGCGTAGCCGATCAGCCCGAAGAGCAGCAGCACGGCGAGCGCGCCGACCAGGCCCATCTCCTCGCCGATGATCGCGAAGATGAAGTCGGTCTGCGCCTCGGGCAGCGAGCCCCACTTCTCCCGGCTGGCGCCGAGCCCGACGCCGAACCAGCCGCCGGTGGACAGCGCGCTGAAGCTGTGCACCGCCTGGAACCCGGTGCCCTGCGGGTCGGCGGTCGGGTCGAGGAAGGTGGTGAAGCGGCGCACCCGGCTCGGCCGCAGCAGCACCGCGATGGTGGCCAGGCCCGCCGCGGAACCGGTCAGCGCGCCGAACAGCCGGCCGGGGGCGCCGACGACCCACAGCAGCGCGAAGGCGATCGCCCCGATGATCATCGAGGTGCCCATGTCGCCGCCGAGCATCACCAGCCCGATGACCAGCCCGCACATCGGCAGCAGCGGCACGATGAGGTGGTCCCAGTCGGCCAGCCGCTTCTCCTTGCGGGCCAGCAGGTCCGCGCCCCACAGCACCAGGGCGAACTTGGCGAACTCGCTCGGCTGGATGGTCAGCGGGCCGAAGACCAGCCAGTTCTGGTTGCCGCCGGTGGACTCGTGGCCGAGCAGCAGCACCATGAGCAGCATCAGCAGCGTGACGATCAGCAGCGGATAGGCGAGCGCGCGGTAGAAGCGCACCGGCAGCCGCGCCGCGACGATCAGTATCGGCACGCCGATCGACGCCGAGACGGCCTGCCGCTCGACGGTGCCCAGCTCGGGCCGGCCGGTGAGCAGATTGTGCACCGTCGAGGCCGAATACACCTCGAGCAGCCCGACCACGATGAGCAGGAAGGTCGCGCCGATCAGGAAGTAGTACGGCAGCGACGGATGCGGGCCGCGGCGCGGCAGCCCGCCGCCGGGAGACTGGTGGCCCGGCCGCAACCGGCTCAGCGTGCTGCGCAGCACGACCGCAGGTCCCACCGCCGCCACGTCCCACCCACCTCCCGACAGTGACAGAACCTACCTCCGGCTCGTCAGCGCGCGCACGTCAACCGGCTGCCGGATACTACGGCACGCTACCCGCCCGCGGCCTTTCGTTCCCGCACGGCGCGCGCGAACAGGTCGCCGCGCTCGCTGTAGGAGACGAACAGGTCCATCGACGCACAGGCCGGCGCCAGCAGGACGGTGACCGGCGGCGCGTCGGCCGCCGCCGCACCCAACTGCGCGGTCCGGGCCGCAGCCAGCCGCGCCGCGGCTTCCACGGCACGCGCCATCGCGTCTGCTCCGGTCAGTCCGTCGTCCGCCCCGCCGACGTCCACGACCGGCAGGTTCGGGGCGTGCCGCGCGATCGCCTCCGCGATCAGCGCGCGGTCGCGGCCCAGCAGCACGGCGCCGCGCAGCCGCTTGGCCGCGCCGGAGACCAGGTCGTCGAAGGTCGCACCCTTCGCCAGGCCGCCGGCGATCCAGACCACGTCCTCGTAAGAGGCCAGCGACGCGGCGGCGGCGTGCGGATTGGTCGCTTTCGAGTCGTCGATGTAGTCCACGCCGTCGATCGCCGCGACGAACTCGATGCGGTGCGGGTCGGGCCGGAAGACGCGCAGGCCGTCGCGCACGGCCTTCGGCGGCGCGCCGTAAGCCCGTGCCAGCGCCGCGGCCGCGAGGGCGTTCGCGACGTTGTGCGGGGCGTGTGGTTCGACGTCGTAGATCGTGCCGAGTTCCGCGGCGGTGTGCTGCCGGTCCTCGACGAAGGCGCGGTCGGCGAGGATGCCCTCGACGACGCCGACCATCGACAGGCCGGGCGCGCCGAGGGTGAAGCCGATCGCGCGGCAGCCCTCGATCACCTCCGCATCCTCGACCAGGGTGCGAGTGGTGTCGTCGGCGACGTTGTACACGCAGGCGATCTGGCAGTTCTGGTAGATGCGGCCCTTCGCCTTCGCGTACTCGTCCATCGAGCCGTGCCAGTCCACGTGATCCGCGGCGACGTTGAGCACCGCCGAGGCGAGCGGGCTCATCGACTCGGTCCAGTGCAGCTGAAAGCTCGACAGCTCGATCGCCAGTACCTCGTACGGCTCATCGGCGAGTACCGCGTCCACGATCGGCAGGCCGACATTGCCACACGCGACGGTGCGCTTCCCGGCGGCTTCGAGCATCGCGGCGAGCATCCGCACGGTCGTGGTCTTGCCGTTGGTGCCCGTGATCGGCAGCCACGGTGCGTAAGAGCCGTCCGGCAGTGGCTTACGCAGCCGCCACGCGAGTTCCGCGTCGCCCCACACCGGGACGCCCGCCTCACGCGCAGCCGCGACGATCGGCGCACCCGGCGGAATGCCGGGCGACAGGACGAGCAGTTCGCAGCCCTCCGGGAGCGTCGCGTCGTCACCGAGGCGGGTAAGAATGCCCTCCTCGGCCAAGGGCGCGACGCGTTCCGTGGTGACCTGGTCGTCGTTGCGGTCCACGACGATCACTTCCGCGCCGAGGTTGCGTACGGCGCGTGCGGCGGAGAGCCCGACGACGCGTGCACCGACGACACAAACGCGCAGTCCCTGCCATGGCACGACGGCGCGACCCTCGACGTCGGGCTGCCGCCAGTCCGGCGCTCCTGCCGGTGAGAGTGCGTCAGTCTGCTCGTCCGTCATGAGCCGGTCACCCATCCGGCGTAGAACACGCCGATGCCGAGCGCGACGCAGAGCCCCGCGATGATCCAGAAGCGGATCACGATGGTCTCCTCGGCCCAGCCCATCAGCTCGAAGTGGTGCTGGAGCGGCGCCATCTTGAACACCCGTTTGCCGCGCAGTTTGAACGAGCCGACCTGGATGATCACCGACAGGGTGATGATCGCGAACAGGCCGCCGAGCAGCGCGATCAGCAGCTCGGTGCGCGAGCAGATGGCCAGGCCGGCCAGCGCGCCGCCGAGGGCCAGCGAGCCGGTGTCGCCCATGAAGATCTTCGCCGGCTTGGCGTTCCACCACAGGAAGCCGAAGCAGGAGCCCATCAGCGCGGCGGCGACGATGGCCAGGTCGAGCGGGTCGCGCACCTCGTAGCAGCCGGAGCCGGGTGCGTTGACGCAACTCTGCCCGTACTGCCACACACCGATCAGGACGTACGCGGCGAACACCATCGCTGAGGCGCCGGTGGCCAGGCCGTCGAGTCCGTCGGTGAGGTTGACCGCGTTCGACGTGCCGGAGATCAGCAGATAAGCCCAGACGACGAACACCACCGGGCCGAGGGTGAGCGCGGTGTCCTGCAAGAACGAGACGCTGGTGGACGCCGGGGTCAGCCCGTACTGGTCCGGGAAGTGCAGCACCAGGACCGAGAAGACCACCGCGACCAGGGCCTGGCCGATGAGCTTGGCCTTGGCCCGCAGGCCGAGCGAGCGCTGCTTGTAGATCTTGATGAAGTCGTCCACGAAGCCGACCGCGCCGAGGCCGGTCATCAGGAACAGCACCAGCAGCGCCGAGGCGCTCGGCCAGTGCTGGGTGGCCACCTTGGTCAGGCCGTAGGCGATCAGCGTGGACAGCACGATGACGATGCCGCCCATGGTCGGCGTGCCGCGCTTGGTCAGGTGGTTCTTCGGTCCGTCGTCCCGGATCAGCTGGCCGTAGCCGCGCTTGACCAGCATCCTGATGATCAGCGGGGTGCCCACCAGCGAGCAGACGAGCGCGATGACGCTCGAGTACAGGACCGCCCTCACCGCTCGCCCCCCGCCGGGGCGACGTCGTCGAGCAGCGCCCGGGCGATCCGGCCGAGGCCGATCGAGTTGGACGCCTTCACCAGGACCACGTCTCCGGGCCGCAGCCGCGCGCGCACCAGCGCCAGCGCCGCATCCGGGTCGGCCACCATCACGGATTCCTCTCCCCACGAGCCTTCGCGGCCGGCCCCGGCGTGAATGCCCGCCGCGCCCTCGCCTACGGCGACCAGCCGATCGACGCGCAGCCGAGCGGCGTGCCGCCCGATCGCGTCGTGTTCCTCAGCGGACCGCTCGCCCAGTTCCAGCATCGGCCCGAGCACCGCCCACGCGCGTGCGCCGGGCCGGGCGCGGGCCAGCGCGACCAGGGCGTTGAGCGCGGCCCGCACCGATTCCGGGTTCGCATTGTAGGCGTCGTCGATCACGACCACGCCATCCGAGCGTTCTGATACGGCCATCCGCCCCGCGCTGAGCGCGACGGCGGCCGAAAGTCCGCTTGCCACCGCCTCGAGCGACATGCCGACGCCCAGTGCCGCCGCCGCGGCGGCGAGAGCGTTGGCGACCTGATGTTCTCCGACGACACGCAGCGCGACCGGGACCGGCTCACCGTGTTTGTCGTCAACATGCTGATTGTCGCTGTACTGCCGCGCATGCAGCAGAAAGCGCGCACAGCCGTCCGCGCCGAGTTCGATCCCGGTGGCGCGGACGCCGGCGTCGGCCGATGTGCCGAACGTCACCACACGCGCAGCAGTGCGGTTACGCATCTGCGCGACGAGAACATCGTCTGCGTTAAGTACCGCGAGGCCGACCTCGGGCAGCGCCTCGACCAGCTCACCCTTCGCGAGCGCGGTCTGCTCCTTCGAGCCGAACTCGCCGACATGTGCGGAGCCCACGTTGAGCACCAGGCCGATCGACGGCGGCGCGATCTCGCACAGGTACTTGAGGTGGCCGATGCCGCGGCTACCCATCTCCAGCACGAGGTAATGCGTGCCCTCGTCGGCGCGCAGGACGGTCAGCGGCAGACCGAGTTCGTTGTTGAAGCTGCCCTTGGGCGCGATTGTCGTGCCGTGCCCGGCGAGCAGCTGACCCAGCAGGTCCTTCGTCGAGGTCTTCCCGGAGGAGCCGGTCAGTCCGATCACGATCGTGTCGGGCAGCCGGCTCAACACGGTCCGGGCCAACCGGCCG
The DNA here is from genome assembly GCA_046724665.1 of Actinomycetota bacterium. Taxonomy (GTDB): domain Bacteria; phylum Actinomycetota; class Actinomycetes; order Streptomycetales; family Catenulisporaceae; genus Actinocrinis. The sequence continues at coordinate 11,452 of JBKOWZ010000093.1, forward strand.
AGCGCCTCCAGCACATCGCTGACCAGCACCGTCGGAACAGGCACGGCGGCGCCGCCGACCTGACGGCTCGCCAGCACCGCCACCGCTCCGCGCTCGACGGCCGCGGCGGCGAAGTCGTGCCCGTCCACGTTCTCGCCGGCGAAGGCGGCGAACAGTCCTCCGGGCTCGACGATCCGCGAGTCGGCGGTGACCGGCCCGACGACGGCGAGATCGCCGTCGGTGCCCGGGGCGAGCGTGCCGCCGACCGCTTCCGCGATTTCCGCGAGCGTCATCCGGATCACTGCGGCATCGACCGTTCAGGCATCGACCGCTCGATCGCGGTACGCAGCACCGCCGCGTCGTCGAACGGGTGCACCACTCCCGCGATCTCCTGCCCTTGTTCGTGTCCCTTGCCGGCGACCACGAGCGTGTCGCCGGGCCGGCTGGCGGCGACGGCGGCCGCGATGGCTTCCGCGCGGTCCGGCACGACCCGGACCGAGGACGCGGCACCGGCCGCGATCGCCTCGCGGGCGCCGGCCGCGGCGGCCTCGATGATCGCTAGCGGGTCCTCGGAGCGTGGATTGTCGTTGGTGAGGATCACTTCGTCGGCACCGCGCGCCGCCGCGGCGCCCATCAGCGGCCGCTTACCGCGGTCCCGGTCGCCGCCGCAGCCGACGACGATACGTACCCGGCCGTGCGTTACCGGCCGCACAGCGGCCAACAGCGTGTCGATCGCGTCCGGCGTGTGCGCGTAATCGACGACGGCGAGGTACGGCTGTCCCGCGTCGATGCGCTGCATCCGGCCGGGGACGCCGGGAACCGAGGCGACGCCGGCCGCGGCCGCCTCGGGGTCGATCCCGGCAGCGATCAGCGTGATGACGGCGGCCATGGCGTTGGCGACGTTGAAGCCGCCGGGCAGCTGCACCGCGGCGTCCAGACGGGTGTCGTCCGGGCCGACGAGGGTGAACCGCGAGCCCTCGGCGGCCGGCTCGATCCGCTCGGCGCGCCAGTGGGCGGACGCGTCACCGCTCGGCGAGTAGGTCCAGTGCGGCAGGTCGGCGTCGGTGAGCCGCTGCGCGATGCGGCGGCCGTACGGGTCGTCGGTGTTGATGACCGAGAACTGGGTGTAGCCGGGGGTGAAGAGCTTCGCCTTTGCCTCGAAGTAGTCCTCGAGGTCGGCGTGAAAGTCCAGGTGATCCTGCGTCAGGTTGGTAAAGGCGGCGACGTCGTAACGGATCGCGGCGGTGCGTCCGTAAGCCAGTGCGTGACTGGAGACCTCCATCGCCACCGCACCGGCGCCGTCCTCACGCATCATCGCGAGCAGTGCCTGCAACTCGGGCGCTTCAGGCGTGGTGCGCGTGGACTTTATCGTCCGGTCGCCGATCCGCGTCTCCACGGTGCCGATCAGTCCGGTGACGTACCCGGCGGCGCGCAGGCCTCCATCGATCAGGTAGCAGACGGTGGTCTTGCCGTTGGTACCCGTAACACCGAGCATCAGCAGATGAGCGGCCGGTTCGCCGTAAAGGCGCGCCGCGATCGGGCCGAGCGCTGGACGTACCGACGGTACGACGACCACCGGCAGGCCGGTCGCCGCGGACTGCGCCGCCCCTTCACGATCCGTCAGAATCGCTACGGCACCGCGCTGCGCGGCCTGTGCGGCGAACTCGGCGCCGTGCACCGTCGCGCCGGCCATCGCCGCGTAGAGGTCGCCCGGGAGCACCGCGCGGGAGTCGTGAGTGAACCCGGTGACAAGCACCGCACTCGCGTCCACGATCTCCGCCCCCGCGTCGTGCGGCCCGATGACCAGGGCCTCAGGCACCGCCTCGGCCAGGTCCGCGAGGCTTCGGTGCGGAGAGTGGCCCGGCCTCGGGCGGCCGGTCGTCGGGGGTGGTTGTTTGAGCGGGTTCGGCACGACGGGCAGGCTACCGTGTCTCGGCACGGCCGCGTGCCAGCGACCCCTCATCCCGGCGCTCGGTTCCGGTCACCAGGTGACCGGCAGGTCCGGCGGCTTGGTCCCGGTCGGCGGGATGGCGAGGCTCTGGAGCGCGAAGGACATGACCTTCTGGAAGACCGGAGCGGCGATCGAGCCGCCGAAGTACGGCCCGGTCGTCGGGTTCTGCAACACCACGGACACGACGAGCCGCGGGTCGTCTGCCGGGGCGAAGCCGATGAACGACGCCGTGTAGCCGCAGTATCCGCCGCAGCGGCTGTCGAATCGGTTGGCCGTGCCGGTCTTGCCCGCGACGCGGTATCCGGGGATCTTCGCGGCGCGCGCGGTGCCCTTCTCGGAGACGACCGACTCCATCATCTGCTCGACCAGATGCGCGGTCTGCGGCGAAATGACCTGGGTACGCGCGGGCCCGGCGGCAGGCGTGAACTTGCCATTCGCGTCCACGTACCCCTTGACCAGGTTCGGGGTGACCCGGACCCCGGCATCCGCGATCGTCGCGAAGACGCTGGTGGCCTGGACCGCGTTGAGCGAGAGGCCCTGGCCGAACGGGATGGTGTAACGCTGCGAGCCGCTCCACTTCGACGGGGCGGTCAGGATGCCCGGTGACTCTCCGGGCAGGTTCAGGCCGGTGGGGCGGCCGAGCCCGAAGGCGGTCAGGTAGTTGTAGAGCAGCTGGTCGCGGTGCGGGCCGAGCCGGTCGGCGGTCTCGATGGTGCCGATGTTGCTCGACTCGGCCAGCACGCCGGTGAGCGTCAGCCGCTCGGTGCCGTGGCTGGTGTCGTCGTGGAAGACCGTGCCGCCGGCCAGGATCGCGCCGGGGACGATGACGCGGGTGCGCGGGTCGGCGGCGCCCTGCTGGATGGCCGCCGCCATCGTGATGACCTTCGCCACCGAGCCGGGCTCGTAGACCTCGGAGAGCGCGCGGTTGCCGAGCGAGCCGGCGGCGGCCGCGCCGAGGTTCGCCTGGTCGTAGCTCGGCGAGGTGGCCAGCGCCAGGATCGCGCCGGTGCGCGGGTCCATGACCACGACCGTGCCGGACTCGGCCTTGGAGGCGGCGACCTGGTCGTCGACGGCCTTCTGCGCGGCCCACTGGATCGAGCTGTCGATCGTCGTCTCGACCGAGGTGCCGGGCACCGGCGCCTGCTCGTTGATGCCCGCGGTGGGGATCTCGGTGCCGTTGGCCGCCTGGTAGGAGATCCGGCCGTCCTTGCCGGACAGCACGCCGTCGTAGGCGCGCTCGAGCCCGGCGGCGCCCTTGCCCGAGGCGTCCACGAAGCCGACCACGTTCGAGGCCAGCGGGCCGCTCGGGTAGACGGTGCGGGCGTTCGGCACCCCGTAGACCCCGGACAGGCCGAGGGCCTTGATCTGGCTCCAGACCTGCGGGGTCACCTGCTTGGCCAGCAGCACGTAGCGGGTGGTGACGTTGGACAGCTTCGTGCGCAGCGCGGCGACGTCCACGCTGCCTGGCGGATTGCCGAGCAGCGCGGCGAGCTTGGAGGCGTAGACGGCCGGGTCCTGCTTGCGGATCCTGATCTGAACCGGGTCGGCGGTGATGTCCACCGCGTCGGCCGATTCGGCCAGCGGCTGTCCGGCGGAGTCCAGTATCGAGCCGCGGGTCGCGGTCAGCACGTAGTCCTGGGTGCGCGCGGCCGAGGCGGCGGCGCCGTAGTCCACGCTGTTGACGGCCTGGAGCTGGACGAGCCGGCCGGCGAACAGCGAGAAGACGAAGGCCATCAGGACC
>JBKOWZ010000246.1:0-30878 GCA_046724665.1 Actinomycetota bacterium
GCGTCGGACAGGCCGAGGCGGACCGTGGCATAACCGTCGGCCAGAATCCGATCGAGCATGGTCATGGAGCGTCAGTGTAGCGTGTCGCGGCGCCATTTCGATTGCCCCCGCTGGAATGATGACAAGAGTGGAGAACCGCACGGCCCCAGGGAAAGCAGTGCTCGAGAATTCGGCGCATCAGAAGCTCGAGGCGGTGCGCCGGGCGCAAGTCGCGGCGCGGCGGCGTCGGCGGCAGTTCCTGATCGGCGCGGCGGTGCTGGTCGTGGTCGCGCTCGCGGCCGGGATCGGGGTGCTCGTGCAGCACGGCCGCGCCGACCGCGACGCCGCGTTCGGCGCCGGACCGTTCGCCGCGCCCGCCGGGGCGGTGGGTACGGGGAGCCTGGCGATCCCTTATGGATCTTCGCGGACCGCGAAAGTTACTCTGAGCGTCTATGAGGACCTCCGTTGTCCCTACTGCCGGATGGCGGAGTCGATGTTCGAGCCCACCTACCGGGCGTACGCGCGGGCCGGGAAGATCATCGTGCACTTCCATCTGGTGGACCTGATCGACCGCAACCTCGGCGGCACCGGGTCGATCCGCGCGGGCAACGCCGCCGCCTGCGCGCAGAGCGCCGGCAAGTTCGAGGCCTACCACGACCTGCTCTACGCTGGCCAGCCGAAGGAGAGCGATGACGCCTTCGGCTCGAACGCCGCGCTGCTCAGCCTGGCCGACCGGGTCTCCGGGCTGAACACGGCCGCGTTCCGGACCTGTGTGGACCGCGGCACCCACGGCTCCTGGGTCCGGCGCAACTACGACTCGCTCAGCACACTGCTGAAGGGTTCGGTCTCCACGCCCTACTACGCGATCAACGGCGCCCAGCACAAGATCGTCAGCACGTCCGTCGCCGCCGAGCAGGCCGCCTTCAAGAGCGCGCTCGACTCCGCGATCGCCGCGGCGAGCTGACTCAGGTCACGGGACGGTCACGCGACGCCATGAATTCCCCGAGATCTGCACCGGGGGAGGGTGGCGCATCCGGGCGTCCCGATTAGGATGCGGCAGCGGCTAGTTCAGCGCGCCCCGCGGGGCGCGACCGGGGCCGCGCCACCGCACCCGCGACCTAGCTGGAAGTGGATCGCCGACGATGAGCAAGGCCAACAGGGTAGGCAAGGAGCTTGCGCGCGAACGCACCGCGCAGCTGCGGCTCGAGCTGGCGCGACGGGCCCGCCGCAGGCGGATCTACACCGTGAACGGTTCCGCCTTCGGCGTCATACTGATCGCCATCATCGTCGGGCTGGTCGTGCAGAACGCGATGTTGCCCAAGACGCCTGCCATCGTGCCCAAGGGCACCGTCGCCGACACCGCGGGCGGCATAGCGTCCGCGGACGGCATGGCCATCCCGATCGGCGACTCGAGCGCCAAGGTCAAGCTGACCGTCTACGAGGACGCGCGCTGCTCGGCGTGTAAGTCGTACGAGTCGGTCTTCACCCCGGCCTACAAGAAGCTGGTGGAGAACGGCACGCTCGAACTGCTCATCCACCCGGTCACGCTGATCGACGCGAACACCAACGGCAGCGGTTCGCTGCACGCCGGAAACGCGTTCGCCTGCGCACAGGACGCCGGGAAGTTCCAGGCGTACCACGACCTGATCTACCTCAACCAGCCGGACGAGGGCACCGACTCCTTCGCCTCGGACACGACGCTGATCACCCTGGCCAAGCAGGTGCCGCAGCTGGACACGAAGACCTTCGAGAGCTGCGTGACCTCGCACCGCTACTTCGGCTGGGTGCGGCAGAACTACGCCGCGCTGAACAAGATCACCAATAATCAGCCGTCCACCCCCACGTTCTACGCGAACGGCTCCGTCTTCACCCTGCCGAACGTCTCCGACCCCACGCAGGCGCAGGAGCAGTTCACCGCGTCGATCAACAAGCTGGCCGGCCCCAGCGCCTCGCCGAGCGCGAGCGGCAGCGGCGCCGCCAGTGCGAGCCCCAGCTCAAGCGCGGGCGCATCAGCGTCGGCGTCACCGACACCGTCCGCGAGTAGGTCATGACTCCGAACCCGCACCCGCTCGCCTACCTGCCGAGCCCGACGGTCGCGCAGATCAAGCTCGGGCCGTTCCCGATCCGGTTCTACGCGCTGTGCATCATCGCCGGCATCGTGCTGGCGGTCTGGCTCGGCGAGCGCCGCTGGCGCGCCCGCGGCGGCGAGCCGAACGTGGTCACCGACATCGCCATCTGGGCGGTGCCCTTCGGCCTGGTCGGCGGCCGGCTCTACCACGTGGTCACCGACTACGAGCTCTACTTCACCGCGGGCAAGGACTGGTTCCGGATGTTCTACATCTGGGACGGCGGCCTCGGCATCTGGGGCGCCATCGCGCTCGGCGCGGTCGGCGCGTGGATCGGCGCCCGGCGGCGCGGGGTCAAGCTGCCGCCGCTGGCCGACGCCATCGCGCCGGGGATCGTGTTCGCGCAGGCGCTCGGCCGGTGGGGCAACTGGTTCAACAACGAGCTCTACGGCGACCCGACCACCAAGCCGTGGGGCCTGACCATCCACTGCACCGACGAGAACCGCAACGCCGCGCCCTGCTCCGGCATCCCCGGCACCTCTTCGATCGCCGGGCACTTCCAGCCGACCTTCCTGTACGAGTCGATCTGGTGCGTCGTCGTCGGCGTGCTGGTCATCTGGGCCGACCGCAGGTTCAAGCTCGGCCACGGCCGCGCGTTCGCCCTCTACGTGCTCGGCTACACGATCGGCCGCGCCTGGATCGAGCACCTGCGCAGCGACTACGCGCACGTGTTCGGCGGCCTGCGGCTGAACGACTGGACGGCGATCCTGGTCGGCCTGGCCGCGCTGTGCTACCTGATCATCAGTGCTCGGCGACACCCCGGCCGGGAGACGCCCGCCGAGCTGTACTGGCCGCACTTCCGGCCGTACCAGCCCGCCGGCGCGGCCGAGGAGCCGGGCGGCGGCGAGCGCGGCGGCGTAGCCGCCGACGGTGACACGGCGGCGAACGGCGGCGGGCCGCGGCGCGAAGAACAGTCGCGGGACGAGGCGCGCCGCGCCGAAACCGCCCCCGAAGCGGCCGAGCGCGACAGCGAGCCGGCCGAGCCGTAACGCACTTCCGCACCGACCTGGGCGAACGGGCGCGCGACCGCAAGGGTCGCGCGCCCGTTCGCTGCGTTGTGACGTGATTCTCACGCCGGAGGCGTGAAGGGGGCGCAACACGGGGAAGACAAGGTTTGGCGCGCCACACCCGCAGGTCAACGAGGTCTTGTCCAGAATATGAGATAGAGAATTCTCTACTGACGGACGCTTGATCCATCGTGTAACCTCAAAGCCACCGCGGCAGGGCCAGAGTCGTCCCTCGTGCGCGCATTCCGGCGCGGACATTTACGACGACCATGGAGGACCTGATGTCCCAAGCGGCCCCCCATCGCCCGGCTCCGAAGACTCCGAAGACGCAGTCGAACCCGATGCTGCTCGGCGGCATCCCCGTGGCTCAGGGCCTTTACGATCCGCGGGCCGAGAAGGACGCGTGCGGCGTCGCCTTCGTCGCGACGCTCACCGGGGCGGCGAGCCACGGCATCGTCGAACAGGCGCTGACCGCGCTGCGCAACCTCGAGCACCGCGGCGCCTCGGGCGCCGAGGTGGACTCCGGCGACGGCGCCGGGATCCTGGTCCAGGTGCCCGACGCGTTCCTGCGCACGGTCGTCGACTTCGAGCTGCCGCCCGCCGGCTCCTACGCCGTGGGCCTCGCCTTCATCCCGAACAGCGACGAGGTCGAGCTGCTGGTCTACGACACCGTCGCCGCGGTCGCCGCCGAGGAAGGGCTCGAAGTCCTCGGCTGGCGCTACGTGCCCACCACGCCCGACATCCTCGGCGCCACCGCCCGCGCGGTGATGCCGCGCTTCCGCCAGCTGTTCCTGGCCGGCGCGAACGGCGAGTCGGGCATCGAGCTCGACCGGCTGGCCTTCGTGCTGCGCAAGCGGGTCGAGCACGAGGTCGAGGTGTACTTCCCGTCGCTGTCCGCGCGCACCTTGGTCTACAAGGGCATGCTGACCACCGGTCAGCTCGAGCCCTTCTTCCCTGACCTGTCCGACCGCGGCTTCGCCAGCGCCATCGCGCTGATCCACTCCCGCTTCTCCACCAACACCTTCCCGGCCTGGCCGCTGGCGCACCCCTACCGCTACGTCGCGCACAACGGCGAGATCAACACGGTGCAGGGCAACCGCAACTGGATGCGCGCCCGCGAGTCCCAGCTGGCCACCGACGCGTTCAAGGGACCGCTCGACCGCGTCTTCCCGATCGCCACCCCCGGGGCCAGCGACTCGGCCACCTTCGACGAGGTGCTCGAACTGCTGCACCTGGCCGGCCGCTCGCTGCCGCACGCGGTGCTGATGATGATCCCGGAGGCCTGGGAGAACCACACCGAGATGGACCCGGCGAAGCGGGCCTTCTACCACTACCACTCCTGTCAGATGGAGCCCTGGGACGGCCCCGCCTCCATCACCTTCACCGACGGCACGCTGATCGGCGCCGTGCTCGACCGCAACGGCCTGCGCCCCTCCCGCTACTGGGTCACCGACGACGGCCTCGTCGTGCTCGCCTCCGAGGTCGGTGTGCTCGACATCGACCAGGCCAGGGTGGTGCGCAAGGGCCGGCTCCAGCCCGGCCGGATGTTCCTGGTGGACACCGCGCAGCACCGCATCGTCGAGGACGAGGAGATCAAGGCCGAGCTCGCCGCCGCGCAGCCCTACCAGGACTGGCTGCACGCCGGCCTGATCCACCTGGACCAGCTGCCCGAGCGTGAGCACATCGTGCACACGCACGCCTCGGTGGTGCGCCGTCAGCAGACGTTCGGCTACACCGAGGAGGAGTTGCGCGTCCTGCTCGCCCCGATGGCCAAGACCGGTGCGGAGCCGATCGGCTCGATGGGCTCGGACACCCCGGTCGCGGTGCTCTCCACCCGCCCGCGGCTGCTGTTCGACTACTTCGCCCAGCTGTTCGCGCAGGTGACCAACCCGCCGCTGGACGCGATCCGCGAGGAGCTGGTCACCAGCCTGAGCACCACCATCGGCCCCGAGGACAACCTGCTGGCCACCTCCCCGGCCGCCTGCCGCCAGATCGAGCTGCCGTTCCCGGTCATCGACAACGACCAGCTGGCCAAGCTCATCCACATCAACGCGGACGGCGACCTGCCCGGCCTGCGCGCGGTCACCGTCTCCGGGCTCTACAAGGTGGCCGGCGGCGGCACGGCGCTGCGTGCGCGGCTGGCCGAGATCAACGCCGAGGTCTCCGCCGCGATCGAGGGCGGCGCGCGCATCGTGGTGCTCTCCGACCGGCACTCCGACGCCGAGCACGCCCCGATCCCCTCGCTGCTGCTCACCTCGGCCGTGCACCACCACCTGATCCGGGAGAAGACCCGCACCCAGACCGCGCTGCTGGTCGAGGCCGGCGATGTGCGCGAGGTGCACCACGTCGCGCTGCTGATCGGCTACGGCGCGGCCGCGGTCAACCCGTACCTGGCGATGGAGAGCGTCGAGGACCTGGCCCGCGCCGGGGTGTTCGTCAGCGTGCCCGCCGAGAAGGCCATCAAGAACCTGATCAAGGCGCTGGGCAAGGGCGTGCTGAAGGTGATGTCCAAGATGGGCATCTCCACCGTCGCCTCCTACCGCGGCGCCCAGGTCTTCGAGGCGCTCGGCCTCGGCCAGGAGCTGGTGGACGAGTACTTCACCGGCACGGTGACCAAGCTCGGCGGCATCGGCCTCGACGAGATCGCCGAGGAGGTCGCCCAGCGGCACCTGCGCGCCTACCCGCGCAGCACCACCCGCCCCGCGCACCGCCGCCTGGAGATCGGCGGCGAGTACCAGTGGCGGCGCGAGGGCGAGCCGCACCTGTTCGACCCGGAGACCGTCTTCCGGCTCCAGCACGCCACCCGCGAGCGCCGGTACGACATCTTCAAGCAGTACACCGAGCGGGTGAACGAGCAGTCCGAGCGGCTGATGACGCTGCGCGGCCTGTTCGCCTTCAAGCAGGCCGGCACCGAGGGCAACACGCGCGCGCCGATCCCGCTCGACGAGGTCGAGCCGGTCTCCGAGATCGTCAAGCGCTTCTCCACCGGCGCCATGTCCTACGGCTCGATCTCGCTGGAGGCGCACCAGACGCTCGCCATCGCGATGAACCGGCTCGGCGCCAAGTCGAACACCGGCGAGGGCGGCGAGGACCCGGAGCGGCTCTACGACCCGCAGCGGCGCTCGGCGGTCAAGCAGGTCGCCTCCGGCCGCTTCGGCGTCACCTCCGAGTACCTGACCAACGCCGACGACCTCCAGATCAAGATGGCGCAGGGCGCCAAGCCCGGCGAGGGCGGCCAGCTGCCCGGCCACAAGGTCTACCCGTGGGTCGCCAAGACCCGGCACTCCACCCCCGGCGTGGGCCTGATCTCCCCGCCGCCGCACCACGACATCTACTCGATCGAGGACCTGGCGCAGCTGATCCACGACCTGAAGAACGCCAACCCGGCGGCCCGCGTGCACGTCAAGCTGGTCTCCGAGGTCGGTGTCGGCACGGTCGCCGCGGGCGTGTCCAAGGCGCACGCCGACGTGGTGCTCATCTCCGGCCACGACGGCGGCACCGGCGCCGCCCCGCTCACCTCGCTCAAGCACGCCGGCGCGCCGTGGGAGCTCGGCCTGGCCGAGACCCAGCAGACCCTGCTGCTCAACGGCCTGCGCGACCGGATCACGGTGCAGACCGACGGCCAGCTCAAGACCGGCCGCGACGTGATCGTCGCCGCGCTGCTCGGTGCCGAGGAGTACGGCTTCGCCACCGCGCCGCTGGTGGTCTCCGGCTGCGTGATGATGCGCGTGTGCCACCTGGACACCTGCCCGGTCGGCGTCGCGACGCAGAACCCCGAGCTGCGCGCCCGGTTCACCGGGAAGCCCGAGTTCGTGGTCAACTTCTTCGAGTTCATCGCCGAGGAGGTGCGCGAGCACCTGGCCGCGCTGGGCTTCCGTACCCTGGCCGAGGCGGTCGGCCACGTCGAGCTGATCGAGTCGGCCAAGGCCGTCGAGCACTGGAAGGCCTCGGGCCTCGATCTGACCCCGGTGCTCTACCAGCCGTTCCTGCCGGAGGGCGCGTCGCTGCGCCGCTCGATCGCGCAGGACCACGGCCTGTCCAAGGCGCTGGACAACGAGCTGATCGCGCTGGCCCGCGACGCGCTGGAGGACGCCACCCCGGTGCGCATCGCGCTGCCGATCCGCAACGTGAACCGCGCCGTCGGCACCATGCTCGGGCACGAGGTGACCAAGAAGTACGGCGGCGCCGGCCTGCCCGACGACACCATCGACATCACCCTGACCGGCTCGGCCGGCCAGTCCTTCGGCGCGTTCGTGCCGCGCGGCATCACGCTGCGGCTGGAGGGCGACGCCAACGACTACCTCGGCAAGGGCCTGTCCGGCGGCCGGATCATCGTGCGGCCGAACCGGGCCGCGACCTTCGACGCGGCGAAGAACATCATCGCCGGCAACGTGATCGGCTACGGCGCGACCGGCGGCGAGGTGTTCATCTCCGGCGTCGTCGGCGAGCGGTTCGCGGTGCGCAACTCCGGGGCCGCCTTCGTCGTCGAGGGGGTGGGCGACCACGCCTGCGAGTACATGACCGGCGGACGCGTGGTCATCCTCGGCGAGCACGGCCGCAACCTCGCGGCCGGCATGTCCGGCGGCGTGGCCTACGTCCTGGACCTCAAGGTCGCCCGGGTCAACCCCGAGATGGTCGCGGTCGAGGCCCTGGACGCGGCCGACCGCGCCTTCCTCCAGGACGCCGTCAAGCGCCACTTCGAGGAGACCGGCTCGCAGACCGCCGCGGTGCTGCTGGCCGACTGGGCGGGCTCGATCGCCCGCTTCGCGAAGATCATGCCGACCGACTACAAGCGAGTGCTGGGCGCCAGGGCAGCCGCCGAGCGGTCCGGGCTCTCCGAGCAGGAGACCCTCGACAAGATCATGGAGGCCGCACATGGCTGACCCCCGTGGCTTCTTGACCACCGGCGTCGAGCACCCCGTCCGCCGCCCGGTCGCCGAGCGCGTCGGCGACTGGAAGGAGGTCTACCCCGAGCGGGCGCTGCTGCCGATCATCCAGCGGCAGGCCGGGCGCTGCATGGACTGCGGCATCCCGTTCTGCCACAACGGCTGTCCGCTCGGCAACATCATCCCGGACTGGAACGACCTGGTCTGGCGTGGCGACTGGGCCGGCGCCATCGAGCGCCTGCACGCCACGAACAACTTCCCCGAGTTCACCGGCCGGCTGTGCCCGGCCCCGTGCGAGACGGCCTGCGTGCTGGGCATCAACCAGCCGGCCGTCACCATCAAGAACGTCGAGGTCTCCATCATCGACCGGGCCTGGGACGACGGCCTGGTCATCCCGCAGCCGCCGGAGCGCCACTCCGGCAAGACGGTCGCCGTCGTCGGCTCGGGTCCCGCGGGCCTGGCCGCCGCGCAGCAGCTGACCCGCGCCGGCCACACCGTCGCCGTCTACGAGCGCGCCGACCGCATCGGCGGCCTGCTGCGTTACGGCATCCCCGAGTTCAAGATGGAGAAGCGGCACCTGAACCGGCGCATAGAGCAGATGCGCGCCGAGGGCACCAAGTTCCGCACCGGCGTCGCCATCGGCCAGGACATCCTCGCCTCCGCGCTGCGTGACCGCTACGACGCGATCGTGCTCGCCGTCGGCGCCACAAAGGCCCGCGACCTGCCGATCCCCGGCCGCGAGTCCAAGGGCATCTACCAGGCGATGGAGTACCTGCCGCTGGCGAACAAGGTCGTCGAGGGCGACTACGTGACGTCCCCGATCACCGCCGAGGGCAAGCACGTCGTCATCATCGGCGGCGGCGACACCGGCGCGGACTGCCTCGGCACCGCCACCCGCCAGGGCGCCGCGAGCGTCACGCAGCTGGAGATCATGCCGCGCCCCAGCGACGAGCGCCCGAGCAGCCAGCCCTGGCCGACCTACCCCATGACCTACCGCGTCTCCTCCGCGCACGAAGAGAACGGAGAGCGCGTATACGCCGTCAACACCACCGAGTTCCTCGGCGACGAGAACGGTAACGTGCGCGCGCTCAGGCTCACCGAGGTCGTCTTCGAGAACGGCCGGTTCAACCCGGTCCGCGGCACCGAGCGCGAGATTCCGGCGCAGCTGGTCCTGCTCGCCATGGGCTTCACCGGCCCCGAGCAGGACAACGGCCTCGTCGGACAGCTCGGCCTGGAACTCGACGCGCGCGGCAACATCGTGCGCGACGCGGACTACCGCACCAACGTGGAGAACGTGTTCGTGGCCGGAGACGCCGGACGCGGCCAGTCGCTGATCGTCTGGGCCATCGCCGAGGGCCGTTCCGCCGCCGCCTCGGTGGACCGCTACCTCGCCGGAGTCTCCGCGCTGCCGACCGCCATCGCCCCCACCGTCCGCCCGCTCACAGTTTGATCACGTTGCCGCACCATTTATCACCCAACCGTGCGTGATTGTTGACACGTCCGAAGCAAGTAGCGGCCGTGCCGCGTCGATTCGCGCACCTTTCATGCGCCCTCGCCGCGCTCTAAACCGCCCCCCGGCTTGACCGGCCGCCCACCAAACCTCAGGTGGGCGGCCAACTGGTGTTCAACCGGCATGAGTACCATGGCGGGCGGCATCGAACACGACGGACCACGTCAGCCGGATGGTGCGCGCATTCGGCGTTACATCACGAATGAGCCCCTTCGGGGCTCGTTACCGCACGGTAAGGGATAGGGTCGCTTTCATGCGTCGCGCGAAAATCGTCTGTACTCTCGGGCCATCGGCCGAGACGCCGGAGCAGCTCAAGGCTTTGGTCGCCGCCGGCCTCGACATCGGCCGGCTGAACCTTTCGCACGGTTCTCACGCCGAGCACGAGACCCGCTACTTCAACCTGCGCCGCGCCGCGGACGAGGCCGGCAAGGCGGTCGGCATCCTGGTAGACCTTCAGGGCCCGAAGATCCGGCTCGGCACCTTCGCCGACGGGCCGATCAGGCTGAACCGCGGCGACCGGTTCGTCATCACCACCGAGGACGTGCCGGGCACCCAGGAGATCTGCTCCACCACGTACAGCGGCCTGGCCGGCGACTGCCGTCCGGGGGACCGGATCCTGATCGACGACGGCCGGGTCGCCCTCGACGTGGTCGAGATCGACGGCCCCCGGGTGGTCTGCACGACCGCCGAGGGCGGCAAGGTCTCCGACAAGAAGGGCATCAACCTGCCCGGCGTCGCGGTCTCCGTGCCGGCGCTGTCCGAGAAGGACGTCGCCGACCTGCGCTGGGCGCTCGGCGAGAACGAGGCCGGCGTGCGTGCCGACATGATCGCCCTGTCCTTCGTGCGCAGCGCCAAGGACATCGACGACGTGCACGCGGTGATGGACGAACTCGGCGTGCGGCTGCCGGTCATCGCCAAGGTGGAGAAGCCGCAGGCGGTCGAGCACCTCGACGAGATCGTGGACGCCTTCGACGGGATCATGGTCGCCCGCGGCGACCTCGGCGTCGAGATGCCGCTCGAGCAGGTCCCGCTGGTGCAGAAGAAGCTGATCACGATGTGCCGGCGCAACGCCAAGCCGGTCATCGTGGCCACCCAGATGCTCGACTCGATGATCAGCGCCTCCCGCCCGACCCGCGCCGAGGCCTCCGACGTGGCCAACGCGATCTTCGACGGCGCCGACGCGGTCATGCTCTCCGCCGAGACCTCGGTCGGCGACTACCCGGTCGAGACGGTGCAGACCATGTCCCGGATCATCTGCGCGGTCGAGGAGCAGGTGCTGGCCAAGGGCCTGCCGCAGGCGCTGTCCAAGCCCCGCACCAAGGGCGGCGCCGTCGCCCGCGCCGCCGCGGAACTCGGCGACTACCTCAACGCGAGCTATCTGGTCGCGTTCACCAAGAGCGGCGACACCGCGCGCCGGCTGACCCGCTACCGCTCGCCGATCCCGGTCCTCGCCTTCACCCCCGAGCCGATCGTAAGGTCCCAGCTCGCCCTGACCTGGGGCGTCGAGACCTTCATCGGCGAGGAGGTCGGCACCACCGACGAGATGGTCCTCCAGGTGGACCAGGCCCTGCTCAAGCTCGGCCGCTGCCAGCCCGGCGAGCTGATCATCATCACGGCCGGCTCCCCGCCCGGCATCCCCGGCTCCACCAACGCCGTCCGCGTCCACCGCGTCGGCGACGCCGTCACCGGCGTAGCCCCCGCCTACCGCCAGTCCTGACAGCCTGACAGTCCGAGCAGACTCGTCGCGCCGACAGTCCGCACAGGTGGGCCGTTCCTCCGGGATCGGCCCACTGCTCATTCACCCGTTTGAAGTTTCGTACAGACCTCACGGAACTCATGAGCGATACATGACCGAGTCGAGTACCGAACCGGCGGTGAACGTGGCGCTCGAACGCTTTGCCGACATCGGAGACAACGCCGCTTATTGCGATGAGATCACCTATGTGACGCGCCACGGCAAACGCGTCGCCGCGATCGCCCCTGTCAGTGCCCTGGAGGCCTGGCGCGAACACGGACACGGCCGGACTGCGCGCCGCGGCACCGGTGCTGACTTGGACGAACTGGTGACGAAGCACGTCGCCTCACATGGACTCGGCGACTCGTCCTGGGC
The DNA here is from genome assembly GCA_046724665.1 of Actinomycetota bacterium. Taxonomy (GTDB): domain Bacteria; phylum Actinomycetota; class Actinomycetes; order Streptomycetales; family Catenulisporaceae; genus Actinocrinis. The sequence continues at coordinate 11,619 of JBKOWZ010000246.1, forward strand.
TGAGGAACACGAAGAGGCCCGTCGCGTCGAGATCGACGACGAGTCGGCGTGACTTGATCATCGCGGCTACGGCCGCACGCACAGAGCGCATCCTGATCACGAGGGATGACAAGGCCGCCTTCGACGGCCTGCCCGGCGTGCGGGTTGAATCCCCGAAATCGAAATGAAGAAAGCCGCTCGCCTCAGTGGCGCGGTCGCCGGAACGGCGGAAGTGCCCCGGGTGGGACTCGAACCCACACTGTATGGGTTTTGAATCCATTGCCTGCTGCCAATTGGGCTACCGGGGCCCCATACGGCGATCAGCATACCGGATGGTGGAGTGCGCCCTGCCCGGGTAACGCGGTCCACTAAACTTGCCGCTGGACGAGCAGTGCCGGGACGGACGAGGGGCAGCCGAACATGAGCGCGGACGACAAGGGCAGGGCCCGTAAGCGCGTGGTGATCGCCGAGGACGAGGCGCTGATCCGGATGGACCTCGCCGAGATGCTCCAGGAGGAGGGCTACGAGGTCGTCGGGCAGGCCGGTGACGGGGAGAGCGCGGTGAAGCTGGCCGCGGAGCACCGGCCCGATCTGGTGATCCTCGATGTGAAGATGCCGGTGCTCGACGGGATCACCGCCGCCGAGCAGATCGGCGCGGAGAAGATCGCTCCGGTGCTGATGCTCACCGCCTTCTCGCAGCGTGAGCTGGTCGAGCGGGCGCGCGACGCCGGGGCGATGGCGTACCTGGTCAAGCCGTTCTCGAAGGCCGACCTGGTGCCGGCGATCGAGATGGCCACCTCGCGGTACGAGGAGCTGCGCGCGCTGGAGAACGAGGTCGCGGACCTGGCCGCGCGCTTCGAGACGCGCAAGCTGGTCGATCGCGCCAAGGGGCTGTTGCAGGTGCAGCTCGGGATGACCGAGCCCGAGGCGTTCCGGTGGATTCAGAAGACCTCGATGGACCGGCGGCTGACGATGCGTGAGGTCGCGCAGGCGGTTGTGGACGGTACGAGCGCGCCGAAGGGCGACGGGGAGCCCGGCGGGGCGTCCGGGACGGCGGCGAAGAAGGAGAGCTGAGAGGCGGAGCGGAATCGCCTTCGGTTTCCGTTTCCGCTTGGCCGCCGTCGTGTGCTGGTGACGGCGGCCAAGCGGGGTTCGGCGGCTTACAGCACCTTGGACAGGAACGAGCGGGTGCGCTCGTGCTGCGGATTGCCGATCACGTCGCGCGGGGTGCCGCTCTCGACCACCACGCCGCCGTCCATGAAGACCAGCGAGTCGCCGACCTCGCGGGCGAAGCCCATCTCGTGGGTGACCACGATCATGGTCATCCCGTCGTCGGCCAGCCGCCGCATCACCGCCAGCACGTCGCCCACCAGTTCGGGGTCGAGCGCGGAGGTCGGCTCGTCGAACAGCATCAGCTTCGGGCGCATCGCCAGCGCCCTGGCGATCGCGACGCGCTGCTGCTGGCCGCCGGACAGCTGGTTCGGGTACGCGCCCGCGCGGTCGACGAGCCCCACCTTCGCCAGCAGCTCGCGCGCGTGGGCGCGGGCCGCGTCCTTCGTCTCGCCCTTGACCCGGATCGGCGCCTCGGTGATGTTCTCCAGCGCCGTCATGTGCGGGAAGAGGTTGAACCGCTGGAACACCATGCCGATGTCGGTGCGCTGCCGGGCGACCTCGCGCTCGTGCAGCTCGTGCAGCCGGGAGCCGCGCTCCCGGTAGCCGACCAGCTCGCCGTCCACACTCAGCCGCCCGGCGTTGATCTTCTCCAGGTGGTTGATGCAGCGCAGGAACGTGGACTTGCCCGAGCCTGACGGCCCGATCAGGCACATCACCTCGCCCGGCAGGACCTTGAGCGTGATGCCCTGGAGGACCTCCACCCGGCCGTACGACTTGTGCACCGCCAAGGCCTCGACCATGGGGGTGACGGGAGTCGTCGCGGCGGTGGTGGCTGCGGCGGTGGTTCCAGGCGTCGCGTCGCTGATGGCTTCGCGGTCGTCGTGGGTTGACTCAGTCACGCGCCGCCTCCCCCGGGTCGTTGCGCCGCGACGGGCGGCGCGGCGTGGCGGGGACGCAGATTGCGCACGAAGAACTCGCGCAGGCGCTGCGGCGGTGTCGGCGGCAGCTGGCGCACCGAACCGCGGGCGAAGTGCCGCTCGAGGTAGTACTGGCCCACCGTCAGGATCGAGGTGGCCACCAGATACCAGATCGACGCGACGATCAGCAGCGGGATGACCTTGTAGTTCGCGTTGTAGATCCGCTGCACCGAGACCAGCAGGTCGAAGCTGGCGATCGCGGAGACCAGCGAGGTGGTCTTGAGCATCGAGATGGTCTCGTTGCCGGTCGGCGGGATGATCACCCGCATCGCCTGCGGCAACACCACCCGGCGCATGATCAGCAGCCGGCGCATGCCGAGGGCCGCGGCCGCCTCGGTCTGGCCCTCGTCCACCGACAGGATGCCCGCGCGCACGATCTCGGCCATGTACGCCGCCTCGTTCAGGCCGAGGCCGAGGATCGAGGCGGCGAACGTGGTCACCAGGGTGGTGGTGGACCAGGTGTGGAAGCTCGGGCCGAACGGGATCCCGACCGAGACCGTGGGGAACAGCGCCGCGATGTTGTACCAGAAGATCAGCTGGACCAGCACCGGCGTGCCGCGGAAGAACCAGATGTACGTCCAGGCCGACGAGGAGACGATCGGATTGTCCGACAGCCGCATCACCGCCAGGATGATCCCGCCGACCACGCCCACGACCATCGCGATCAGCGTCAGCCAGAGGGTCGCCAGCAGGCCGTGCAGCACTTGGCTGGTGAACAGGTACTGGTTGATGACCCAACCCTGCCAGCGGGTGTTGACCGCCAGGTTGTGCACCAGCATCGCCACCAGCACACCGATCACCGCGGCGGCCACCCACCGCCCCGGATGCCGCACCGGCACGGCCCGAATCGCTTCAGGCCGTGCCCGCTCGGCGATGCGCGTCGCGCTCGCTTGCTCGCTCACGGAAGATCCGGTCTCAGCTCGCCGCGCCGTTGATCACCGGGCTGGTGATCGCGCCGTCCTTGACGCCCCACTTGGTCAGGATCTGCGTGTACGTGCCGTCGGCCATCAGAGCCTTGAGCGCGGCGAGCACCGCCTGGGACATGCCGTTGCCCTTCGGGATCGCGATGCCGTAGGGCGCGGTCCCGTACGGCTCGCCGGAGATGTCGAACTTCCCGCCGGACTGCTTCGCCGCGTAGTCCGCCACCGGCGAGTCGGCGAGCACCGCGTCGGCGCGGCCGCTGGAGAGCGCCAGGTTCGCGCCGTTCTGGTCGTCGAAGGAGAGCGTCTTGACCCCCGCCTTGCCCGCCGCCTTGCACTTCGCGGTGTCGGCGGGGATGTCGGTGCCCTCCTGCACGGTGCCCTTCTCGACCGCGATCGTCTTGCCGCACAGCGACAGGTCCGTGGTCGCGAGCTTGTCCGGGTTGCCGGCCTTGACCATCAGCGAGCTGCCCGCGGAGAAGTAGGTCACGAAGTCGACAGTCTGCTCGCGCTCCTTGGTGTCGGTGAACGAGGACATGCCCAGGTCGTACTTGCCCGCCGCCAGGCCCGCGATGATCGAGTCGAAGGTGACGTTCTGTATCGTCACGTTCAGGCCGAGCCGCTGGCCGATCGCCTTGGCCAGCTCGGTGTCCATGCCGATGATCGTCTTGCCGTCGGTGTCGAAGAACTCGTTGGGCGCGTACGACGGGTCCGAGGCCACGATCAGCGTGCCCTTCGCCTTGACCGCGGCGGGAACCAGCGACTTCGGGTCCGACCCGGCGCTCGCCGACTGGCTCGAGCCTCCCGCCGGCGTGTTCGCCGGGTTGCTGGCGCAGCCGGCGGCCAGCAGGGCCGCCGAGGCGAGAAGGGCACTGGCCGCGATCGCGCGGCGCCCGATGAGCTGTGGCATTGGGGAATCCGTTTCCTTCACTGAGGGCGGGACGGTGGCCGCCTCGCCTGCTCCGGGGGAGCGTCGATGCAGCCGCATGGTTCCACTTGGATATTGCATCCGGAAGAACCTTGTTCATCTTGTTGCCGCAGGCGCGTGGGATCGAGGTGTGCACGGCGAAGTTATCCGTTTCGTGATCTCCAGCGGACCCGCCGCGATCTGCGCGTCTGCGCCTTCCGGGACGCCGCGGCCCCGCTGCGCCCACCCGAACGGCTTACTCCGCGCGGGTGAGAAACGCGGCGCTGGCGCGGCCGTCCGCGCGGCGCCCGACGGGCCGGGCCGGGCTCGGGACCGGCGGCCGAGCTGCGGCGGGACACGCGAATTTCACATAACGAGACGATCAAGTGTAGAGCAAACCCCTGCCCATGCCGCAGGCGGCGCACTACTGTACCCCGCAAATCGAATGGATTTGCCTACGAGGCTTGGTCGGGAGGCGGGCGTGCGGGTCGCGCCCCCCTTCGGCGCCCTGCCCCAACGAGGGAGAGACGCAATATGCGAAGCGCTTCGCTCTACAGATTGAGCGCGGTCGTCGCCGTCGGTGCTCTGGCACTAGCCGGGTGTGGTTCCCGGGGTGGGAGCACGAGCAGTAACGCCACCGGGGGCGGTTCGACCACCACGGTCGAGATCGGAGTCGACGCGCCCCTGACCGGTTCGCTGGCCGCGCTCGGCCTCGGCATCCAGAACTCCGCTGACCTCGCGGTCAAGAACGCGAACAAGAAGGGCGAGGTGCCGGGCGTCACCTTCAAGCTGGTGGCGAAGGACGACCAGAAGAACCCGACCATCGGCCAGCAGAACGCCACCGCCTTCGTCGCCGACAGCGGCATCGTCGGCGTGGTCGGCCCGCTGAACTCCAGCGTGTCCCAGTCGATGCAGAAGGTCTTCAACGACGCCAACGTGGTGCAGGTCTCCCCGGCCAACACCAACCCGTCGCTGACCCAGGGCCCGGACTGGCAGACCTCGAAGGCGCGCCAGTACAAGTCCTACTTCCGCACCGCCACCACCGACGCGATCCAGGGCCCGTTCGCGGCCGACTACGTGTACAACGACCTGAAGCTCACCAAGGTCGCCACGGTCAGCGACGGCAAGACCTACGGCGCCGGCCTGGTCGGCACCTTCACCGCCGAGTTCAAGAAGCTCGGCGGCACGGTCGTGGTCGCGCAGACCGCCCCGGACACCACCACCGACTTCTCCGCGGTGGTCAGCGCGGTCAAGTCCTCGGGCGCGCAGCTGCTGTACTACGGCGGTGAGTACCCGGGTGCGGCCCCGCTGTCCAAGCAGCTGAAGGCCGCCGGCGTCAACATCCCGGACATGGGCGGCGACGGCGTGTTCGACCCGACCTACGTCCAGCTGGCCGGCGCGGCCGCCAACGGCGACTTCTGCACCTCGGTCGGCGCGCCGGTGGAGTCGCTCGCCTCGGCGAAGACCTTCATCGCCGACTACAACGCGGCCGGCTACTCCGCGGCCTACTCGGCGTACGGCGGCTACTCCTACGACTCGACCTGGGCGATCATCCAGGCGGTCAAGTCGGTCGTGAGCGCGAACGGCGGCAAGGTGCCGAGCTCGGCCGACTTCCGGCAGAAGGTGGAGGCCGCCATGCAGAGCGTGTCCTTCGACGGCGTCACCGGGCACGTCTCCTTCGACCAGTACGGCGACACCACCAACAAGCAGCTGACCATGTACAAGGTCGAGAACGGCAAGTGGGACAACGGGATCAAGGTCGGCACCTTCAACGGCTGACCCTGGACACCCTGACCGGGAACTGATTTCGTGCGCGGGGAGCGGCTACCACAGCGTTCCCCGCGCCGTTTTTCGCCCGGCGGGCCGCGCGCTCCCCGACAACCCGTCCCGATCCGGAAGGACGCCCCGTGACAACCACGGTCTTCCTTCAGCTGGTGACCAACGGCATCGTGCTCGGCGCGATGTACGGACTGATCGCCGTGGGTTACACCATGGTCTACGGCATCATCCAGCTGATCAACTTCGCCCACGGAGAGATCTTCATGCTCGGCGGCTTCGGCGCGCTGGGCGTCTATCTGTGGATCCCATGGGTGCAGCACCTGCCCCTGATCGGCGCGCTGCCGATCATGCTGGCCGGCGGGGTGATCGTCTCGGTGGCGTTCGCCATCGCGGCCGAGCGCTTCGCCTACCGGCCGCTGCGCAACGCGCCCCGGCTCGCCCCGCTGATCACCGCGATCGGCCTGTCGATCTTCCTACAGCAGCTGGTCTTCCTGTGGTTTCCGCAGCCGGGCGGCTCGGGCTTCTTCCAGCACTTCCGCAGCGTCACCGCGCCGCTCCAGTTCCCCACCTTCCACCACAAGGCCTTCAACCTCGGTGGGGTGCTGATCCAGCCCGCCGACCTGCTGACGGTGATCGCCGCGGTGATCGGCATGGCGGCGCTGGCCTACTTCGTGATGAGGACGCGCACCGGCCGGGCGATGCAGGCCACCGCGCAGGACCCTGACACCGCGCGCCTGATGGGCATCAACACCGACCGGGTCATCGTGGTCGCCTTCGCCGTCGGCGCGGCGCTCGCGGCGGTCGCGGCGATGACGCAGGGCCTGCGCTACGGGCAGGTCTCCTTCGACATGGGCTTCGTCGCCGGCCTCAAGGCGTTCACCGCCGCGGTGCTCGGCGGCATCGGCAACGTGTACGGCGCGATGGTCGGCGGTATCGCGCTCGGCCTCGCGGAGCAGCTGTCCACCGGCATCCTGGCGCACTACCACGCCACCCAGCAGTGGGGCACCGCGTGGCAGGACGTGTGGGCGTTCGTGCTGCTGATCCTCGTCCTGCTGATCAGGCCGCAGGGCCTGCTCGGCGAGCGCGTCGCGGACAGGGCGTGAGTGCGATGAGCGAGCACGAGAAGGCTCCTGACACGCCGCCCGACACGCCGCTGGCCGCCCAGCCGGAGAAGAACCGGTTCGTCAGCCCGCCCGTCGCCAAGGCGCTCGTCGCCGTCGGCGCGGTCGCCTCGCTGGTGTCCCCGTTCCTGGCCTGGACCTGGACGGCACAGTTCCCCGGCGACCTCTCGGTCACCGGCTACCCCGGCGGCAACCAGCTGATCACGCTCGCGGTCAGCGCGCTGCTGCTGGTCGCCGTCGGCGCCGCGTACGGCGTGCCGGGGCTGCGCTGGATGGCTCCGCGCGGATACGTACGGCTGCTGCGCGGCCTGACCCTGGCCAACCTGGTGTCCACCTGGTACGTGCTGATCGCGATCGTGGCCGAGCTGAACGGCCTGGCCAACTTCGTCACCGGCTCCTGGGTCGCCGGGATCGCCACCCTGGTCACCGCGGTCGCGGCGTTCCAGCTGCCGGACGACCGGCGCGAGGCGGCCAGGGCGGCGCTGCCGCCGCTGCCGGTGCAGATCGCGATCATCTTCGCCGCCGTGGTGGGCGGGATGTTCGTGGCCGACTACGGCATCACCACCGGCTACACCGAGGAGTTCGTCGGCTTCGCGCTGGCGATCGGCTTCGCCGCCTGGGGCCTGAACGCCGGCGGCGTGCTCGGCCGGCTGACCGAGATGACCGCGGCCAACCGGGTGGCCACCGCGGTGGCCGCCTTCGTCGCGGCGCTGATCTTCGTGTTCATCCAGACCACGGACCAGTACAACACGGTCGCCGACGACATCCTGATCTTCGCCACCGTCGCGCTGGGACTGAACATCGTGGTCGGCCTCGCCGGACTGCTCGACCTCGGATACGTCGCCTTCCTCGGCGTCGGCGCGTACGCGGTCGCGTTGGTCTCGGGAACCGCCGCGTCCCGGTACCACGTCACCTTCCCGTTCTGGGCGCAGGTGGCGCTGGGCATCGCGGTCGCGGTCGTCGCCGGCGTCGTCATCGGCGCGCCGACGCTGCGGCTGCGCGGCGACTACCTGGCGATCGTGACCCTCGGCTTCGGCGAGATCTTCCGGATCGTGGTCAACAACCTCAACGGCGCGTCGGGCCCCAACCTGACCAACGGCCCCGAGGGCATCTACGGCGTGCCGGACCTCAACCTGTTCGGCTACAGCTTCGAGAAGCAGCACAGCCTCCTCGGCGTCACCTTCGGCAAGTTCGCCAACTACTACCTGCTGCTGCTGGTCGCGATGGCGATCGTGGTGTTCATCTTCGCCCGGGTCAACGACTCGCGGATCGGCCGCGCCTGGGTGGCCATCCGGGAGGACGAGACCGCGGCCGGGGCGATGGGCATCAACGGCTTCCGGCTCAAGCTGCTGGCCTTCGCGCTCGGCGCGGGCCTCGCCGGATTCGCCGGCACGATCAACGCGCACCTGATCAACACGGTGACGCCGGACCAGTACATGTTCTCCGCCACCTCGCCGCCCAACTCCGCGTTCCTGCTGGCGGCCGTGGTGCTCGGCGGCATGGGCACCATCACCGGACCGCTGCTCGGCGCCACGCTGCTGTACCTCATCCCGGTCAAGCTGGCCTTCTTCCACAACAAGCAGCTGCTGCTGTTCGGCCTCGCGCTCATCCTGATGATGCGCTTCCGGCCGGAGGGCCTGGTGCCGAGCCGGCGCCGGCAGCTGGAGTTCCACGAGGAAGAGATCGCCGAGGCAGAGGCGCACGAGGTGGTCCGCGCCGACGCGCGGGGCACCCAGGAAGAGGCGGGAGCCGCGGCGTGACCACGACGACGATGACGCAGCAGCAGCCGGCCGGCCCGGCGGACGGCGCCGCGGTGCTCGAGGCGCGCGGCGTGACCATGCGCTTCGGCGGCCTGACCGCCGTGGACAGCGTGGACCTGACGGTAGCCGACCGGGAGATCGTCGGGCTGATCGGCCCGAACGGCGCCGGCAAGACCACCTTCTTCAACTGCCTGACCGGCCTGTACGTGCCGACCAGCGGCGAGGTGCGGTACCAGGGTTCGATACTGCCGGCCAAGCCGTACAAGGTGACCCAGGCGGGGATCGCCCGCACCTTCCAGAACATCCGGCTGTTCGCCAACATGACGGTTCTGGAGAACGTCATGGTCGGCCGGCACTGCCGGACCAGGGAGGGGCTGTGGTCGGCGATCGGCCGCGGCCCGCGCTACCGGGCGGCCGAGCGCGACGCCCGGGACAACGCCCGCGAGCTGCTGGACTTCCTCGGCATCGGGCGGCACGCCGGCTCGCTGGCGCGCAACCTGCCCTACGGCGACCAGCGCAAGCTGGAGATCGCCAGGGCGATGGCCAGCGACCCCGGGCTGATCCTGCTCGACGAGCCGACCGCGGGGATGAACCCGCAGGAGACCCGGGCGACCCAGGAGACGGTGTTCAAGATCCGCGAGCGCGGCCTCGCCGTGATCGTGATCGAGCACGACATGCGGTTCATCTTCAATCTCTGCGACCGGGTCGCGGTGCTGGTGCAGGGCCGCAAGCTGGTCGAGGGCACCCCGGCGCAGGTGCAGTCGGACGAGCGGGTCATCGCCGCGTACCTCGGCACCCCGGTCGCCGACCCGCCCGCCGACGGCTCGCCCGCCGCGTCGGCCGAGGACGAAGGGACGGCCTCCTGATGGCCCTGTTGGAGGTGCACGACCTGCACGTCGCCTACGGCAAGATCGAGGCGGTCAAGGGCATCAGCTTCGCGGTGGAGCAGGGCCAGGTCGTCACGCTGATCGGCACGAACGGCGCCGGGAAGACCACCACGCTGCGCACCGTCTCCGGGCTGCTGCGGCCCTCGGCGGGACGCGTCGTCTTCGAGGGCAGGCCGATCCACAGCGTGCCCGCGCACACGATCGTGGAACTCGGGCTGGCGCACTCGCCGGAGGGGCGGCACATCTTCCCGCGGATGACCATCGAGGAGAACCTGCTGCTCGGCGCGTACCTGCGCAAGGACCGGCAGATCGCCGAGGACGTGGCCAAGGCGTACACGATGTTCCCGATCCTCGGCGAGCGCCGCACGCAGGCGGCCGGGACGCTCTCCGGCGGCGAGCAGCAGATGCTGGCCATGGCCAGGGCCCTGATGTGCCGGCCGCGGCTGCTGATGCTCGACGAGCCCTCGATGGGGCTCTCGCCGATCATGATGCAGCAGATCATGGCCACCATCCGCGAGCTGAAATCCACCGGCACCACGATCCTGCTGGTCGAGCAGAACGCGCAGGCCGCGCTGTCGCTGGCGGACTACGGCCACGTACTCGAGGTCGGCCGGATCGCGCTGTCCGGCCGAGGCGCCGACCTCATGCACGACGAGAAGGTCCGCAAGACCTACCTCGGCGAGGAGTAGTCACCGCTGCTGCTGAGCGCGGTCAGGGCAGAGCGCGCTCAGCAGCCGGGTGAGATCGGCCGAGTAGCGGTCGCCGAGAATGGTGAAGCGGTCCATGACGCCGATCGGGCCGTCCGCCACGACGTCCACGAAGCTCATCGACTCGCCGATCGGCACCGCCGCGCAGTCGGTCACGGTCAGCTCGAGCCGGACGTTCGTCCCGGCGGCGGGCAGCGGCGTCATGGACTGCTGCGACACGGCGCGCGAGGTCACGCCCTTCTCGCTGACGTAGTAGTTCAGGACGCTGACCCGAGCCCCGGTGACCGGGGCGATCCGCAGGTCCACCTCCAGCCGGCGCTCCTCCAGCGACACCAGATGCGAGCCCTGATAGCTGACCGTCACCACGAACGCGGCGTAGTTCGGCGCGTTGGCGATGACCGTCCGCGAGTTCGTGCCCGCGAGGCTCGGGCCGGCGCCGGCCGGGCCGGGGCGATGCGCGCCGTAGAGCGCCGCGCCGAGGACCGTCGCGGCCAGGGTGACCATCGCGGCCGACCGCAGGTCGCGCGGCCGGCCCGCGCGGTAGGCGGCCGCTCCGGGCGACGCCTCGTCGTCCTCGAACTCGATCTCCAGCGTCGCCGGGACCTCGTCGGTGCCGCCAGCCTTGCGCCTCATGCTCTCAGTGTGGCCGAAAGCGCCAACAGCGGAACGGCCTGCGCATCCAACCCCCGCGCCGATCGCCTAGCCGCCCCACGCCGACGCGCAATACGCCGCCTTCCCGCTTCGCCAGGGGTAGGGCAGCCACGCACCGGTCGGCAGTGGAAGCTCCAGCGTGGACAGGCTCCCTTGGCTGCTGCGCACGGTCAGCCGTACCGTGCCCGGCTGCTTGCTCGCCGCCGCGCCGTCGGCTGGTCTCGGCGTGGTGCAGTCGTACCGGCCCCACAGCACCAACTCGTACTGCTGACGCGGGTTCATCTCGACCGGCGCGCCGACGTAGTCCAGGCGCAGGTCCGACTGCCGTGCCTGCGCCTGCGTGACCGTCACCGTCTCGTGGCCGGTGTCCGTGACGTCGATCAGCAGGTCGAGACCGTCGCCGTTCACGTTGCGCGAATACTGCGCGTCCACCACGGAGACCGCCGAGCGGTCCGCAGCACGCTGCGCTGCCTGCGCGGCTAGGGCGTCGCCGATGGCCGCGGCCAGGCCGACCAGCGTCGCCACTCCCGCGACCAGCTTGCGGTAACGCGCGGGCAGCGGGCTCCAACTCCAGCCTGGCTGCCAACGCGGCGCCCAACCCGCAGAGGCGCTGCCGATCGCTTCGTGCTCGCTGACCAACTCGGCGTCGCCGACCTCCGCCGCCGCGGCATCATCTTCGAACTCTATATATAGTTTCGGCACTGATTCGTTATGACCTCGTGATGTGCTCACTAGGTCAGGATGCAGTCCTGCACCCCTTAACGCCAGCAGCGCCCGATATCGCCGTAACAGTCACAGTTTGCGGATAACGCAGCTGATCCGCGCGGTACATATCCGCTTGCCTGCCTCATCGGTGATGACGATCTCGTACGTCGCCATCGTGCGCCCGAGGTAGAGCGGCGTCGCCGTACCGGTCACCAGACCGGAGCGCGCCGACCGGTGATGCGTCGCGTTGATGTCCACGCCGACGACTACAGAGCCCGGCCCGGCGTGCAGCGCGGCGCCCACCGAGCCCATGGTCTCGGCCAGCGCGGTCGAGGCGCCGCCGTGCAGCAGCCCGGCCGGCTGGGTGTTGCCTTCCACCGGCATCGTGGCCACCAGACGCTCCGCGGAGAGCTCGGTGAAGTGGATGCCGAGTTTCTGGCCGAGCCGGCCGCCGTCCGCGTAGACGTCGCGTACCAGATCCTGGAACTCCCCGACACCGTCGGACGTCCGCGCCTCGCCCATGTCCTGCATCTCCCTGTCCCCTCAGCCGGCTCGCCCGGCCCGCTGAAACCGGCTCGTCCAGCTCATCGGTGTCGGACCCAGCGCATAGGATCGCATTCGTGGAGACGACGGGAGAACGGCAGTGAGCGAGACCACCGAACAGGCACCCCGCAGGCTCATGCTGCTCGACGGGCACTCGATGGCCTACCGGGCCTTCTACGCGCTGCCCGTGGAGAACTTCACCATCTCCACCGGCCAGTCCACCAACGCGATCTACGGCTTCACCTCGATGCTCATCAACGTCGTGCGCGACGAGGCCCCGACGCACCTCGCGGTCGCCTTCGACGTGTCCCGCTCGACGCTCAAGCGGACCGCGCTGTTCCCCTCGTACAAGGCACAACGCAGCGCGAGCCCGCCTGAGTTCACCGGCCAGGTGGAATTGCTGTCCGAGCTGCTCGCCGCGCTGCACATCCCGGTCTTCCGCAAGGAGGGCTCAGAGGCCGACGACCTGATCGCCACCCTGGCGACGCAGGCCGAGGCCGACGGCTTCGAGGTGAGCATCATCACCGGCGACCGCGACGCGTTGCAGCTGGTCACCGACCGCGTCACGGTGCTCTACCCGCGCAAGGGCGTGGCGGACCTGGTGCGCTACACGCCCGAGGCGGTCGAGGAGCGCTACGGCCTCACTCCGCAGCAGTACCCTGACTTCGCCGCGCTGCGCGGCGACCCGTCGGACAACCTGCCGTCGATCCCCGGCATCGGCGAGAAGACCGCGGCCAAGTGGATCCGCGACTTCGGCTCGCTGGCCGCGCTGGTCGAGCGGGCCGCCGAGGTGAAGGGCAAGGCCGGCGAGGCGCTGCGCGACCACCTCGAGCAGGTGCAGACAAACCGCAGCCTCACCGAGCTCGACCGGCACGTCGAACTCGACCTCGGCCCGGCGGACCTCGAGCGCAGCGACGGCGACGCCGCGGCCGTGGACGAACTGTTCACCACGCTCCAGTTCCGCGCGCTGCGCGGCCGGATCGGCGAGGTCTTCGGCCTCGACGGCGCCGCCGACGCCGCCGTGCCCCAGGCCGATGAGCCGGCGCTGGACACCGCGATCCTCACCACCGGCGAACTCGCCCCCTGGCTCGCGGCGCACGCCGCCGACGCCGCCCCGATCGGCGTCGCCGTCGAGGGGCGCTGGGGCCGGGGCACCGGCGAGCTGACCGCGATCGCCCTGGCCACCGGAGACGCACACGCCGCGCACTTCGACCCGACCGCGCTCGACCCCGAGGACGAGGCCGCCTTCGCCGCGTGGCTCGCGGACCCGGCCAAGCCGAAGATCCTGCACGACGCCAAGGGTCCGATCCTCGCCTTGGCCGCGCACGGCTTCGAGCTCGTCGGCCTGGCCGGCGACACCGCCCTCGCCGCGTACCTCGTACAGCCGGGCATGCGTACCGCCGAGCTGCCCGACCTGGTCCGCCAATACCTGGACCGCGAGCTCACGGCCCCCCAACCGGACGGCCAACTCGCCCTCGACGTGCTCGCCGACCCCGATGCCGACGCCGAGGCGGACAACGCGGCGCCGCTCGCCTTGATGCGTGCCGCCTCCGTCCTCATCGAGCTCAACACCCGCCTCGTCGCGGAACTCGACCGCCGCGCCGAGTCCGCGCAGATCGCGGAGAACCTGCTGAGCAACGTCGAGCTGCCGCTGATCCAGCTGCTGGCCCGGATGGAGCGGGCCGGCATCGCGGCCGACCGCGAGTACCTGTCCGACCTGGAGGTCGGCTTCGCCGCCGACGTCAAGCACGCCGTCGAGGAGGCGCACGCCGCGACCGGCGTCCAGTTCAACCTCGGCTCGCCCAAGCAGCTCCAGGAGATCCTCTTCGACAAGCTCAACCTGCCGAAGACGAAGAAGATCAAGACCGGCTTCACCACCGACGCCGACGCGTTGCAATGGCTGGCCAACCAGACCGATCACCCGCTTCCGGTCATCCTGCTGCGCCACCGCGACGTGAACCGCCTGCGCACCACCGTCGAGGGCCTGATCAAGACGGTCCTGGACGACGGCCGCATCCACACCACCTACAACCAGATGGTCGCGGCGACCGGCCGGCTCTCGTCGGTGGACCCCAACCTGCAAAACATCCCGGTGCGCACCGGGGAGGGCCGCCGCATCCGCAAGGCCTTCGTCGCGGGCCCCGGCTACGACACCCTCATGACGGCCGACTACAGCCAGATCGAGATGCGCATCATGGCGCACCTGTCCGGCGACGAGGGCCTGATCGAGGCGTTCAACGAGGGCGAGGACCTGCACACCTCGGTGGCGTCCCGCGTCTTCAACCTCCCGCCCAAGCAGATCGACGGCGAGCTGCGCAGGAGGGTCAAGGCGGTCTCCTACGGCCTGGCCTACGGTCAGTCCGCCTACGGCCTGGCGCAGAACCTCGGCGTGAACAACGCGGAAGCGACCCGGATGATGGAGGACTACTTCGCGAGGTTCGGCGGCATCCGCGACTACCTGCACGCCGTGGTGGCCGAAGCCCGCAAGACCGGCTACACCCAGACGGTCCTCGGCCGCCGCCGCTTCCTGCCGGATCTGAACTCCACCAACCCCCACCTGCGCCAGATGGCCGAGCGCATGGCCCTCAACGCGCCGATCCAGGGCTCCGCCGCCGACATCATCAAGGTGGCGATGCTCAAGGTGGACGACGCCCTCACCGCCAACAACCTCAAGTCCCGCCTGCTGCTCCAGGTGCACGACGAACTCGTCCTCGAGGTCGTAGACGCCGAGCGCGAGCAGGTCGAGCAGCTCGTGCGGCGCGAAATGGGCTCGGCCTACGAACTGCGCGTCCCGCTCGACGTCTCCGTAGGCTTCGGCAAGGACTGGCAGGTCGCCGGCCACTGACACTCGCCTTCACCGCCGCCGACAGCGCCTCCGGCTGACCGGCTCCGCAGTGCTTCGCCGTACGTGCTGCGCGCTGTGCGCTGTGCGGTTGCCCGCCGCTCGCCCCGCTCCGCGGACTCAGGGCGCTGACGCGCACGTCCGATGCCGCGTCAGCTTGGGCCCTTGCGCCCGACGAGGTGGAAGATGCGGCTCAGTTGGCGGTAGGGGTCTCGGCGGCTGGCTTCGAGTTCGACCGCGGCGGCCGCCGTGACCTGCTCTGTGTCGCCCGGATCAAGCTCGGCGCCGCTGTAGTCGAGCCAATCGACGAACAGCCACACCCCGTACCAGCGCAGGGGTCGCACACCGCGACTGATCAGCAGTTCGCTGATTTCCTCGACTGTGTGGCCTCGGGTGGGAAGTCCCAACACGCCGATCTCTTGGGCGGCGTCGAACGACGCCAGGGCGTCATGCCAGCGTCGTTCCAGGGCCGGACGTACCGCTGCGGCCTTGGCGTTGCCGGCCATGATCGAGACGATGCCGTCGTCGTCGGCGCAGCGGCACAGCTGATCCACCAAGGGCTCCGGCTGGTCGAGGTAGCCGAGCACGCCGTGGCACAGCACCGCTGCGAAGCGTCGGCCGCGTACCGCATCGTCGGCGTTCTCGCCGTCGGCCTGGAGGAGCGTTGTTCGTCGTCGCGCCTCGTCGGGGAGCCGCTGCAATCGCTGCTCGGCCTTGTCCAGCATCGCCGGGGACGAGTCGAGCAGCGTCACGTCGTAGCCGGCTTGGGCGAGTGGGAACGACTGGTGACCCGCGCCGCCGCCGACGTCCAGTACGGACGCCGGGGGCGGCGGCAGGTGCTCCAGCAGTTGCCGGTGCATCACATAGGTGCGCACGCGGCCCTTCACCGACGCATAGGCCTCGTCCACGAAGTGGTCAGCCAGGCCGGCCCAGGTGTCATCGGTCATGACGGCAGGTTACTTCCGGCCGGCCGTGCTCGAGGTCGAGCAACTGGAAGAACCGTGGGTTGAGGGAGTGCGGGTGCGCCCGCGTTCAGGCTGGGTTATTCGAGTGCGTCACCAGTGAGACCAAGCGGTGGGGCCGACGCCGACCGCCCTTGTGCTCCTCTGGTTGCCTGGGCTGCTGGCCGCTGATCGGCGGCGGGGGAGGCGTCCAGCAGGTCGGTGGCGCGGGTCTCGCGTGCGGCGGCCACCGCGATCAGGGTGAGCAGCGCGGCGGCGCCCAGGTAGATCGCGAGGAGCGTCGGGGTCTTGTCGCCGTTGTGCTGGAGGATCGCGACGGCGATCAGCGGTGCGGGGGCGCCTGCCGCGACCGACGCCACCTGGTAGCCGATCGACGCGCCGGAGTACCTGACGCCGGTCGCGAAGAGTTCCGCGAAGAACGCCGCCTGGGGCGCGTACATCAGGCCGTGGAACGCGAGCGCGACGATGACCGCCAGGACAGCCTGCGGGTACGACTTGGAGTTCAGCAGGCCGAAGAAGAACGGTGTCCACACGCCGATGCCGATCGCGCCGGCGAGGTAGACCGGGCGGCGGCCGATCCGGTCGGACAGCGCGCCGAACAGCGGGATGAGCGCGAATTCGACCGCTGAGCCGATCAGCACCGCGTCGAGGCCGAAGGACTTCGACAGCTTCAGGTGGTTCACGACGTACACCAGGATGAACGCGGTGATCAGGTAGTACGAGATGTTCTCGGCCATCCGCGCGCCGAACGCGGTCAGCAGCTGCCGCCAGCCGGTGCGCACGACCTCGATCACCGGCGGCCTGGCGGTGGCGCGCGCGGCCTCGCGGCGGGCGAGCGCCTGCTGGAACGCCTCGGTCTCGTGCAGCGAGGAGCGTATCCACAGGCCGACCACCAGCAGCAGCGCGGACAGGCCGAAGCCGATGCGCCAGCCCCAGGACAGGAACGCCGACTCGGACAGGTTCTGCGAGAGCAGCAGCAGGACTCCGGTGCCGAAGACGTTGCCGAGCGGCGCGCCGGCCTGCGGCCAGGAGGCCCAGAAGCCGCGGTGCTCGCGGTCCTGCTCCGCGACGATCAGCACCGCGCCGCCCCACTCGCCGCCGAGCGCGAAGCCTTGGACCATGCGCAGCGTGGTGAGCAGGATCGGCGCCGCGACGCCGATCGACGCGTACGACGGCACGGCGGCGATGAGCGTCGTCGCCGTGCCCATCACGATCAGCGTGATGATGAGCGCGCGCTTGCGGCCGATCCGGTCGCCGAGGTTGCCGAAGAAGAGGCCGCCGAGCGGCCGGGCGGCGAAGCCGAGCGCGTAGGTCAGGAACGAGAGCAGGGTCCCGGTCAGCGGATCGCTCTTGACGAAGAAGACCTTCGGGAAGACCACCGCGGCGGCGGTGCCGTAGAGGAAGAAGTCGTACCACTCCAGGGTGGTGCCGACGAGCGACGCGCCGACGACGCGCCAGCGGGACGGCGGCCGGCCGGGCGTGCGGATCTGAGCTGCGGATGTGGTGCTCAACACTGAGCTCCTGTCACAGGCGGGATACGGGGACGCGCCGAAGGTGCGGCGAGTGGGTCCTGGGTACTGTCCTGTGCGGGCCCGGCGGAGGGGATGTGGGGGCGGCATACTCTGCCGCCCCCGGTTGTGGTGGTGGACTACGGGTGCCCGGCGGGAATCAGCCGATTGGCATGGGCATCGTCGGCACCGGCTCGGCCGCGATCCGCAGCGCGGGGCCGGTGGCCGCGGCGACCTCGTCCGCGCTCACGCCCGGCGCCAGCTCGCGCAGCACAAGGCCCTCGTCCTCGACGTCGATGACGGCGAGGTCGGTGATGATCCGGTGCACCACGCGCTTGCCGGTCAGCGGCAGCGAGCACTCCTCGACCAGCTTGTGGCCGCCGTCCTTGGCGACGTGCTCCATCAGGACGACCACCCGCTTCGCCCCGTGCACCAGGTCCATCGCGCCGCCCATCCCCTTGACCATCTTGCCGGGGATCAGCCAGTTCGCCAGGTCGCCGCGCTCGCTGACCTGCATCGCGCCGAGCACGGCCACGTCGATCTTGCCGCCGCGGATCATCGCGAAGGAGGTCGCCGAGTCGAACAGGGAGGCGCCGGGCAGCAGGGTCACGGTCTCCTTGCCGGCGTTGATCAGGTCGGGGTCCTCTTCGCCCTCGTAGGGGTACGGGCCGGTGCCCAGGATGCCGTTCTCCGACTGGAGCACCACGGTCACGCCTTCGGGCACGAAGTTCGGGATCAGCGTCGGCAGGCCGATGCCGAGGTTCACGTACTGCCCGTCGCGCAGTTCGAGCGCGGCACGCGCGGCCATCTGGTTGCGGTCGAGGGCCATGTCAGTTCCCGTTCCCGTTCACGTCGATGGGGGTGGTTTCGGCGTTCACCGCGGCGGGCTGCGGCCGTGGACGCACGGTGCGCCGCTCGATCCGCTTCTCGGCCACCGTCGCCGCGACGATCCGGTGTACGTGCACGCCCGGCAGCTGCACCGCGGCCGGCGGGATCTCGCCGGGTTCGAGGATCAGCTCGGCCTCCAGCACGCAGATCCGCCCGGCCATCGCCGCCAGCGGGTTGAAGTTCAGCGCCGAGCCGTTGAACACCGCGTTGCCGTGCCGGTCCGCCACCGCGGCCCGCACCAGCGCGAAGTCCGTGGTGATCGCCTCCTCGAGGATGAACTCGCGTTCGCCGAAGGTCCGCACCTCCTTGGGCGGCGAGGCGACCGCCACCGTGCCGTCGGGTGCGTAACGCCACGGCAGCCCGCCCTCGGCGACCTGCGTTCCGACACCGGTCGCGGTGTAGAACGCCGGGATGCCCGCGCCGCCCGCGCGTAGCCGCTCCGCGAGCGTGCCCTGCGGGGTGAGCTCCACCTCGAGCTCCCCGGCCAGGTATTGCCGGGCGAACTCCTTGTTCTCCCCGACGTACGAGCTGGTCATCCGGGCGATCCGGCCCGCCTCCAGCAGCAGGCCGAGCCCCCAGCCGTCCACCCCGCAGTTGTTCGACACCACGCGCAGGTCCGTCGAGCCCCGGGCGAGCAGGGCGGCGATCAGGGTGGACGGAATGCCGCAGAGGCCGAAGCCGCCCACCGCGATACTCGCCCCGTCCGGAATGTCGGCCACGGCCTCTGCCGTGGTGACCACCTTGTCCATCGAGCCCATTCCCATCTAGTCGGCAGCCAATCCTCGTTGACGGCGAAGCCGAAGTCGGCGACTCCTGCAACGACTCTAATGCGGCGACTGCGGCCAGCAATCTCCACCGGCTTCCACGCGCGAGTCTCCGGCAGCGCGCGGGGCGGCCGGATGGCGGCCGCGCACATGCGGTTCGCCCCGACTATGGCGGCCGGCTCCATGGGTGCCGATCGCCGCAGTTCCTACGGTTCCCCGCAGTCGAACAGTCGGACCTTCCCAGGGC